>NZ_JBEOSA010000047.1:0-71627 GCF_040302625.1 Kitasatospora sp. NPDC097643 | reverse complement strand
GGTTACATTCCGAACCCGGAAGCTAAGCCTCACAGCGCCGATGGTACTGCAGGGGGGACCCTGTGGGAGAGTAGGACGCCGCCGAACAATTCTTCTGAAGAACCCCCATCCGGATTCCGGATGGGGGTTCTTCGCATTTCCGGACAACCCCAGAACTTTGGTGCTCCTATGACCACCTGTAGGTGGTGCTAGGTCCACCTCGGAATTGGGGTGCCATGGCCAGTGTCCGGAGGCGGCGGCTCGTGAACACTGATGAAGGACGATCGGTACCAGCATCAGGAGCTTCCGTGACTACAACGAGTCGTACGAGCGGCGCGGCCGTGCGCGCTCAGGCCGAGGCGGCCCTCGTCTCGGGCGCCCAGGGGCTGACGCGGCTGGCCGTGCTGGTGCTGGGGGCGCTGCCGGGGGTGGTGCTTCCGGTCGGGGCGGCGATCGCGGCGGCGGCGACGACGACCGTTTTCCTCCAGGAGTACAGCCCGGTGATCCTGTTCGCCCTCGCGGCGGCGGCCGCGGCGGGCGGGCTGGTCGCGGTCATGCTGCTCCGCCGTACCGCGAACCGCACGCGGGGCCAGCTGGCGCGTTGGTACGGCATCAGGCTGCCGGCGGTGTACGAGCCGCTGCCGGTGCTGGAGCCGGACGAGCGCGGGCACTGGTGGACGGGGTACTCCTACCACCGCTCGCGGACGGTCGCGAAGTACGTGCAGCTGACGCACTGGGGCCTGCGGGACGGGACCACCCGCGCGGAGCTGGCCTGGCTGGTGGTCAATCCCCTCGTCACGGTCGCCCTCGCCGGCCCGGTGGCCGCCCTGCTGCTGGTCGGCACGCTGTACACCCTGTCGGGGCCGGTTTCCGCCGAGGCGGTCGGGCCGGTGCCCCCGCGCCTGGTGTCGATCCTGATGAGCGCCGCGGTCGGGCTCGCCATGATCGCCGTCGGGATACTCGTGGCGCCGTACGCGGTGCGCGGCTACGTCGAGGTGGCCCGTCGGGTCCTGGACGGCGCCGGCCGGTCGACGCACGCCCAGCTGACCAGGCGGGTGGCCGAGCTGACCGAGACGCGGGCGGACGCGGTGGGCAGCCAGGCGGCCGAGCTGCGGCGGATCGAGCGGGACCTGCACGACGGCGCCCAGGCGCGACTGGTCGCGATAGGGATGACGCTGGGCACGATCGAGCACCTGATGGACACCGACCCGGTGGCCGCCAGGGAGCTGCTCTCCGAGGCGCGGCAGTCCTCGGCGCGGGCCTTGCAGGAGCTGCGGGACCTGGTCCGGGGCATCCACCCGCCGGTGCTGGCCGAGCGCGGACTGGGCGACGCGGTACGGGCGTTGGCGCTGGACAGCGCCCTGCCGACCGAGGTGTGCGTGAGCCTGCCGGACCGTCCGGCGGCCCCGGTGGAGGCGGCCGTCTACTTCAGCATCTGCGAGTTGCTGGCCAACGCGGCCAAGCACTCGGCGGCGGAGCAGGTCTGGGTGGACATCCTGTACCGGGCCGGTCGCCTGCGGGTCACGGTGACGGACGACGGGGTGGGCGTGGCGGATCCGGGCCGGGGGACCGGCCTGCGTGGGATCGAGCGGCGATTGGGTACCTTCGACGGTGTCCTCGCCATCGACAGCACGTCGGGCGGTCCGACCACCATCACCTTGGAGCTGCCGTGCGAGTTGTCCTCGCCGAGGACCTCTACCTCCTTCGCGAAGGCCTGATCCGGCTGCTGGAAGCGCACGGCTTCACCATCGCGGCGGCGGTGGAGACCGGTCCGGAGTTGCTGGAGGCGCTGCTGACCCACCGTCCGGACGTCGCGGTGGTCGACGTCCGCCTGCCGCCGACGCTCACGGACGAGGGACTCCAGGCGTCGCTCAAGGCGCGCCGTGAGATTCCGGGCCTGCCGGTGCTGGTGCTGTCGCAGCACGTCCAGCAGCTGTACGCGCGCGAGCTGCTGGCCGACGGCAGCGGCGGCATCGGCTACCTGCTGAAGGACCGGGTCTTCAACGCGGGGCAGTTCATCGACGCGGTCCGCCGGGTGGCGGCCGGCGGGACGGCGATGGACCCGGACGTGATCGCGAAGCTGATGCAGACCACCTCGCGCCGGCCCGGCCCGCTGCTGCGGCTGTCGCCGCGCGAGCGCGAAGTGCTGGAGCTGATGGCGGAGGGCTGTTCCAACTCGGCGATCGCCGCCCGGCTGACGGTCAGCGACGGCGCGGTGGCCAAGCACATCGCCAACATCTTCACCAAGCTCGAACTCGCCCCTGCCGAGGACGCCAACCGTCGGGTGCTCGCCGTGCTGACGTACCTCAACGGCACGGCGGGACAGACCGGCTGACGGCCCGCCCGTCCCCGGCAGGGGTCGGCCCCCCGTAGTGACACTCCAGGCTGCGGAAACGCTGAAACACACGTACGAGTAAACTCCGGTGGGCCGAGCCCGGAGGTCGCTCAGCCGTCCGGCGCCCCGACAAGCGGGAACCGGCAGCCGAGGCAGCGTACGGCAGCAGCCGACAACCAGGGGTTGATAGACGTAATGGCACGCCCAACGCTCACCAAGGCCCATCGGGGCCTGCTCGGCCTGGTCGCGGCCGGATCCTGCATCATCTCGGGCATCGGCTTCGCGGGCTCGTACAACGCGGTGCGTGAGCTGGCCGTAGAGAAAGGTTTCGGCGCCTTCTCCTACGCCTTCCCGATCGGTGTCGACGCCGGCATCGTCGTGCTCCTGGCGCTCGACCTGGTCCTGACCTGGCTGCGGATCCCCTTCCCGCTGCTGCGGCAGACCGCCTGGCTGCTGACCGTCGCCACCATCGCCTTCAACGCGGCCGCCTCCTGGGGCGACCCGCTCGGCATGGGGATGCACGCCGTCATCCCGATCCTCTTCGTGGTCGTGGTCGAGGCCTCCCGGCACGCGGTCGGCCGGATCGCGGCCATCACGGCGGACCGGCACATGGAGTCGGTCCGGCTGATGCGCTGGGTGCTCTCCCCGGTGCCGACCTTCCGGCTCTGGCGGCGGATGAAGCTCTGGGAGCTGCGTTCGTACGACGAGGTCGTCCGGCTGGAGCAGAACCGGCTGGTCTACCGGGCGCAGCTGCGCTTCCGCTACGGCCGCGGCTGGCGCCGTTCGGCGCCGATCCAGGCCCTGCTGCCGCTCAAGCTCGCCAAGTACGGCGTGCCGCTGGACCCGTCGCTGCTCGAACGGCTGGACGAGGAGACGCGCGAGCGCGAGGCGCGGGAGGCCAAGGAGGCCCGGGAGCTCCAGCTCCAGGAGGCCCGTGCCGCCGCAGCCATCGCACCGGCCGAGGCCACGGCGCCCGCCCCTGCGGTCCCTGTCGCCGTTGCTCCCGCAACTGCTGCCACCGCGGCTCCCGCCCCGGCCCCGGCTCCCGTCACCGTGCCCCGCCCCGAGCAGGCGCGACAGCCGCAGCAGCCGGGCCCGCAGCAGCCGGGCCCGCAGCAGGGTCAGGCCCAGCAGCCCCACCCGCCGCAGGTCCAGCAGCCCGAGGCATCTCCGGTCGCCGCGCCCGCCCCGGCAGCCGTTGCGCCGATGTCCGCCGAGGTGGCCGCCCCGATGCTGGCGAAGCTGGCCGCCGTGCGGCTGCGTGCCGCGCACGAGCCGGAGAGCGCCGAGCCGCAGGATCCGCAGCCGCCGCGCGAGGAGCTGAACGTCTGGACCGAGCGTCCGGTGCGCACCACCGGTCACTCGGTCGACACCGGCCCGGGCGGGCGGGTGCCGGGCCAGGCCTCGCCGTGGTTCAAGCCCCCGCGCCCGGTCGACGAGGAGCCCCAGCCCGACGAGCTCCCGGTCGACCCGGGTACCGCCGACCTCACCGCCGAGCTGCCGCTGCCCCCCGTCCAGTCCGGCCAGCCGGTGCAGGACGTTCTGGACGTCCAGGCCGGCCAGGATGCTCAGGACGTCCGGGGCGAAGAGCCCGCGCCGCGTCCGGCGCCCGCGCGGCTCGACCCGGAGCTGGCCTTCGACGCGCTGGTGACCTACATCGACACCTTCGACCACCAGCCCGACCCGCAGCGCCTCGCCGAGTGGCTGACGAAGCAGTACGGCGTCGCCGGCAACCGTCCGGACGGCTCGGTGCACCCCAAGGACGTCGCCGAGCTGTACCCGCAGCTGCGCGACCGCTACGCCGCCGCTGGGAGGGACTGACCGGGCCACCGCCTCCGCCGACCCGCGCGCCGTGCACCGTGCGCCGTGCACCGCGCGCGGCACACCGGCCGCCGACCGCCGCCCCGCGTCCACCGCTCGGTCGACCATTGACGCCCGACCGCGCCGGGGCTACCTTCACCTCAACAAATTGTTGAAGTGCTGGTTCGGCATGGAGGAGTGCGGATGTCGCAGGTCGAGGTCGACGGTAACGGACCGACGGGCGGGGCCTCCTTCTCCGACGCCGCCCGCGCCGCCGTGGAGGCGCTGCTCGCCCCGGTCGACGCCGACCTGGCGCGCCGCTACCCGGGCGACTCCGGCACCCGGCAGCCGGTGCACACCGTCTACGTCCCGGCCGACGCCTTCGCCGCCGACACCGTACGGGAGTGGGGCCGGCAGGCTCTGGAGGCCTTCGACACCCACGCCGGCAGCCCGGCCGAGCTGGCCCGCGCCCTCGGCGTGGCCGACGACGACCTGCTCGCCGACGTGCACGCCCGGGTCCGCGCCAAGCTGGAGCGCGAGCCGGTCGAGGACCTGCGGATCGACTTCGAGGACGGCTACGGCCCCCGCCCGGACGCGGAGGAGGACGCCGCCGCCGTCCGGGCCGCCGAGCTGGTCGCCGCCGCGGTGGCCGAGGGCGCCGCGCCGCCGTACATCGGCATCCGGATCAAGTGCATGGAGGCGGCCGTCCGCGCCCGCGGCATCCGGACCCTGGAATTGTTCCTGGGCACCCTGCTGGCGCACGGCGGCCTGCCGGACGGCCTGGTCCTGACCCTGCCCAAGGTGACCTACGCCGAGCAGGTCACCGCGCTGGTCCGGCTGCTGGAGGACTTCGAGCGCCGCGCCGGGCTGCCCGCCGGCCGGATCGGTTTCGAGATCCAGATCGAGACCACCCAGGCGATCCTCGGCCCGGACGGCCGGGCCACCGTCGCCCGGATGATCGAGGCGGCCGAGGGCCGCGCCACCGGCCTGCACTACGGCACCTTCGACTACAGCGCCTCCTGCGGCGTCAGCGCGGCCTACCAGAGCATGGACCACCCGGTCGCCGACCACGCGAAGGCGG
The DNA here is from genome assembly GCF_040302625.1 of Kitasatospora sp. NPDC097643. NCBI lineage: Bacteria > Bacillati > Actinomycetota > Actinomycetes > Kitasatosporales > Streptomycetaceae > Kitasatospora > Kitasatospora sp. NPDC097643. Next base: position 66,432 of record NZ_JBEOSA010000047.1, on the reverse strand, counting down.
TCATGCAGGTCGCCGCGGCCGGCACCGGCGTGCGCCTCTCCGACGGCTCGACCAACGTCATCCCGACCGGCTCCACCGAGCAGGTGCACGCGGCCTGGAAGCTCCACCACGACCTGGTCCGCCGCTCGCTGGCCCGCGCCTACTACCAGGGCTGGGACATGCACCCGGCGCACCTGCCCACCCGGTACGTCGCGGTGTACTCCTTCTACCGCGAGGGCCTGGCGGCCGCCGCCGCCCGGCTGGCCGCGTACGTCGCCAAGGCGGGCGGCGACGTGATGGACGAGCCGGCCACCGCCCGGGCGCTCAGCGGCTACCTGCTGCGCGGCCTGGACTGCGGTGCCGTCGACCCGGCCGAGGTCACCGCGCTGACCGGTCTGGACCGCGCCGCCCTGGACGCCCTGGCCGGTCGCTGACCGCACGACGCCAACTAGGCTGGCGGTATCCGCCCGGACACCCGGGGCGGGTACCGCCAGCCTTCGTCGTTCCGGGGAGAACCACCGCGCCATGTCCGTCACGCCGGAACCGACCGCCAGGCCGTACCTCACCATCCGGCGGGCCGGCAGCCACGAGATCGAGATCAAGAAGTCCCGGTTCATCTGCCGCCTCGCCCGGGTGGCCGACGAGGACGAGGCGCAGGCCTTCATCGCGGGCGTGCGCAAGCAGTACTGGGACGCGCGGCACAACTGCACCGCCTTCGTGGTCGGCGACGAACAGCGCCGCGAGCGCTCCAACGACGACGGCGAGCCCGGCGGCACGGCCGGGGTGCCGATGCTGGAGGTGCTGCGGCGTCGCGGACTGACCGACACCGTCGCGGTGGTGACCAGGTACTTCGGCGGGATCAAGCTCGGCGCGGGCGGCCTGGTACGGGCGTACGGGAACGCGGTGTCGGAGGCGGTGGACGAGGTCGGCCTGCTGGAGCGGCGCCCGGTCGCGCTGCTCGCGGTCACCGCGGACCACGTGCGGGCCGGGCGGGTGGAGAACGACCTGCGGGCCGCCGGGTACACGGTGAGCGACCTCGCCTACGAGGCCACCGGCGTGCGGATCGAGGTGGGCGTGCCGGAGCCGGAGGTGGCGGCCTTCCACACCTGGCTGGCCGAGGCGACCGGCGGTACCGCGGTTGCGGTCCCGGCCGGCCGGACGTACGTCGAGGTGCCTGTCTGAACGACGGGCGCTCCTCCGGAGCGCCGGCCCGGGACGATCGGGCGAGACGTTTGTCCGCCTGAGGCGCACGTCCGTCCGAGATATTCGTCCGAGGTGCTTGTGCGACAGCGGTTTTCCGCCACAGATTCGGCCACATCGTGGCTGGTCTGTTTCGGTGCCCCTTGGGCGTGCCTAGCCTGGTCCGGCCGTCGACCAGGAAGCCGTCCCGAGATGCCCCTCGTCCAGACCATCACCCTGCCCCCGGGCGCCAGCACCGGCTGGCACTACCACCCGGGCCGGGTCGAGGTGGTGGTGCTGTCCGGAACACTCACCCGCACGCTGCACGACGGCCGGGTCGAGGTCAGCCGGGCCGGGGACTCGCTGGTCGAGGAGGCGGGCCCGGTGTACGTCCACGTGGGCCGCAACCTGGGTACGGAGCCGGTGGTGCTGATCGCCGACTACGCGGCCCCGGAGGGCTGCCCGCTGGCCGTACCGGTGTCGGAGCCCGTATGGATCCGCAGCGGCTCAGGCCCGGCCGAAGGCTGAGCACAGTCACACGACGCGCGGTGCGCTACTTGAGCAGATTCACTCGAACGTATTGACGTGGCCCGAAGCTGGAACTTCCACTCCGGGCTGTGGCGTTTCCTGAGCAAGGATCCGGCCGAACCGGACGAATAACCCATCGATGGAGGACACCAGACCCCACCCCGCACCACGGAGGTATGCGCATATGACCTCAGATCGTTCCCCGTCGCCTGCCGGTGCCGACCTACCCGGCCCCCGGGGCCCCGCGACGCCCTACCGGATGACCGTCACCACCACCCTCCCGCACGCCGACGCCGTCGCGCTGGCCGACGAGCAGCTCGCCGCCTGGCTGAAACAGGAGGGTTGCGAAGAACCCCCGCCCCCGGTCCGCGCCCCCGCCGGACCGATCGCTGTCGGACCGATCCCCGTCGGAGCGATCCCCGTCGGACCGGCCGCCGCCGGAGCGGGCGCGACCACGCCGCCGCCCGTCGCCGCCGCCGAGCGGCTCCGCCTGGGCGACCGCGTCCTGCTCGACCGCGACCAGGGCCCGCTGCGCGGCGGCCCGGGCGCCGGCCGCTACGACCGCCGCCGCCTGCGCACCCCGGCCCCGCACGGGACGCGGCAGCTGACCCTGACGGTGGCCACCGCACCCGGCGGTCCCACCTGGGTCCGGCTGGAGGCCGAGACGCACAGCACCGGGAACGGCGTGCGGACGCCCTGTCGGGTGCCGGTGCCCGAGCTCGCCCGCACCCTGCTGCCCCTGCTCGACGCCACCGACGGCCCGGCCGCCGTCCACCCCACCCCGCGGGTGATCACCGCGGGCGAGGTCGACGGCCTGATCGACGAGCTCTGCGATCCGGAGCGCCGGCTGCCCACCGTGGTCGCCAGCGTCCCGGCGAACCTCCCGCTCGACCGGTGGGTGGAGGACGTGGTCCGCCCGCTCTGCCACCAGCTGCCCGGCCTGGCCACCGCCTACGTGCTGGACCCGGGGGCCCGCACCGGGTTCAACGTCGCGCTGGAGTACCACTCCGTCTACGGCGGTGCGGTGCGCACCTACCTGCCCGAGGTCGACCCGGCCTCCCGGCAGGACGGCGCCCGGCACCCGGTCCTCGCCCGGGGGCGAATAGAGCAGGACGTCCGCCGTGCCGCCGGGCTGCTCGCCCGCGAGCCGCGCCGCCTCGCCGCCGACCTGCCGCTGCCGCTGCCACTGGCCTCCGTCCCGGTGCTGCACGTACCCGCACCGCATCACCGTGCGTCCGCCGTCCCGGCCGGCGCTCCGGCCACCGGCCCGACCGCCGCTCCGACCGTCGGCCCGGTCGCCGCTCCGACCGTCGGCCCGGTCGCAGACCCGGCCGCCGACCACGCCGAGCTGGCCGCGCTCGCCCGGGAGGAGCAGCAGGACCGGGCCGAGCAGCAGGCCAGGGTCGACGAGTTGGAGCGGGTCCGCCGCACCCTGCGCCGGGAGCGCCGCGACCACCACGAGAGCCGGAAGGCCCGGGAACGTCAGGAGGGCCAGGACCACCAGGACCACCACGCGCGCCGGAAGGGCCGGCTCCGGGCCGGCGCCCGCGCCCTGGCCAGCCGTCACTGCGCCGTCCCGGCCGTCGTCGCGCGCCCCGGGGCCACGTCGGCCGGGCGGTCCGGCAAACCGGAGACCTTCACCGAACTCCTCGCCAGAATGGGCGAGTTCCCGCTGCTCACCTTCACCGGTGACCAGAAGACCGCGCTCGCCCTGGACGAGCTCCAGTGCGCCGGGGCCGGCTGGGCCCGGCTCGCCTGGGACGGTCTGACCGCCCTTCAGGAGTACGCCGAGGCGGCGGTGCGCGGCGCGGCCGGTGGGGACTTCAAGCAGTGGTGCGAGCACACCCCGGAGGGGTGCCACCGCTTCCCGCCCCGCAAGGCGGTGCGCGGCGAGTCCCGGGCGGTGTTCAGCCACGGCAAGTGGAAGCGCGAACGGATGCTGCCGGTGCCGGAGAGCGTCGACGTCTCGCGGCGCGCGTTCATGGGCGCGCACCTGCGGATCGGCGGCGGCCGTACCGCGCCCCGGCTGCACTACCTCGACGACTGCTCGGGCAGTGGCCGGATCTATGTCGGCTACATCGGCCTGCACCTGACCAACACCCGGACCAACTGAGAGGCTTGGCTGACCACTGCGCCCGTTCGGTGGACAATGTCCGGCAGGGGCGGGCCGCAGGGTCGCCGGCCGGCCCGGGCAGGCGCCGGACGAGCATGGGGGAACGACGACCGATGCAGCACTCAGCAGACGGCCAGCCCGACGGCACCGCCACCGTCGAGTTCCCCCGACCGGGCTTCCTCGCCTCCGTCTTCCGCGACCTCGGCGCCGACCCGGGCCCGGACGGCGCCGAGGTCGCGGAAGACGGAGGCGGCCTCCCCGGCCCGGGCGCTGACATACCGTCTGACCCCGAGGAGGCCGTCGCGGCGCACGCCCGGGCCGCCGCGCTGACCCACCACCGCACGCTCACCGTCCAGGCGGAGCACGACCGGCTGGCCGACCTGCTGCGCCGGGCCGCGCTGCCCGTCTCGGCGATGGACTTCGAGAGCCAGCTGCGCCGCTACGAGCCCCGCCCCTACCTCGCCGACGGTCCGGAGACCGGCGGCGAGGCCGAGCCGCGCTGGGAGGACTTCGCGCCCGCCGAGCCGCCCGTGGCCGACCCCGACGGCGCCCCGGCCCGCCGCCTGCTGGACTCCGGCTACCAGCGCGAACTGGCCGGGGCCCGGCTCGCCCACCAGCGGGCGCTGCGCGAGTGGCGCACCCGCCGGGCCGAGGCGGTCAGCCCGGCCGCCGACGAGTCCCGGCGCGCCCACGAGGCCGCCGAGGAGGCCCGTGCCCGCGCCGTGCGCGAGTACAACGAGAGCCTGGAGGAGTGCCGCCGGGCCTACCGGCTGGCCGAGCCCGCCGCCGTCGAGTCGCTGCTGGAACGGGCGCTCGCCGCCGCCGAGACCGCCACCCAGGACCTCCCGGCCCCCTGCCGGGCGGTCTTCCGCCCGCTCACCCGCACCGCCGTACTGGACCTCGACCTGCCACCGCTGGACCTGGTGCCCTCGCTCAGCGGCTACCGGCTCGCCCCCGACGGCGACATCCTCCCGGTGCCGCGCCCGCCCGCCGACCGGGCCACCGACTACCTGCGGCTGGTCGCCCGGCTCGCCCTGCGCGCGTTGCAGGCCGCCGACGCCGTCGACACCGACGAGATACTCGCCGGCGTGGTGCTCAACGGCTGGCTGCGCGAGCCCGGCGCGGCCGAGCCGCTCTGCCTGGTCAGCGTGGACGCCGACCGCGACGCGCTGGCCCGCACCCGGCTGCTGCCGCCCGCCACCCCGTACGAGGAGCGCGACGACGAGGGCGTGTACGCGGACGCCGAGCAGGACGAGGCACTGGTGCGGCTGCGCCAGCTCGGTGCCGCCGTCACCCCGGACCCGTACGCCCGCACCGGGGTCCAGCCCGCCGCCCGGGCGTCGGCCGCCGTCCCGGCCGCGCCCGACCTGTCCGCGAACGAGTTCGCCCAGCTGGTGCGCGACCTGCTCACCCGGGGCGGGCTCGCCGAGTGGAGCGTCCGGCTGCGCGGCCCGGCCGGGCTGGTCGCCACCGCCGAGGGCGTGCCCGGCAGCGCGCTGCCCGGCCGCTGGGTGGTCTGGGCCTCCCGGGGCGCCGAACCGGTCACCGCGGCGGAGATCACCACCCTCGCCGAGGCGGTCGAGGAGGAGTCCGCCGAGCGGGGCCTGCGGCTGACCACCGGCCGGTTCGGCGAGGAGGCCCTGGACCTGACCGCCGACGAGGGCCACCGGCACATCCACCTGATCGACGGCGAGGGCGTCCGCGAACTCGCCCGCACCCACCTCGGCCTGCCGTTCGCCGCCGGCCGCTGACGGTCGGGCACTGACCGCCGGGCACTGACCGCCCCACCTCCGCGCCATCCCCGCGGCGTCCCTTTTCCGGCACGGTCCCCGCCCGACGTGCGCCTCACCCCGTCGGCCTGCCCGGCGGGCGCGCCGCCGCACCCGCGCCGAGGCTGGGGAGCGGGTCGTGTCCGGCCTGCGGCACCCCGGCCGACAGGCGCCGAACACCCGTCCGGTACGGTCGGCGGTCGGCCCGGCCATGGGTGGAGCACAGGGGGAGACGATGGGCAGACCGCACGGCGGAGACGGGCGCACCCCGACGGAGGCGTCCCGATGACTGCCGTCCTGGTCGCCGCCGGGGCCTTCCTGATGACCCTGATCGGCGGCTTCGTCGCCCAGCGCACCGGCGACCGCCGCCACCTCGTCCTCGGCTTCGCGGCCGGCCTGATGCTCGGCGTGGTCGCCTTCGACCTGCTGCCCGAGGCCATGCGCCAGGCGCCGGGCGAGGTGCACGGCGTGCCGCAGGCGCTGCTGATGTTCGCCGTCGGGTTCCTCACCATCCACGTGGTCGAGCGGGCGGTCGCCATCCACCGCGGCCACGAGGGCGAGTACGCCGAGCACACCCACGGCCACCAGCACGCGCACGCCCACCACGCCGGGCACCAGGGCATCGGCCTGACCGCCGCGCTGGCCCTGGTCGGGCACAGCGTGATGGACGGCTTCGCGATCGGCGCCGCCTTCCAGGCGGGCACCACGGTCGGGACGGTCGTCGCCATCGCGGTCGTCGCGCACGACTTCGCCGACGGCTTCAACACGTACACGATCACCCGGCTCTACGGGAACAACCGGCGCCGGGCCGTCACCCTGCTCGCGGCGGACGCGCTCGCCCCGGTGTCCGGCGCCGCGATCACCCTGGCGTTCACCATCCCCGAGCACCTGCTCGGCCTCTACCTGGGCTTCTTCTCCGGCTTCCTGCTCTACCTGGCCACCTCCGACATCCTCCCGGAGGCGCACAGCCCGCACCCCTCGCGCAGCACCCTGCTGTGCACTGTCGTCGGCGTGGGCTTCATGTGGCTGGTCATCGGCTTCGCCGGCTGAGCCGTCGGCGCCCCGCCCGTCCGCAGCGCCGGGTCAGCCGGGTCCGGACGCGGCACCGGCCCAGGTAACGCTGGACCGCTCCCGCATCGCCGCCGCGCTGCCGGTGATCGTCGGGACCGGGATCAGCGCGCTGCGCCCGGGGGCGCCGTCCGCCGGGGCGGCCCGGCTGCGAGGAAGCGGGCCTCGGCGGAGCGCAGCACTCGCAGCAGCACCTCCTCGTCACCGGGGCTGACCTCGCCGAAGTACTCCTGCGCCACCTCGTCCCGAACCCGTCCGATCCGCTCCACCGCCGCGCGGCCGTCCGCGGTCAGCAGGAGCCGCACCGCCCGCCGGTCGGCCGGGTCGGGGCTGCGCTCGACCAGGCCGGCCTCCTCCAGCGCGTCGACCACGGTGGTGGCCGAGCGCGGGGCGATGTGCAGCTTCTCGGCGAGGTCGCTCAGCCGCATCGCCTGGTCCGGGGTCTCGCAGCCGGGCACGTGCGCCAGGGTGCGCAGCGCGCGGGCCTGACCGGGGGTGATGCCGTACGGCTCCAGCCGCCAGCCGGTCTGACGGCGGATCCGCTTGATCGCCCGGGTCATCGCGTCCGCCAGTTCGGCGGCGGCGGCACCCGGGGAGCTGAGCGGGAGGCCTGAGGAGGGATCCGCCGGATCGTTGGTCGGCGTGCTGGTCATCGGCGGTCTCCTCGGCAGGTGTCCGGCCAAGCGTAGCGGCCGGTCCGGGCCCCCTTCCCGGCGGCGGACGGCGATCGGGGAAATATGTTGAGCTTAGCTCAGTACCTGCGTTAGCGTGGCTCCTGCTGAGGGGACCCTAAGTTCCCTCCCCGAACCTGGAGGGCCCATGCCCACGTCCACGGCGCGCGTCGCCACCGACCGTCCCGGCCGCTACGCCAAGCAGCTCGCCGCCCACATGGGCCGCAAGATCGAAGCCGCCTTCTCCGAGGAGACCGGCCGCGGCACGCTGACCTTCGGCGCCGGGACCGCCACCCTGGAGGCCCTGCCCGACGCGCTGCTGCTCACCGTCGAGGGCGAGCGGGAGAACCTGCCCGGCCTGGAGGACGTCGTCGGCCGCCACCTGGTCCGCTTCGGCGCCCGCGACGAGCTCGTCGTCGAGTGGCACCGCGACAACGGCGAGCCCGGCCTCGTCCACCGCAACGACGAGCCCGAGGCCTGATCGCAGCTGCTGCCGGTGGCCCGTTGCCGGAAGAGCGCGGCGCCGGTGCCGCGTTACCGGCGGTCCGTCATCGGCGATCCGTTGCCCGGGCTCGGGCGGAGCTGGTCCGGTACGGCCCCCGGGTCGGCCCCCGGGCCGGGCCCCGACCGTCGCGCCCGCCGGGGCAGCCGACGGGCCAGCCCCCACAGCACCAGGACGGCCAGGCACCAGCTGGCCACCACGTCCAGCAGCCAGTGGAAGTCGCTCCACACCAGCCCGGCCCCGACCCCCACGGCCAGCAGCACCGCCCCCGCCGCCAGCCGACGGGCCGCGCGCGGCCGCACCGTCCGGGCCAGCAGCAGCGCCGCCACGCCGTACGCGAGCGAGGCGGTCGCGGTGTGCCCCGACGGGTACCAGCCCCACTGCTCCGGCGTCAGCGGATCCCCCGACGGGCCCGGCCGGGCGAACACCGCCTTCGCCGGGACCACCAGCAGCGGGATCAGCCCCGCCGTCAGGGCCGCCACCGGCAGCGGCAGCCACCAATGCCGAGTCGCGGTGCCCGGGCCGGTGCCCGCGTCCGTGCCCGGGCCTGACCCGGATTCCGTGCGGGCGCCCGTTCGGCGCCACCGCCAGGCGGCCAGCACGCCCGCGGCCAGCAGCACCGGCACCGCCGGGACACTGCTGCCCAGGTCCGACAGGGCGTGACCCAGCCGGTCGAACAGCCCGCCCGGCACCTCCTGGTGGGCGCTCCGGACGGTCTGCCGGACCCAGCGGTCCAGCCCGAGCAGCGGGCCGCCCACCGCCACCTGCCAGGACACTAGGGCCAGCACGCCCGCCGCCACCCCGGGCACGGCCACCCGGCCCCGGGCACGGAACAGCCGCCCCGGAGCAGGGGGGAGAGCTCCGGGGCGGCTCTGATGATCGCCGTTCCGTGCGCCCCGGGGGGTGTGGGTCGGACGGTCGGTCGATCGGCCTTCGGTATGCGCCGCCCCTCCCGGGACGGCCTGGTTGTCCTCGCGGCGCACCCGCGGACCCGCCGCAGCGGGCGGCTCCGCGGACGGCTCCGCCAATGGCTGAGGCTCGCTGTCCATCTGTGATGACACTACGTCAACAGCCCTTCCGCGCCGAGCGCCTTCAGCGATTCCGCACATCATCTTCACCCCGCCGTGGGCAACCCCCAGGACCTCCCGATGATCGTGCCCGACGGCCGCCGTACGGCCGCCGTACGGTCTCCACAAACCGAACGGCCCGTGGGAACCGGAGGTCCCCACGGGCCGTTCAGCGCTGTCCGGACAACCCTCCGGCGGGCAGGTGGCGCCTGATCAGGCGGCGGTGACACCCTGGAGCGCGAAGGCGCCCTCGATGATGTCCAGACCCTCGTTGAGCAGGTGCTCCGGCATGACCAGCGGCGGCAGGAAGCGCAGCACGTTGCCGTAGGTGCCGGCGGTCAGCACGACCAGGCCCTCGGCGTGGCAGGCCTTCGCGATGGCCGCGGTGACCTCGGCGTTCGGCTCCTTGGAGCCCGGCTTCACCAGCTCGACGGCGATCATGGCGCCACGACCGCGGACGTCGCCGATGACGTCGAACTTCTCCTGCATCGCGCGCAGGCGGCCCAGCATGACCTCGCCGATCCGCTGCGCCTTGCCGTTGAGGTCCAGCTCCTTCATCGTCTCGATGGAGCCCAGCGCGGCGGCGCAGGCCACCGGGTTGCCGCCGTAGGTGCCACCCAGGCCACCCGCGTGCGCGGCGTCCATGATCTCGGCGCGACCGGTCACCGCGGCCAGCGGCAGGCCGCCGGCGATGCCCTTCGCGGTGGTGATCAGGTCCGGGACGATGCCCTCGTCGTCACAGGCGAACCACTGGCCGGTCCGGCAGAAGCCGGTCTGGATCTCGTCCGCGACGAACACGATGCCGTTCGCCTTCGCGAACTCCACGATCGCCGGCAGGAAGCCCTTGGCCGGCTCGATGAAGCCGCCCTCGCCCTGGATCGGCTCGATGATGATCGCGGCGACGTTGTCGGCGCCGATCTGCTTGTTGATCATGTCGATCGCCTGCGCGGCGGCCTCGGCGGCGCAGTTCTCCGCACCGGTCAGCCAGCGGTACGGGTAGGCCACCGGCACCCGGTAGATCTCCGGGGCGAACGGGCCGAAGCCCTGCTTGTACGGCATGTTCTTCGCCGTCAGGCCCATGGTGAGGTTGGTGCGGCCGTGGTAGCCGTGGTCGAACACCACGACGGCGGTGCGCTTGGTGTAGGCGCGGGCGATCTTCACCGCGTTCTCGACCGCCTCGGCGCCCGAGTTGAACAGCGCGGTGCGCTTCTCGTGGTCACCCGGGGTCAGCTCGTTCAGCTGCTCGGCGACGGCCACGTAGCCCTCGTACGGGGTCACCATGAAACAGGTGTGGGTGAAGGCGGCCAGCTGCTCGGACGCCTTGGCCACCACGGCCTCGGCGCTGTTGCCGACATTGGTCACGGCGATGCCGGAGCCGAAGTCGATCAGCGAGTTGCCGTCCACGTCCTCCAGCACGCCACCGTTGGCACGGGACACGTACACCGGCAGGGTGGTGCCGACACCGGCCGCCACCGCACCCAGCTTGCGGGCCTGAAGCTCCTGCGACTTCGGACCGGGGATCGCGGTGACCAGGCGGCGCTCCTGCGGGAGCGGCGTTGCGGCGCTCATGGGTTTCTCCAGACTTCTCGGCTCGGTCTTCGCAGGCTACGGCCGCCCTCCCCGGCCCGGCATGCGCCACTCGGTAGCACTGCGCCATCCGACTTGTCCGGCACGGCCAGCGCAGGTGGCGCAACTACCCGCAGGTCCTGCTCCACTACATTGAGCGCGGGCGTGTCGCCGGTACGGCGGCATGGGTATGGCGGCACCGACGGCGGTCGGGCCGGGCGGGCGAGGGAGCGGGGCCGTACATGGCACAGGACGGGGCACAGCACCACGGCGATCGCACCACCACTAGACCCCCCACCCCGATGCCCCACCAACGCCCCGCCACCCCGGGCGGCGGCAGCCCCGCCTTCGACCTCACCACCTGGGCCTCCGCGCCCCGCCCCGAGGCCGAACCGGGCGTCTACCGGCTCGGCTACCGCCGCCTCGACCCGGAGCGGGCCGAGGCGGCCCAGGTCGCGACCTGGCCGCTGCTGCTGCGGGCGGCGCTTAACGCGGTGGTGGGGTGGTTCGCCTATCTGTACGGCACGCAGTTGCTGACCTACGTACTCGTGTGGTTCGGCGGACAAACGGGCATCGGCCCGCTTGCCTCGCCATCGGAGTCCGAGGCAATGTTCACGCTCCTGGTGGCCAACGCGTTCGTCATCGGCGTGGTCATCAAGGTCTTCGGCAGGATGGGCCGTTGGCCCGAGGTGTGGCGGCGGTACGTGGCGCCGTTGCTGTCGCGGGCGGTGACGCAGGTGGAGCCCGCCGGGGACGACGAGGTGGCGGCGGAGGCCGCGCGGCGGCTGGACCCGTGGGACGGGCTGCGGCAGGGCGGGGCGGCGGAGGCGGCGGGGCGGCTGGAGGGGGAGGCGGTCGGCGACGTCGACTACGTGCGGATCCAGCGGGCGTGGGAGTCGGCGCAGGCGGACCCGGCGTTCGTGCCGGCCTTCGTCGACCAGGTGACGGCCCGCGGCGCGGCGGCCTTCGCCCACCCGTCGGAGGCCCGCGAGCTGCCCGGCCGCGGCGGGCAGCACGATCTGTTGCTGGGTCAGGTGCGTCTGGGCACCGCCCAGGACGTGCCGAAGAACCCGCTGGGCCACCGGGCGGCCGGGTTCGCGCTGGATCCGGCGGTGCTGGGGACCTCGCTGCTGGCGGTGGGCCCGGCGGGGACGGGGAAGACGGCGCGGTTGGCCCGGCCGGTGGCCGAGGCGCTGTGCCTGCAGGCGCTGGCAGGCACGGCCTGCGCCGTGGTGGTCGGGGCGGCGGACGCGGATCTGGGTCCGGACGCCTGGTACGACGTGGTGATCGCCCCCGGTGACCGGACCTCGGTGTACGGCCTGGACCTCTACGGGGCGGCGCAGGATCCGGACGAGGCGGCCGCCCGGCTGGCCGAGGCGCTGCTGCCGGACGAGCTGACGGCCCGCACGGAGACCGCCCGGACGGCGCTGCAACAGGTGGTGGGCCCGTTCCACGCCGCGTACGGCCGCTACCCGGGGGTGCGTGAGCTGCGGGCCTTGTCGGCCGGCGACCCGGACGCACTGGCGGCGCTGGTGAAGGCGCTCGGGGTGGCCGGGCGGCTGGCCGCGTACGAGCGGGACCTGGAGCACCGGGAGCGGCAGCGCGGCCGGGCGGACGATCCCGGGGCACTGCTGGCGGACCGGCTGGCCCTGCTGGACCGGCCGGCCTTCGAGGGTGCCTTCGCGACGGACGGCACCGGCCGTCCGCCGTTCGCGATGCGGGTGCTGGACCATCCGCTGCGGGTGCGGGTGAAGCTGCCGGAGCGCAGTCACCCGGAGGCGGCGCGGATGCTGTCGCGGCTGGTGGTGGGGCAGTTCGTGCAGGCGGCGGGGGCCCGTGAGGACCGGTCGCTGTTCGCCGGGCTGGTGGTGGACGACGCCTCCGCCGCGCTGGACGCGACCGCCGTGCGCGGCCTGCAGCGGATGCGCGGGGCGAACGCGGGCGCGGTGCTGCTGCTGCGCACGCTGGTGGACCTGCCGGAGGCACTGCGCGCGCCGCTGTTCGGCGCGGTCGGCTGCCGGGTGGCGTTCCCGGGGATCGCGCCGTGGGACGGCCGGCTGTTCTCGGAGGCCTGGGGGACCCATCTGGTGCAGGAGACCGCCGTGACGCACACCCCGGACACCTCCGGTGGTGTGATCCGGCGGGCCGGGCGGTTGGGGCGGAAGGCGTTGTCGGGGACGACGGCGCAGACGGAGTCGGTGACGACGCGGGACGTGGAGCGGCTGCGGTGGTCGCCGTCGGATCTGGCGCACGCGTTGCCGGCGGGGCACGCGGTGGTGTCGTTGACGGCGGTGTCGGGGGAGCAGGTGCCGCCGTTGCTGGTGGATCTGCGGGGGTGAGGGCGGGGCGGGGGGCCGGGTGGGGGAGGAGCCTGCCTTCGAGGTGGATTCGGCAGTGCCGGTTGTCCGGGGCGTCCATAATGAAGGGGAGAGACCCTCACCAGTCCCACTGCCCTCTCCCCGCCCGGCCGCAACGGCGCGGTCAGGTCGTTCCCCCGAAGGTGCCATGCCTCCCACACTCGCCTCCGTCGTCCGCAACAGTTCGCTCCATCTGACGGTCCTCGCCGGTGCGGATCACCTGGAGCGGCCGGTCCGCTGGGTGCACACCAGTGAGCTGGACGATCCGACGCCGTTCCTGGAGGGTGGCGAGCTGCTGCTCACCACCGGGATCAAGCTGGGCCGGACGGCCGCGCAGTTGCAGGCGTACGTGCACCGGCTGGCCGATGCCGGGGTGGTGGGGCTGGGCCTGGGGGTCGGGCTGTCGCACACCGAGGTGCCGCAGCCGCTGGTGGACGCGGCGGCGCAGCGGGGGCTGCCGCTGCTGCGGGTGCCGGAGCCGACGCCGTTCATCGCGATCAGCAAGGTGGTGTCGGCGGCGCTGGCCGCGGAGCAGTACGAGGCGGTGACGACGAGCTTCGAGGCGCAGGAGGAGCTGACCAGGGCCGCTCTGGGCAAGGACGGCACGACGGCCGTGGTGCGCCGGCTGGCGGCGCGGCTGGGGGGCTGGGCGGCGCTGTACGACGGGTCGGGTGCGCTGTCGGTGGTGGCCCCGGACTGGGCGGCGCGGCGGGCGGGGCGGCTGGCGGCGGAGGTGGACCGGCTGCGTCGGCGTCCGGCGCCGTCGAGTGCCGCGTTGCAGGGGCGGTCGCCGGGGATAGACACGGCGGACGAGGACTACGTGGTGGTCCAGTCGCTGGGGGCGGACCGGCGGGCCCGGGGTTTCCTGGCGGTCGGGACCGAGGACCGGATCACGCCGACCGAGCGGTACGTGCTGAACGCGGCGGTGGCGCTGCTGACCCTCACCCTGGAGCGCTCGCGCGAGCTGCGGCAGGCGGAGGAGCGGATGGGCGCGGCGCTGCTGCGGATGGTGCTGGCGGGTGAGGTGGCGACGGCCCGGCAGGTGGCGGTGGGGCTGTTCGGCGGCCTGCCGGAGGGGACGATACGGGTTCTGGTGGCCGGGGCCGGGCCGAACGCGGATGCCGGGGAGGGGCTCGCGGAGCTGGGTGACCGGGCCGAGCAGGCCGGTGCCCGGGTGGGCGAGAAGCTGCTGGTGGCGCGGGAGGACGGTGCGCACGGGCCGCGGCTGATGGTGCTGGCGCTGGACAACGGCGCGGTGCACCGGGCCTGCCTGGGGGCGGTGGAGGAGCACGAGGGCCTGTCGCTGGGGGTCTCGGCGCCGGCCGCGCTGGAGGAGGCCGGGACGGCGCACGCGCAGGCCGAGCGGGCGCTGGCGGTGGCGCTGCGGGGTGGCCGCCGGTCGGTGGACCACGAGGAGGTCGGCGCGGGGTCGCTGCTGCCGCTGTTGGGGGAGGACGCGGTGACGGCGTTCGCGGAGGGGCTGTTGCGGCCGCTGCGCGAGCACGACCGGACGGCCCGCGGTGATCTGGTGGCCTCGCTGCGGGCGTGGCTGTCCAGGCACGGGCAGTGGGACGCGGCGGCGGCGGATCTCGGGGTGCACCGGCACACGCTGCGCTACCGGATGCGCCGGGTCGAGGAGCTGCTGGGGCGGTCGCTGGACGACACGGACGTGCGGATGGAGTTGTGGCTGGCGTTGCGTTCCGGGGAGGAATAGAACACCGGTCTGGACGGGATGGAGTGGCCCCGGGGACGAACGCTACTAGTCGTCCAATCCGGTCGGCGCGCCGACCGACCTACCCTCGGGTTCGGGTCCCACGCTCGTGGGCCTGACGACGACGAGGAGAGGGCCGGTACCACGGTGACCACCACGTACGATTTCTGGCTCGCCGGCCGCCGGGCGAGCGGCGACGCCGACTTCGAGGTGCACAACAGCTGGGACGGCCGTCTGGTCGGCAAGGTGAGCATCCCGACCGAGGCCCAGGTCGAGGAGGCGCTGGACGCCGCCGTCGCCGCGCTGCCGGTGTTCGCCGCGACCCCGGCGCACGTGCGCGCCGCCGCGCTGGACCACGTGGCCAAGCGGCTGGCCGAGCGCACCGAGGAGATCGCGCAGCTGATCACCGCGGAGAACGGCAAGCCGATCAAGTGGGCCCGCGGTGAGGTCGGCCGGGCCGTCTCGGTGTTCCGCTGGGCCGCCGAGGAGGCCCGCCGGACCAACGGCGAGACGATGCGGCTGGACACCGACCCGGGCGGCGTGGGCCGTTTCGCGGTGGTGCGGCGCTTCCCGCGCGGTGTGGTGCTGGGCATCGCCCCGTTCAACTTCCCGCTGAACCTGGTCGCGCACAAGGTCGCCCCGGCGATCGCGGTCGGCGCCCCGATCATCCTCAAGCCGGCTCCGGCGACCCCGATTTCGGCGCTGGTGCTGGGCGAGATCCTGGCCGAGACCGAGCTGCCGGCCGGTTCGTGGAGCGTGCTGACGGTTCCGAACGACCGGATGCCGGCGCTGGTACGGGACGAGCGCCTGCCGGTGATCTCCTTCACCGGTTCGGACAAGGTCGGCTACCAGATCATGGACTCGGTGCCGCGCAAGCACACCACCCTGGAGCTGGGCGGCAACGCCGCGGCCGTGGTGCTCGCCGACTGGTCCTCGGACGCCGACCTGGACTGGGCGGCCACCCGGATCGCGATGTTCGCCAACTACCAGGGCGGCCAGTCCTGCATCTCGGTGCAGCGGGTGATCGCCGACGCGTCGGTGTACGACGCGCTGGTGGAGCGGGTCGTGGCGAAGGTCAACGCCCAGGTCACCGGTGACCCGAACGACGACGCGACGGACGTCGGCCCGCTGGTGGACGAGAACGCCGCGAAGCGCGTGGAGTCCTGGGTGGACGACGCGGTCGCCAAGGGCGCCAAGGTGCTGGCCGGCGGCACCCGCGAGGGCGCGACCTACGCCCCGACCGTGCTGGCCGAGCTGCCGGCGGACGCGATCCTGGCCAAGGCCGAGGTGTTCGGCCCGGTGCTGTCGCTGCACAAGGTGGACGGCGTCGAGGAGGCCTTCGCGGCCGTCAACGACTCGCCGTTCGGCCTCCAGGCGGGCGTGTTCACGCACGACCTGCAGACCGCCTTCCGCGCCCACCGGGAGCTGGCGGTCGGCGGTGTGATCATCGGCGACGCGCCGTCCTACCGCGCCGACCAGATGCCGTACGGCGGCGTCAAGGACTCCGGTGTCGGCCGCGAGGGCGTCAAGTACGCGATGGCCGACTACACCGTCGAGAAGGTGCTGGTCCTGACCGGCCTCGACCTGTAAGGGCGACGACGCTCCGAGGCCCGGCTTACACACCCGTGTGGGCCGGGCCTCAGACGTGTCCGCCCGCGGCGGCGACGGCCTCCGTGACGGTGGCGTTGCCGGCGACCAGTTCCAGGGTCTGCCCGGCGGTGCCCGGCTCGCGCAGCAGGGCGGCGAGGACGGCGGCCACGTCGGCCCGGTCCACCGCGCCGCGCCCGACCGAGGGGGCGAGCCGGACCAGGCCGGTGCCGGGGCCGTCGGTGAGCCGCCCGGGGCGCAGCACCGTCCAGTCCAGCGCGGCGCGAGCCCGGACGGCGTCGTCGGCGGCGCCCTTGGCCCGCAGGTAGGTCTCGAAGACCTCGTCGGCGGGGTGGTGGGCGTGGGCGTCGGCGCCCATCGCGGAGATCATCAGGTAGCGCCGGACGCCCGCGAGCTCGGCGGCGTCGGCGAGCAGCACGGCGGCGTCGCGGTCGACGGTGTTCTTGCGGGCGGCGCCGCTGCCCGGGCCGGCGCCGGCGGCGAAGACCACGGCGTCGGCGCCGGCGAGCAGTTGGGCGAGTTGCGGGGCGGTGGCGGACTCCAGGTCGAGCACCAGGGGCTCGGCGCCGGCGTCCTCCAGGTCCCGGGCCTGTTCGGGGCGGCGGATGATGCCGGCGGGCCGGTCGCCGCGGGCGGCGAGCAGCCGTTCCAGGTGCAGCGCGATCTGTCCGTGGCCCCCGGCGATGACGGTACGCATGGCTCCGACGGTAGCCCCGGGCGGGGACCGGCGTCCTGGGGAAGGTCTCGGACAGGACACAATGGGCGCATGACTTCGCTCGCCCACCCGCAGCTGCGTTTCACGCCCACCGTCCAGGACCCGTCCGGCCCCCGGGAGTTGGTGATCCTCGGGTCGACCGGGTCGATCGGCACCCAGGCCATCGACGTGGTGCTCCGCAACCCGGACCGGTTCCGGGTGGTCGCCCTGTCGGCCGCGGGCGGCCGGGTGGAGCTGCTGGCCGAGCAGGCGCTGACGCTGGGTGTGCACACGGTGGCGGTGGCGGATCCGGCGGCCGAGCCGGCGCTGCGCGCGGCGCTGGCCGCGAAGGCGGCGGGCCGGGCGCTGCCGGCGGTGCTGGCCGGGCCGGAGGCGGCGACCGAGCTGGCCGGGATGGAGTGCCACTCGGTGCTGAACGGCATCACCGGTTCGATCGGGCTGCGGCCGACGCTGGCCGCGCTGGCGGCGGGCCGGGTGCTGGTGCTGGCCAACAAGGAGTCGCTGATCGTCGGCGGCCCGCTGGTGAAGGCGGTGGCGAAGCCGGGGCAGATCGTGCCGGTGGACTCCGAGCACGCGGCGCTGTTCCAGGCGCTGGCCGGCGGTACCCGGGCCGAGGTCCGCAAGCTGGTGGTCACCGCCAGCGGCGGCCCGTTCCGGACCCGGACCCGGGAGCAGCTGGCCGGAGTCACCCCGGCGGAGGCGCTGGCCCACCCGACCTGGGCGATGGGCCCGGTCGTCACGATCAACTCGGCCACCCTGGTGAACAAGGGCCTGGAGGTGATCGAGGCGCACCTGCTGTACGACGTGCCGTTCGACCGGATCGAGGTCGTGGTCCATCCGCAGTCGGTGGTGCACTCGATGGTGGAGTTCACCGACGGTTCGACGCTGGCGCAGGCCAGCCCGCCGGACATGCGGATGCCGATCGCCCTGGGTCTGGGCTGGCCGGACCGGGTGCCGGACGCCGCCCCGGGCTGCGACTGGACCAAGGCCGCGACCTGGGAGTTCTTCCCGCTGGACAACGAGGCCTTCCCGTCGGTGGAGCTGGCCCGCGAGGTGGGCACCCTGGGCGGGACCGTTCCGGCGGTGTTCAATGCCGCGAACGAGGAGTGCGTGGAGGCCTTCCTGAAGGGCCGCCTCGCCTTCACCGGAATCGTGGACACTGTTGCCAAGGTCGTGGCGGAGCACGGCACGCCCGTCCCGGGAACTTCCCTGACGGTCGAGGACGTCCTGCACGCGGAGGACTGGGCCAGGGCCCGGGCCCGCGAGCTGGCGGCGGGCTGAGGACCGGCCGAGGGGTCGGCCTGGGCCCGACTCCGGTAGGACAAGAGGACGAGCGGAGCGGCATGACGGAGGAGCGACGGTGGCAACGGTGATGACGGTGGTCGGCATCCTGGTCTTCGTGATCGGGTTGCTCGTCTCGATCGCCTGGCACGAGCTCGGCCACCTCTCCACGGCCAAGCTGTTCGGCATCCGGGTGCCGCAGTACATGGTCGGCTTCGGCCCGACCCTCTGGTCGCGGCGCAAGGGCGAGACCGAGTACGGCATCAAGGCGATCCCGTTCGGCGGGTACATCCGGATGATCGGGATGTTCCCGCCGGGCGAGGACGGCCGGATCACCCAGCGCAGCAGCTCGCCCTGGCGGAGCATGATCGAGGACGCCCGGGAGGCCTCGTACGAGGAGCTCCAGGAGGGCGACGAGCACCGGCTCTTCTACACCCGCAAGCCGTGGAAGCGCGTCATCGTCATGTTCGCCGGTCCGTTCATGAACCTGATCCTGGCGTTCGGGCTGTTCCTGACCGTGAACATGGGCTTCGGCCAGCCGATGTCGGTGCCGGTCATCGGCTCGGTCTCGCAGTGCATCGTCAAGGCCGGCCAGCCCACCGACGTCTGCCCCGCCGACGCCTCGCCGACCCCGGCCCACCAGGTCGGGCTGAAGCAGGGCGACAAGGTGCTCTCCTTCGACGGGGACCGGATCCGCGACTACGACCAGCTCCAGGCGGACATCCGCAAGTCGGCCGGCCGGACCGTGTCGGTCGTGGTCGAGCGCGACGGGCAGCGGCTGACGCTCAACCCCACCATCGCCGTCAACCAGGTGCAGAAGTTCGACGGCCAGGACCGGCCGGTCAAGGGCCAGACCGTGGAGGCCGGCTTCCTCGGCTTCACCCCCAAGCGTGAAATCGTCCAGCAGACCTTCGGGCAGTCCCTCGACCGGATGTACGACATGGGCGAGAACGGGGTGAAGTCCCTCGTCGCCCTGCCCGGCAAGATCCCGGGCCTGTGGAACGCCGTCGTCGGCGACGCCCCGCGCGATCCGGACTCCCCGATCGGCATGGTCGGCGCCGCCCGGGTCAGCGGCGAGGTGTTCTCGCTGGACATCCCGGGCAGCCAGCGGGTCGCCTTCTTCGTGAACCTGCTCGCCGGGATCAACCTCTCGTTGTTCCTGTTCAACATGCTGCCGCTGCTGCCGCTGGACGGCGGGCACATCGCGGGCGCGGTCTGGGAGGCCGTCCGGCGCCATGTCGCACGGGTGTTCAGGCGGCCCGATCCCGGCCCGTTCGACGTCGCCCGGCTGATGCCGCTGGCCTACGTCGTGGCCAGCATCTTCATCGGGTTCACCCTGCTCGTGGTGGTCGCCGACCTGGTGAACCCGGTCAAGATCAGCTAGGGCGTTCGGGTACGGCGGGTGTGCTGGGGCCCACCACCGTGCCGTACCGTTGAGGCCGGGTGCGCGATCGTTGCGCGCCCGGCCTCGGCCGTCCCAGCGGCCGGGCGGTCGACCACACCTCAACCCCGGGGAACCCTGCGCACATGACCGCGATCTCGCTCGGTATTCCGTCCCTGCCGCTCAAGCCGCTCGCCAAGCGCCGTGTCTCCCGGCAGATCATGGTCGGGAACGTCCCGGTCGGCGGTGACGCCCCCGTCTCGGTGCAGTCGATGACCACCACCGTGACCTCGGACATCAACGCCACGCTGCAGCAGATCGCGCAGCTCACCGCCTCCGGCTGCCAGATCGTCCGGGTCGCCGTGCCGTCCCAGGACGACGCCGACGCGCTGCCGATCATCGCCAAGAAGTCGCAGATCCCGGTGATCGCGGACATCCACTTCCAGCCCAAGTACGTCTTCGCCGCCATCGACGCCGGCTGTGCCGCCGTGCGCGTCAACCCCGGCAACATCAAGGCCTTCGACGACAAGGTCGGCGAGATCGCCAAGGCCGCCAGGGACGCCGGCGTGCCGATCCGGATCGGCGTCAACGCCGGCTCGCTCGACAAGCGGCTGCTGGAGAAGTACGGCCGGGCCACCCCCGAGGCGCTGGTCGAGTCCGCGCTCTGGGAGTGCTCGCTGTTCGAGGAGCACGACTTCCGCGACATCAAGATCTCGGTCAAGCACAACGACCCGGTCGTGATGATCAACGCCTATCGCCAGCTCGCCGCCGCCTGCGACTACCCGCTGCACCTGGGCGTCACCGAGGCCGGCCCGGCGTTCCAGGGCACCATCAAGTCCGCGGTCGCCTTCGGCGCGCTGCTGGCCGAGGGCATCGGCGACACCATCCGGGTCTCCCTCTCCGCCCCGCCGGCCGAGGAGATCAAGGTCGGCACCCAGATCCTGGAGTCGCTCGGCCTGCGCCAGCGCGGCCTGGAGATCGTCTCCTGCCCGTCCTGCGGCCGCGCCCAGGTCGACGTCTACAAGCTCGCCGAGGAGGTCACCGCCGGCCTGGAGGGCATGGAGGTGCCGCTGCGCGTCGCCGTCATGGGCTGCGTCGTCAACGGCCCCGGCGAGGCCCGCGAGGCCGACCTCGGCGTCGCCTCCGGCAACGGCAAGGGCCAGATCTTCGTCAAGGGCGAGGTCATCAAGACCGTCCCCGAGTCGAAGATCGTCGAGACCCTCATCGAGGAGGCGCTCAAGCTCGCCGAGCAGATGACCGCCGAGGGCGTCGAGGCCGGTGCGCCGACCGTCGTCGCCGCCGAGTGACCAGGTAGTGCTCGCGCGGGTCCACCGCGTGAAGTTTTCCGGAAGCGGGGCCGTCCGTTCGCGGACGGCCCCGCGGCCGTAGCCGGGTGGGGCCACGGAGTAGGGTGCGGCCAGAGTCGTCTCAGTGAGGTGCTGTCTCGATGCTCGATCGAGGTGTGATGCTCCCCAGCTCGTTCCAGGCCGCCCGCGCGCTGGCCACCACCCGGGTGCTGGAGCCCCCCGACCTCGCGGACGCCCTGGAGGTCCTCCACCGCGACCCGGTCGCCAACGCCTTCGTCGCCACCCGGGTCGAAGCCGTCGGCCTCGACCCCTGGCGGCTCGGCGGCGAGATGTGGGGCTGGTACGACGCGGACGGCGCCCTCGACGCGCTCTGCTACGCCGGAGCCAACCTCGTCCTGGTCGAGGCCGGGCCGGAGGCCGTCCAGGCCTTCGCCGAACGGGCCCGCCGCCAGGGCCGCCGCTGCTCCTCGATCGTCGGTCCGGCCGGGCCCACCGCCGCGTTCTGGGCGGTGATGGAGCGCAGCTGGGGCCCGGCCCGGGACGTCCGCGCCCACCAGCCGCTGCTCGCCACCACCGTGCCGTCCGCCGAGATCGCCCCCGACCCGCTGGTGCGGCGGGTGCGGCGCAACGAGGTCGACACCCTGATGCCGGCCTGCGTGGCGATGTTCACCGAGGAGGTCGGGGTCTCCCCGCTGGCCGGCGACGGCGGTCTGCTCTACCAGGCCCGGGTGGCCGAACTCGTCTCCACCGGGCGGTCGTTCGCGCGATTCGGGGACGACGGGCAGGTGGTGTTCAAGGCCGAGATCGGGGCGGTCACCGAGGGGGCCTGCCAGATCCAGGGGGTCTGGGTCGCGCCGGAGCACCGGGGGCAGGGGCTGTCCGAGAGCGGGATGGCGGCCGTGCTCGACATCGCGCTGCGGGAGGTGGCGCCGGTCGTCTCGCTGTACGTCAACGACTTCAACCTGCGGGCCCGGGCCGCGTACCGGCGGGTCGGCTTCCGTGAGGTCGGGGCGTTCATGAGCGTGCTGTTCTGAGGCGGTCGGTTCCGATCTTCGCCCGCGCTGCCGGGCCACGGGTAGTAACGTCCGGGGCATGGATCAGCTGACCGGGGTGACGATCGAGGCCATCGACCTTGCGGCCTGGGCGCCGCAGGCGTTGGAGGTCCAGGCGGTGGCGTTCGGGCTGACGCCCGAGGAGGTCGCGGTCCGGCTGCACATCGTCGGGCGGCACGCCCAGCAGCCCGGGGTGATCGCGCTCGGCGCGTTGAGCGCGGGTCGGCTGGTCGGCTTCGGCTACGGCATGCCCAACCGGCGTGAGCACTGGTGGAGCACGGTGATCGAGCCCTACCTCACCGCGCGCGGCTACGGGGACTGGCTGGACGGCGTGTTCGCCGTCACCGAGCTGCACGTCCTGCCCGAGTACCAGGGGCAGGGCGTCGGCTCCCGGCTGATCCGCACGCTGTGCGAGCGCTCGGGGCTCGACCGCAGCATCCTCTCCGCGATCGACGCGGAGACCCCGGCCCGGCGGCTCTACCGGTCGCTCGGCTACCAGGACCTCGCGCGGGCGGTGCGGTTCCCGGCCACGGACCGGCTGTACGCGGTGATGGGGGCGCGGCTCCCGCTGCGGGGCCGCTAAGGGTCAGGTCTTCAGGGCTGGAGGCTCCCGGCGAGTTCGAGGTGGAGCTCGGCGTCCTCCCGGCGGCCCGCGGTCAGGGCGCGCAGGGCGAGGTCGACCGCGCGGAACAGGGTCCAGCCGCGCAGCCGGTCGCGGTCCACCTCCAGGGCGTCGGCCAGCTGGTGCAGCCGGCGGCGGACGGCCGCGGGCGCGCCCGGGGAGCCGACCAGGGTGTCCGCCCGGTCCAGCGCCAGCCGGGCCAGGTCGAAGGCGCGCTCACCGGCCAGCGGGCGCGGGTCGATCGCCAGCCAGGGGGCCCGGTCCGCGGCCAGCACGTTGCCGTGGTGGAAGTCCCCGTGCAGCAGGAAGGTCTCGGTGGCGGAGTCGGCCAGTGCGTGGGCCGTCTCCAGCGCCTCGGCGAACAGGGGCTGGGCGGCGTCGGCGGCGTCGGGGAGCTCGGTGCGGCCCTCCCGCAGGCGTTCGACGGTGGTGGCCACGCGGGAGGACAGCGTCGGGAACGGGTGCTCGTCGGGCAGCTCCACCCAGAGCCGGTGCAGCAGGCTGGCCGCCTCCAGCATCGCCTTCGGCTCGGCGAGGGAGCGCAACGGGATGTCGCCGTGCAGCCGCTCCAGCAGCAGGACGCCCTCGGCGGGGTCGGCGTCGAGCAGGAGGACGGCCCCACGACCCGCCCAGTGGGTGAGCGCGGCGTGCTCCAGGGCGGTCTCCGGGGTGCGGAAGCCGGTCTTGAGGACGGCGGGGGAGAGGTCGTCGCGGTGCACGTACGCGACCAGGCTCAGGCTGCCGCCGGGGTCGAGGACCCGTTCCAGCGTGAGGTCCCAGCGGGTCAGGTAGCCGGCCACGGTGGCGGGGAGGGTGGCCAGCCACTGGCGGCCCTCCTCGCCCTCGCCGGCGGTGAGGCTGTGGGTCAGCCAGGCGGGGACGGTGATCTGTGCTGCTGCTCCCGACATGCCGGCCTTCCGGTTGACGTTGGCCCGGTGGGTGGTGCGGTGGTGCGGTGTCCATTGTCGGTCATCGGGATGACATCGCAGGTCAGGAGCGGGCGGGGTCGGCCGGGTCGGGGTCAGCCGGTCGGGGTGGCGGTGGCGGTGGCGGTGGGGGCGGCGGTGGACGGCGCATCGGGGATGCCGGGGAGGGCGGGGACCTCGGCGCCCCAGCGGCGGGCCCGGAGGGCGCACTCGCGCAGGGCCTCGGCGGCGGTGGCGCGGTGGGCGGCGGGGACGGCGGCGACGAGGTCGGCGTAGACGGTGGTCAGCCGGGTTTCGAGGTGGGCGGCGAGCCGGGTGGCGGAGGCCGCGTCGGTGACGGCGAAGGGGAGCTGGTAGCCGGCGGAGGCGGCGCTGGGGGTGCCGCCGAGGCCGGCGATCAGGCGCTGCCAGGCGTCCCGGCGGGCCTCGTGGGCGGCGTAGGCGCTGCGGGCGTCGGCGCGCTGGTCCTCCGGGAGCCGGGCACCGACCACGCCGTAGCCGTAGACGGCGGCGTGTTCGGCGCTGAGGGCGGGCTGGAGGGCCGCGGCGCCCGCGGCGTCGGTGGCGGCGGACGCGGAGGGGGTGGGGGTGGCGGGTGCCGTCTCGGCCGGGGTGGTGTCGCCGAGGGCGACGGAGTGCAGCACGCCGGAGGCGGCGATCGAGGCGAGCAGCCGGGCGAGCGGGGGTTTGGCGGCGGCCAGGTCGGCGAGCCGGGTCTGCGCGGTCTGGCGCTCCAGGGCGGCCAGGGCGGCGACGGTCGGTGCCGCGGCCGGGGCGGTGGCCGCCGCGGGGGTGGTCGCGGTGGCGCTGGGCGCCGCGGTGGCGGGCAGGCCGGCGGCGAGTGCGGCGCGGTGCTGGGCGACCTCGGCGCGCAGCGGGGTGAGCTGGGCGGACTGGCCGCCGGAGGACAGCAGCGCGTCGTAACCGGCCAGCAGGGTGTCGGTGGCGGCGACGGCGCGCAGGCGGATGGGCTCGTCCGGGTCGGGGGTCGGGCGGGGGGTGGCCGGCACCACGCCGGTGTCCTCGTCGTTGCCGGCCGTGCAGGCGGCGGTGGTGGTGAGGAGCAGCCCGAGGGCCAGGAAGGTCCGTCGGCTGGGCGGCTGCATGGGTGTCACTCCGGGGCGTGTACGGGAGGACGGCCTGCCCGCCTGCCCTCGTTGGCGTGAATGATTACAGAACCCCCATGTTCTCGGGCATGGTTTCCGGCCATTGGATCTTGTGCGGAGGGGTGTGACCTTGCTCGCAGTGGGTGGCGCCCGGGGGCCGGGGGTGGTCCGGAATCGGTGGTTGGCGCCTTCACCGGCTAGGCTTTGGGCCGAGCTGCCGTGACCCGGTGTGCGCCGGAGCGGCGCCGGGGGCGCGGGGCGACCTTCTGACAACAGCAGACGCGGCCGAGGAGTCCACCCGGATGAGCACCACCCACACCGACCGGCTGCGCGCGTTGCTGGAGCCGCTGGCCGCGCAGGCCGGCCTGGATCTCGAGGACGTCAAGGTCACCAGGGCGGGCAGCCGCCGGCAGGTCCAGATCGACGTCGACACCGACGGCGGCGTGGACATGGACGCCATCGCCGAGTTCAGCCGGGTGGTCGGCGAGGCCCTGGACGAGTCGGACCTGATGGGGGACGAGGCGTACCTGCTGGAGGTCGGCTCGCCGGGTGCGGAGCGTCCGCTGACGCTGCCCCGGCACTGGCAGCGCGCCGAGGGCCGACTGGCCAAGATCCACCTGGTCGACGGCGGGGAGATCGTCGCCCGGGTGCTGACGGCGGACGAGGACGGCGCGCTGGTCGAGGTGCAGCCGGTGAAGGGCCGTGGCCGCCCGAAGGAGCGCCGCCTGGAGTACACCGAGGTGGCCCGGGCGCGCGTCCAGGTCGAGTTCAACCGCAAGGACGACGAACTCCTCGACCAGGCCGCGGACTTCGAGGAGGGGGACGAGGGTGCGGAGTGACGCCCGTGCCGTACCGGGGGGCCGCAGCATGACGAACGTGACGAAAGACGAGGAGGCGTAGCCGTGGACATCGACATGAGTGCCCTGCGCACGCTGGTCAACGAGAAGAACATCCCCTTCGACCTGCTGGTCGAGTCCATCGAGTCCGCCCTCCTCACCGCGTACCACCGCACCGAGGGCTCGCGCCGCCGCGCCCGGGTGCACCTGGACCGCAAGAGCGGCCACGTGACGGTGTGGGCGATGGAGGACCCGGCGGAGCTGGACGAGGGCGTCGAGCCGAAGGAGTTCGACGACACCCCGAACGGCTTCGGCCGGATCGCGTCCAGCATCGGCATCCAGGTGATGATGCAGCGCCTGCGCGACGCCGCCGACGACCAGACCTTCGGCGAGTACGCGGGCAAGGAGGGCGACATCGTCACCGGTGTCGTCCAGCAGGGCAACGACCCGAAGAACGTGCTGGTCGACATCGGCAAGCTGGAGGCCATCCTGCCGCCGCAGGAGCAGGTCCCGGGCGAGGACTACCGGCACGGCACCCGGCTGAAGTGCTACGTGGTGGCGGTGCGCCGCGGTGTCCGCGGGGCCTCGGTGACGCTGTCCCGCACGCACCCGAACCTGGTCAAGAAGCTGTTCGCGCTGGAGGTCCCGGAGATCGCGGACGGCAGCGTGGAGATCGCCGCGATCGCCCGTGAGGCCGGCCACCGCACCAAGATCGCGGTCTGGTCGCGCCGGGCCGGGCTGAACGCCAAGGGCGCCTGCATCGGCCCGATGGGCGCCCGGGTGCGCGCGGTGATGGGCGAGCTGCACGGCGAGAAGATCGACATCGTCGACTGGTCGGAGGACCCCCGCGAGATGGTCGCCGCGGCGCTGTCCCCCGCGCGGGTGACCAGCGTGGAGATCGTCGACATGGCCCAGCGCTCCGCCCGGGTGATCGTGCCCGACTACCAGCTGTCGCTGGCGATCGGCAAGGAGGGCCAGAACGCCCGCCTCGCCGCCCGCCTCACCGGCTGGCGGATCGACATCCGGCCGGACACCGAGGGCCAGCCCGAGGCCGGCCGGGAATCGGACGACCGGTAGTCGTTGTTGTACGCGGTGCTCCTGCCGGTCCGTCCCGGATCGGCGGGGCGGCGCCATGTCCCTTCGGAGGGGTAGACTTGCCTTCGTCTGGCCGGACGCATGTCCGAGCACGCCCGGAACGCACCTGCGTGGGCTGCCGCAAGCGCGCGGCCAAGCACCAGCTGTTGCGTGTCACGGCGGTCGAGGGCGTCTGCGTCCCTGATCCCCGTGGCGCACTGCCGGGCCGGGGCGCGCACCTGCACCCCGATCCGGCCTGCCTCGACCTCGCGGTCCGCCGCCGGGCGTTCCCCCGGGCCTTCCGGCTCCAGGGTGTGCTCGACACGGAGCGGCTCCGCGGGTTCATCGGGGAGCGGACCGGTGACACCCCGGCGCCCTGAGCGCCCGGTGGGGCCGCGTCCGCGACCGGCCGCCGCTCAGTGCGGCGGGAGAACCACCGCAACAAGCACAGCGCACGGGAAGCCGCGCGCCGTGCACCAGTCAGGTACCTCGCGATGTGGAAGTAGGTCGAGATTGCGATGAGCACTCGATGAGTACGCGATGAGTACGCGATGGGTACGCCCATGAAGTAGCGACGGTCCGGCGGACGAGACACCCCGGACTCATAGACAGGAGTGAAGTGGCTAAGGTCCGGGTTTACGAACTCGCCAAGGAACTTGGCTTGGAGAGCAAGGCCGTCATGGCCAAGCTCACCGAGCTCGGTGAGTTCGTCCGTTCGGCGTCCTCGACGATCGAGGCGCCGGTCGTGCGCAAGCTGACTGACGCGCTTGGTGTGGCCCCCACCGGTGGTGGTTCCGCTGCCAAGCCGGGCCCGCGGAAGACCGCGGCGCCCCAGCCCGCGAGTGGCTCCGCCACCGCGGGTGCACCCAAGCCGGGTGCTCCGACCCCGGGTCCGCGCCCCAGCGCGACCCCTGGTCCCCGTCCGACCCCTGCGGCTGCGGCAGCGCCTGCTGCTCCGGCCGCGCCCGCCGCGACGAAGCCGGGTGCGCCGACTCCGGGCCCGCGCCCGGCCGCGCGTCCCGCCGCTCCGGCGGCCCCGGCCGCGCCCGCGGCCGAGTTCTCCTCGCCGGCTCCGGCCGGTGACGCCCCGCGTCCGGCCACCCAGGCCCCGCGTCCGGCCGGTCCCGCCGCCGGCGGTGCCCGTCCGGGTCCGCGTCCGGCCGGCCCGCGTCCGGGCAACAACCCGTTCACCTCGGGCAGTGCCACCGGCATGGCCCGCCCCGGCGACCGTCGTCCGGCCGCTCCGGGCGCGCGTCCGGGTGCCCCGGGCGCCCAGGGTGGCGACCGTCCGCGTCCGGGCGGCGACCGTCCGCGTCCGGCCGGTGCCCCCGGTGCCGGTGCTCCCCGTCCGGGTGGCGACCGTCCGCGTCCGGCCGGTGCGCCGGGTGCGGGTGCTCCCCGTCCGGGTGGCGCTCCGCGTCCGGGTGGTCCGGGTGCGCCGGGTGCCGGTGCCCCCCGTCCGGGTGGTGCTCCGC
Source organism: Kitasatospora sp. NPDC097643 (assembly GCF_040302625.1). Taxonomy (NCBI): domain Bacteria; kingdom Bacillati; phylum Actinomycetota; class Actinomycetes; order Kitasatosporales; family Streptomycetaceae; genus Kitasatospora; species Kitasatospora sp. NPDC097643. The sequence goes on along the minus strand of NZ_JBEOSA010000047.1, from coordinate 38,539 downwards.
GTCCCGACGGCATGCCGCGTCCGGCCGCGCCGCGTCCCGGTGGCCCGACCCCGTCCGGCATGCCGCGCCCGAACCCGGGCATGATGCCGCAGCGTCCGGCTCCGGGCCCGCGTCCCGGTCCGGGTGGCCGTGGTCCGGGTGGCCCCGGTGGCCGTCCGGGTGCCCCGGGTGGTGCCCGTCCGGGCTTCCAGGGTCGTCCGGCCGGTCCGGGCTCGCGTCCGGCCGGTGGCGGCGGCTTCGGCGGTCCGCGTCCGGGTGGCGCGGGTGCCGGTGGCGGCGGCGGCTTCGGCGGTCCGCGTCCCGGTGGCTTCGGCGGTCGTCCCGGTGGCCCGGGTGCCCGTGGTGGCACGCAGGGCGCCTTCGGTCGTGGCCCGGGCGGTCGCCCGGCGCGCGGCCGCAAGTCGAAGCGGGCGAAGCGCCAGGAGTACGAGGCCATGCAGGCCCCGTCCGTCGGCGGTGTGATGCTCCCTCGCGGCAACGGCCAGACCGTTCGCCTGTCGAGCGGCGCCTCGCTGATGGACTTCGCGGAGAAGATCAACGCCAACCCGGCCGCGCTCGTCTCCGTCATGTTCAACCTCGGTGAGATGGTCACCGCGACCCAGTCGGTCTCCGACGCGACCCTCGAGCTGCTGGCCGGCGAGATGGGCTTCCAGCTGGAGATCGTCAGCCGGGACGACGAGGACCGCGAGCTGCTGGAGTCGTTCGACATCGACTTCGGTGCCGACGAGGGCGACGAGGACCAGCTGGCTCCGCGCCCGCCGGTCGTCACCGTCATGGGTCACGTCGACCACGGTAAGACCCGACTGCTGGACGCCATCCGCAAGTCGAACGTGGTGGCCGGCGAGGCCGGTGGCATCACCCAGCACATCGGTGCCTACCAGGTGGCCACGATGGTGAACGGCGAAGAGCGCCCGATCACCTTCCTCGACACCCCGGGTCACGAGGCGTTCTCCGCCATGCGTGCCCGTGGTGCCAAGTCCACCGACATCGCGATCCTGGTGGTCGCGGCCAACGACGGTGTCATGCCGCAGACGGTCGAGGCGCTCAACCACGCCAAGGCCGCCGGTGTGCCGATCGTGGTCGCCGTCAACAAGATCGACGTCGAGGGTGCGGACCCGACCAAGGTCCGTGGCCAGCTGACCGAGTTCGGTCTGGTGGCCGAGGAGTACGGCGGCGACACCATGTTCGTCGACATCTCCGCGCGCCAGGGCCTGAACATCGAGCAGCTGCTGGAGGCCGTGGTCCTCACCGCGGACGCCTCGCTCGACCTGCGGGCCAACCCCGACCAGGACGCGCAGGGTATTGCCATCGAGGCCCACCTCGACAAGGGCCGCGGTGCCATGGCGACCGTCCTCGTCCAGCGCGGTACCCTCCGCGTCGGCGACTCGATCGTCGTGGGCGACGCCTACGGCCGCGTCCGCGCGATGCTGGACGAGAACGGCAACAACCTCTCCGAGGCCGGCCCGTCCCGCCCGGTGCTGCTGCTCGGTCTGACCTCGGTGCCCCGCGCCGGCGACAGCTTCATCGTCGTCGACGAGGACCGCACCGCCCGTCAGATCGCCGAGAAGCGCTCGGCCCGCGACCGCAACGCCGCCTTCGCGCAGCGTCGGGTCCGGGTGTCCCTGGAGGACCTGGACAAGGCCATCGCCGCCGGCTCCATCGAGCAGCTCAACCTCATCATCAAGGGTGACGTCTCCGGTTCGGTGGAAGCCCTCGAGGACGCCCTCGTCAAGCTGGACGTGGGCGAGGAGGTCGAGCTCCGGGTCCTGCACCGCGGTGTGGGTGCCATCACCGAGTCCGACGTGGACCTGGCGATGGGCTCGGACGCCATCATCATCGGCTTCAACGTGCGCGCCGAAGGCCGTGCGCGTACCGCGGCCGACAAGGAAGGCGTGGACGTCCGGTACTACTCGGTCATCTACCAGGCGATCGAGGAGATCGAGAACGCCCTCAAGGGCAAGCTCAAGCCGGAGTACGAGGAGGTGCGCCTCGGCGCCGCGGAGATCCGCGAGGTCTTCCGCTCCTCCAAGTTCGGCAACATCGCCGGTGTCCTGGTCCGCGACGGCATCATCCGCCGCAACACCAAGGCCCGCCTGCTGCGCGACGGCAAGGTCGTGGCGGAGAACCTCACCATCGAGGGTCTGCGCCGCTTCAAGGACGACGCGACCGAGGTCCGCGAGGGCTTCGAGGCCGGTGTCACCCTGGGGTCGTTCAACGACATCAAGGTCGACGACATCATCGAGACCTACGAGATGCGCGAGAAGCCGCGCGCCTAGTCGGTGTCAGCCGGGGCCGGTCGACGGGTGGTATTTCCGTCGACCGGCCCCGGTCTCGCTGTGTAGGGTCCGGGGTAGTTCAGATGTTTCAGCGTCAGCCCGGTTGTGGGCTGTTCGTCCCCGAGGCCTTCCAGGTCGGCGAGACCTGTCATACATGTTCGTGGGAACACTCACCTTCGACCTGCTGCTGGGCGACGTCCACTCGCTCAAGGAGAAGCGTTCGATCGTGCGGCCCATCGTGGCCGAACTGCAGCGCAAGTACAGCGTGTGCGCTGCCGAGACCGGGAACCAGGATCTGCACCGCCGGGCCGAGATCGGCCTCGCGGTGGTGTCCGGCGAGGCCGGGTACGTCACCGAGATCCTGGACAGCTGTGAGCGGTTGGTCGCCGGCCGCCCCGAGGTGCAGCTCCTCTCCGCGAGGAGGCGCTACCACAACGACGACGACGAATGAGAGCCGTGGAGGCGGTCGGCGGAAGTCGCCGTTCTCACACAGATCAGGACCCAGAGCGCCCGCAAGGCCGGGCGCGGGCCGGTACTTTGGGGCGTGGGCCCCGACGGGTGCGTAGCTCCCCCGAGTACCGGGCCCACTGCACGAGGAGGCAACGTGACCGACACCGCAAGGGCGCGCAAGCTCGCCGACCGCATCCAGGTGGTCGTCGCCCAGACCCTGGAGCGGCGGATCAAGGACCCGCGACTGGGGTTCGTGACCATCACCGACACCCGGGTGACCGGCGACCTGCGCGAGGCCACCGTCTTCTACACCGTCTTCGGCGACGAGACCGAGCGCGAGGCCACCGCGGCCGCGCTGGAGAGCGCCAAGGGCGTGATCCGCTCCGAGGTCGGCAAGATCGGGGTGCGCTTCACCCCGACGCTGACCTTCGTCGCGGACGCGCTGCCGGACAACGCCCGGAACATCGACGACCTGCTCGACCGGGCCAAGGCCATCGACGCGGCGGTGCGCACCACCGCCGCGGGCGCGACCTACGCCGGCGACGCGGACCCGTACCGGGTGCCGGCGTCCGAGCGTGACGACGAGGACGAGTAGTCATGGCGGGTGAGTCGGCGAAGGCCGCCTCGCGAACCGGTTCGACCACGGGGGCGTCCTCCACCAGCACGGTGGAGGGTGCCCTCGCGGCGCTCCCGGGGCCGCGCGCCGAGGAGAGCGGCTTCGAGCTGGTCTGGCAGCAGGTGGTGGCGGAGATCGGGCGGGCCCGCACGATCGACCTGATCTGCCACATCTGCCCGGACGGCGACGCGCTGGGCTCCGCGCTGGCGGCCGCGCTGGCGCTGCGCGGGCTGGGCAAGGAGGTGCGGGTCTCGTTCGGCGACGACCCGCAGATCGTGCCCGAGTCGCTGGCCTTCCTGCCCGGCCAGGAGCTGATCGTGCCGGCCTCCGAGGTGCCGGACACGCCGGGGCTGGTGCTCTGCTTCGACGTGGCGGCGGAGAGCCGGCTCGGCCTGCTGCACGACAAGGCCTTCGCCGCGCCCGTCCTGGTGGTGTTCGACCACCACGCCTCCAACCCGGGCTTCGGCACCCACCAGCTGATCGACCCGAGCGCGCCGGCCACCGCCGTGCTGGTCGACGAGCTGCTGCGCCGGCTCGGCGTCGAACTCGACCAGGACCTGGCCACCTGCCTCTACACCGGTGTCGCCACCGACACTGGCTCGTTCAAGTACCGGGCCACCACGCCCGCCACCCACGAGCTCGCCGGGCGGCTGCTGGCCACCGGCATCCGGCACGACCTGATCTCCCGGCAGCTGTGGGACACCTCCTCCTTCGGCTACCTCAAGGTGCTCGCGGGCGCGCTCGACCGGGCCGTCTACGAGCCGGAGGCGGCCGGTGGGCTGGGCCTGGTGTGGACCTGGGTGCCGTACCAGGACCTGGTGCTGTTCAGCGTCACGGTCGAGGAGATCGAGGGGCTGATCGACATCCTGCGCCGCCCGGCCGAGGCCGAGGTGGCGCTGGTGCTCAAGCAGGATCCGGACGGGACGCTGCGGGGCTCCACGCGTTCCAAGGGCGCGGTGGACGTCGCCGCCGCCTGCACCGAACTCGGCGGTGGCGGGCACGTGTTCGCGGCCGGGTTCAGCGCCCGGGAGGACGTCGCCACGGTGGTCGGGCGGTTCCGGAGCGCGCTGCGACCGGTACGTTGATCATCTCTTGACCGCTTTTTAGAGAAAGAACTTGATGAAGCGCAAAGGCACCGGCCCGGACGGCCTGGTGATCGTCGACAAGCCCGAGGGCATCACCTCGCACGGAGTGGTCGCCAAGCTGCGCTGGCTGGCCGGGACGCGGAAGGTCGGCCACGCCGGCACCCTGGACCCGATGGCCACCGGCGTGCTGGTCATCGGCGTCGAGCGGGCCACCCGGTTGCTCGGCCACCTGATGCTCACCGCCAAGACGTACGAGGCGACCATCCGGCTCGGCCAGACCACGATCACCGACGACCGGGAGGGCGAGGTCGTCTCGTCCACCCCGGCCGAGGGCGTGACCCGGGAGGCGATCGACGAGGGGATCGCGAAGCTCACCGGCGAGATCATGCAGGTGCCGTCCAAGGTCAGCGCGATCAAGATCGACGGCAAGCGGTCGTACGCGCGGGTGCGCGAGGGCGAGGACTTCGAGCTGGCGGCCCGGCCCACCACGATCCACTCCTTCACCGTGCACGCGCAGCGCGCGGCCGTCGCCGAGGACGGCACGCCGGTGATCGACCTGGACGTGACCGTCGAGTGCTCCTCCGGCACCTACATCCGGGCGCTGGCCCGCGACCTCGGCGCCGGGCTCGGCGTCGGCGGGCACCTGACCGCGCTGCGGCGCACCAAGGTCGGGCCGTACGGGGTGGAGTCGGCGCGCACCCTGGAGCAGCTGGAGGCTGCGGTCACTAGCGGCTCCGCCGCAGGGCTGGAGGTGCTGCCGATCGCGGAGGCCGCGGCGGCCGCCTTCCCGCGCTGGGACCTGGACGCGGCCTCGGCCGAGAAGCTGTCGCACGGTGCCCGGCTCAAGGCGCCGGGGCTGGGCGTGGACGGGCCGATCGCGGTCTTCGGGCCGGACGGGCGCTTCCTCGCGCTGGTCGAGGAGAAGGGCGGGCAGGCGAAGCCGGTCGCGGTCTTCGTCGGCTGACGTCCCCCGATCGCGTCGTCACCCTCCGGTCGCGTCGTCACCCCTGCGGCGTCGCCGCCCCGGTCGCATCGTCACCCCCGTCGGGAGTCCTCCCGGCGGGGGTTTCGCCCGTTCGGGGGGCTTCACCCCGGCGGGGGAGCGCGCGAGGTGAATTCCGGTGGTGAGCGGCGCGGGCGCGGTCGGCCCGCCCGCCCGGCGGGCAGGCTCCGGGCGACTGACGGCCGGAGGGGGCTCACATGCGGGACGGGGACGGGGCGGCGGGCGATCCGGGGCGGTACCTGCTCCGGATCCGCGACCTCAACGGGCGGCTGCACGGCTTGGGGTTCGTCGCCGACCCGCAGGGCACCGTGCTCACCGCGCACGAGAGCGTGGCGGGCCTGGACCGGATCGTCCTGCACACCCCCGGCGGCCAGAGCCGGGTGCTCGGCCCGGACGCCGTGCAGCCGCTGCCCGGGCACGGGCTGGCCCTGCTGCGGACCGACGCGGTGGGCGGGCTGCCCGTGCCGCCGCTGCCGCTGGCCGCCGTCGGGGCCGGGCACGAGGTGCTGCTGCCCGCGCTCGCCGGGGCGGACGGCCGCGCGGTGGCGCTGCGCTGCGGCCTGCTGGGCGTCACCGGCCTCGGGTACCCGCAGCCGGACCGGCTGCACCGGCTGGCCGGGGTGCTGGTGCTCGACCTGCCGACGGTCGGCGGGGTCGCGGTGCCGGCCGGGTCGCCGGTGCTGGACACCCGCAGCGGCGCCGTGGTCGCGCTGGCCGCGCCCGGGCTGCGGGGGCCCGGGCACGGGGGCGCGCTCCCGGCGGTGCCGGTGGGCGGCGGCGTGCTGGTCGCGCCGGAGCTGGCCGAACTGCTGGCGCGCAACGCGGCCGGCATCCCCGCGTACGGGCCGGCGCTCAACCTGGCCGGGGTGCTGCGGCTGACCGCAGCCCAGCTGGCCGCCGCCGGGGCGGGCCCCGGCCGGGTGGCCGGGCTCGCCGCCGACCGGGTCGACCGGCCGGACGGCCTGACCGGGGACGAGCCGGAGGCCGTCCTCACCGCGCTGGTCGGCGCGCCCGGCAGCGGGCGCAGCACCGAACTCGCCGCCCTCGCCGTCCGCCGGGGCGGCGGCGACCGCCCGCTGCCCACGCTCTGGCTGCGCGGCGCCGACCTGCGGGCCGGGGACCGCTCGCTGGCCGAGCCGGTGGAGCGGGCGCTGGCCGCGGCCGCGGTGGAACTCGGCGTCCCGGCGCCCGCCCCGGAGCCGGTGGCGGCGCTGTGCGCGGCGGCCGGGCGGCCGCTGCTGGTGCTGCTGGACGCGCCCGAGGAGGCCCCGGTGCCGCTCGACGCGCGTCGGCTGCGCGGGGCGGGGGAGTGGCTGACCGGGTGCGGGGCGTGGCTGCTGACCGCCTGCGGGGAGGAGACCTGGGAACGGCTGACCGCCGGGGCGAGCCCGCCCGAGCTCGCCGGGTACCCGCTCGGCCCGCTGCCCGCCGAGGCGGCCGAGCGGGTGCGACGCCGGTACGGGCTGCCGCCGGGCTGGCCGGACCCCGCCGACGCGCGGCACCCGCTGGCCGTCCGGCTGGCCGGGGAGCTGTGGGCGCAGGGCCTGCGCGGGGAGCCGGCGCCCCGGACCGAGCTGTTCGACGGGTACCTGGACCTGCGCTGCCTGCGGGTCGCCCAGCGGCTGGCCGAGGACGGCCGGCCGCGTCGCCCGGGGGCGCACCGCCGGGGCGCGGTCCGGCCCGCCGGGCCGTCCCCGGGCCGGGTGCGTCGGCTGGCGGCGGCGGTGGCCGGGCGGGTGCACGAGGCGGCCCGGCGGATGCTCGGCGCCGAGCAGGGCGGGCTGGGCCGGGCCGCGTTCGAGGAACTGTTCCCGGTGGCCGGCGGCTGGGCGACGGCGGTGCTCGCGGAGGGCCTGTTCGTCCCGGCCGGGGCCGGATTCCGGTTCGCGCACGGGGAGTTCGCGGACTGGTTGCAGGGCCAGCACCTGGACCTGGACGGCGCGCTGCGGCTGCTGCTGGGGGAGGCGGAGGACACGCCCGCAGCGGGCGACGGCCCGGACCACCCGGACCCGGCGGAGCGGTCGGTGCCCCGGCACCGGGTCGGCCCGGTGCTCGCCGCACTGCGCCGGACCGCCGAGACCTGGGGCGCGAACGCGCTGGACCCGTGGCTGCACCGGATCTGGCGCGCCCTGGACCTGCGCCCGCCCGGCAGTGAACCCGCCTGGTGGGCGGCCCGGTTGCTCACCGCCGGGCTGGCCGCCAGCCCCGAGCCGGCCCGGCACCTGGCGCTGCTACAGCAGTTGGCCGGCCGGATCGCCGAACAGGCGGTCGCCGCGGGCGGGTTCGAGGGCCTGTCGGCGGAGCGCCGCGATCTGCTCGGCCCGGCGTTCTGGACCGGCCTGGGCCTGCCCGTCGAGGCCGAACTCGCCCTGCTGCGGCACCTGGTGGCGGCCGACGGCCCCGGGCAACCGTTCCTCGCGGTGGTGGCCGAGCGGCTGCGCGCCGACCCGGTCACCGTGTTCCCGCTGCTCTGCGCCTGGTTCGACGACCCGCGCGGCCTGCCGACGGGGTCTGGGAGCGTCGCCGACCTCGCCCACGACCTGCTGTACGCCCACCGCAGGCTCGCCCTGGACGAGTTGGCCGACGCGCTGGCCGACGCCGCGCACCCGCGGGCGGACGCGCTGCTCACCGTGCTCGCCGCCGAGGAGCCGTCCGCGCTCTGCCGTGCGGTGGACCGCTGGAGCCACGACCGCCGGCCCGAACGGCACGTCGCCGCCGCCGTGCACGCGCTGCGCGTCGCCCCGCACGCCGACGGCGCCGCGGCCGGGCTGCTGCGGTTCACCGCGCTGACCCTGCTCGCCCGGGAGGACGAGCCGGGCCTGCACGGCGCCGCGCTGGCCCTGCTGGTCGCCGACCCGGCGACCCGGGCCGGGCACCTGCCGGCCGCGCTGGCCCTGTACCGGGCGGGCGGCGACGCCCTGTTCACCCCGCGCGCGCTGGCCCCCGCCCTGGAGAGCGACCCGGAGGCCGTCCTGGCCGCCCTCGCGGACCGGCTCGCGGAGCCCGACGCGGCCGTCGCCGAGACGCTGCGGGTGCTCGCCGACGCCCGCGCCCCGCTGGTCACCCGGCGCGGCGCCGAGCTGGCCGCCCGGCTGCTGCGCGACCACCCGGCGCTGGCCGGCCCGGTCGCCGTCGACTACCTGGGCCGCCGCCTGGACCGCGCCGCCACCGGCGGCCCGGCCGCCCGGCTGGAGCTGCGGGTGCTGCTCGGCGGTGCGCTGGCCGCCCGGGCGGGGGTGCGCCGGCCGTTCGCGCAGGTGCTGTCCACGCCGGTGGCCGACCCGGCGGCGGACGCGCTGCGCTGCGAACTGCTGGACACCCTGCTGGCCACCGAGAGCGACCCGACGGTGCTGACCGCCGCCGTGGAGCGGCTCGCCGAGCACTGCGCGGCCGAGAAGCCAGCCCGGGCCCGGGCGGTGCTGGCCCGCGCGACGCCCGCGCTGCCGACCGCGGACGAGGTGCTGGTGCGCTGCGCCGGCCGCTCGGCGGCCTTCGCACAGCTGCTCGCCCAGTGGCCCCGGGACGCCGCCCCGACCCCGCCGGACGGCCCCCGGCTGAGCCAGCTGCGGGCCCTGCTGGCGGCCGGGCGGGACCCGCAGCACGCCGCCGCCGAGGCGCAGCGGGCGCCGCTGGGGCCTGTGGTGCGTTCAACCCGTATTCCGGTGCCTGAGCAGGGGCAGGCGCATGGCACGCTATAGGGGTTCGGGTTTTGAGCGTTTGAGCGTACAGAGGGTACGCGCCGTACGGAACAAGGAGCGGTCAGGGTGCAGCGCTGGCGTGGCCTGGAGGAGATCCCCGGTGACTGGGGACGCAGCGTCGTCACCATCGGCTCGTTCGACGGGGTGCACCGCGGACATCAGCTGATCATCGGCCGGGCGGTCGAGCGCGCCCGCGAACTCGGCCTCCCCGCGGTCGTGGTGACCTTCGACCCGCACCCGCGCGAGGTCATCCGCCCGGGCAGCCACCCGGCGCTGCTGGCCCCGCAGGCGCGCCGCGCCGAGCTGATCGCCGGGCTCGGCGTGGACGCGGTGCTGGTGCTGCCGTTCACCCCCGAGCTGTCCCAGGAGTCGGCGGAGACCTTCGTCCGGCAGGTGCTGGTGGACGCGCTGCACGCCCGGGCCGTCATCGAGGGCCCCAACTTCCGCTTCGGGCACCGGGCCGCGGGGGACGTGGCGCTGCTCACCGAGCTGGGCCGCGCGGACGACTTCGAGGTCGAGGTCGTCGACCTCCAGGTGAGCGGGACGGCGGGGGACGGCGAGCCGTTCTCCTCCACGCTGACCCGGCGCCTGGTCGCGGCCGGGGACATGACCGGCGCCGGCGAGGTGCTCGGCCGACCGCACCGGGTCGAGGGCGTGGTGGTGCGCGGTGCGCAGCGCGGCCGCGAACTCGGCTACCCGACCGCCAACGTGGAGACCGTGCCGCACAGCGCGATCCCGGCCGACGGCGTCTACGCGGGCTGGCTCACCGCGGACGGCGAGAGGATGCCGGCGGCGATCTCGGTCGGCACCAACCCGACCTTCGACGGCACCGCCCGCACCGTCGAGGCGTACGCCATCGACCGGGTCGGCCTGGACCTGTACGGGCTGCACGTGGCCGTGGACTTCCTGGCCTACCTGCGCGGGATGGAGAAGTTCGACTCCATCGAGGCGCTGCTGGACCGGATGGCGGACGACGTCAAGCGGGCCCGTGAGCTGACCGACGGCTGCTGAACGCCGCCCATGGAACGCCGAAGGGCCCGCCGACCTGGTCGGCGGGCCCTTCGGCGTCACTGCTGCGGCTGCGGCGGCGGGTAGCCGTACCCGGGCGGCGGCTGGTGGCCGTCCGGCTGGCCGGGGTACGGCGGCTGCGCCTGCGGCTGGGGCTGGGCCGGCGGGTAGCCGTAGCCGGGGCCCGGCTGCGGGACGCCGGGCTGCTGCGGGTCGGGGTACGGCTGCGGCTGCGGCTGCGGCCAGCCCGCCGGGGCGCCGGGCTGCGGCGGCGGGTAGCCGTACCCGGCCGGGGGCGGCGGGGTCTGGCCGGGCTGCGGCTGGGGGGCCCAGGGCGCCCCGGGGGCCGGCTGACCGACCTGCCCCGGGTAGGGCTGGGCCGGCTGCGGGTCGGGGTACGGCTGCGGCTGGCCGCCCTGCGGCGGGTACGGCGCCTGCGCCTGCTGCTGCCACCCGGCCTGCTGCGCGGCGGCCTGCTGGGCCCGGATGATGTCCTCGCCGACCAGGGTGGCCAGCTCGAAGTAGGCCTCCCGGACCTTGGGCCGCATCATGTCGAGGTTGACCTCGGCGCCGGCCGCCAGGCTCTCGTCGAACGGGACCACGACCACCCCGCGGCAGCGGGTCTGGAAGTGCGCGACGATGTCCTCGACCTTGATCATCTTGCTGGTCTCGCGCACCCCGGAGACCACCGTGATGCTGCGCTGCACCAGGTCCGCGTAGCCGTGCGCGGAGAGCCAGTCCAGGGTGGTCGAGGCGCTGGAGGCGCCGTCCACGCTGGGCGTGGAGACGATGATCAGCTGGTCGGCGAGGTCCAGCACACCGCGCATCGCGCTGTACAGCAGGCCGGTGCCGGAGTCGGTCAGGATGATCGGGTACTGGCGGCCCAGCACCTCGATGACCTGCCGGTAGTCCGAGTCGTTGAACGTGGTCGACACCGCCGGGTCGACGTCGTTCGCCAGGATCTCCAGGCCCGAGTGCAGGTCCTGCGAGGTGAACTGACGGATGTCCATGTAGCTGCGCAGGTGCGGGATGGCCGTCACCAGGTCGCGGATGGTCGCGCCGGTCTGGCGCTTGACCCGGCGGCCCAGGGTGCCGGCGTCCGGGTTGGCGTCGATCGCGATCACCTTGTCCTGGCGCTCGCTGGCCAGGGTCGCGCCGAGCGCGGTGGTGGTCGTGGTCTTGCCGACCCCGCCCTTGAGGCTGATCACGGCGATCCGGTAGCAGCTCAGCACCGGGGTGCGGATGATCTCCAGCTTGCGGGACTTCTCGGCGGCCGCCGCCTTGCCGCCGAACTGGAACCGGGGCTGCTGGCGCTGCTGCTTGGGCTGGCTGCGCAGCAGCCGGTCCGAGGACAGCTCGACCGCGGCGGTGTAGCCGAGCGGCGCGCCGTGCGCGACCTGCTGCGGGGCGGCGGCCTGCTGGAACGCGGCGGGCGCCGGCGCGGCAGCGCCCTGCGGCGGCCAGGGCTGCGCCGGGGCCGGCTGCTGCGGTTCGGCGTACGGCTGCGGCTGGGCGGGCTGCTGGTAGGCGGCGGGCTGCGGCCAGCCGCCCTGGCGCGGGTCCACCGCGGCGGGCTGCGGGGCCGGTGCCGGCTGCGGTGCGGGCTGGGCGGCGGCCTGCTGGGCGGCCCACGCGGCGGCCTGCGGGTCCTGCGGCAGTGGCTGCGGCTGCTGCTGCTGGGCCGCGACCGGCTGGACGGGCGGCTGCGGGTACGCCTGCGGCGGGACCGGCTGGGGGCCGGGCTGCGCCGGCTGGGCCGCCTGCGGGTCGGGGTACGCCTGCGGCTCCGGGTACGGCAGCGGGGCCGGCGCCGGCTGCGGCTGAGGCGCGGCCGGGACGGGCTGCTGGTGCGCTGCGGCCTCCGCCGGGGGCCAGCCCGGGGCGACGGCCTGCGGCGGCCCGGGGACCGCGGCGGGTGCGGGTGCTGGCGCCGGTGCGGGTGCGGGTGCGGGTGCGGGTGCCGGGAACGGGACGTGCTGCGCCTCGGTCTGGACGGGCGGCACGGGCACGGGCGCCGGAGCGGGAGCCTGGGCGGGGACCGGCGTCGGGACCGCCTCCGCGGCGGGCACGGCCGGAGCGGGCACGGGGACCGGAGCGGGCATCGGCATCGGAGCGGGCTCGGCCACCGGGGCAGGAGCCCCCGGCTGGGCCTGGGCACCAGGTCCCGGCACCGCTGCCGGAGCCGCGTGAGCACCCGGAGCACCCGCAGCCACCGCCCCCGGAGCCGCCGCGGCCGGGTTCGCCCCCGGAGCCGCCGCCGCATCCGTCTGCACGTACCAGGACGGGGGAGTGTAATCGGGCGCGTCGGACCAATCGTCGTCGTCCTCCGCCGCGTTGTCGCCGACGTAGACGCCGTCCCGATCGCTGCTCACTAGGGCTCCCTCGTGTTCGCCGCCGCTTGTTCAGCGGTGCCGTTGCCGCATCAAAGACTAGGCCGTACGGCAACCCCCGTTGAAGGCGGCGTCGGATCCGGTTGCCCGGCCCCGGGCCGGTGCCGCCGTCAGTCCATCCGGCGCGGGCCGCCGAGAACCTGCTGCTCGGCCTGCCCGGCCACGGCCCGCACGTACTGGCGGCGCATCCGGGTGGCCCACAGGGTGAGGTCGTCGCCGAGGGTGGGCAGTGCGGCGACGTCCTCCGGCGGGAGCGAGAGCACCCGGCCGGTCAGTTCCGCCTCCTGCGGGGAGATCCGCTGCACGCCCACCAGGTCGGCCGCGTTGAGCACCCGGGACGCGTTCGGGCCCAGGTAGGGCAGCAGCGTCAGGGTGGTCTGCCAGGGGGCGGCGGAGAGCCGGCTGCGCGGCGGGCGGGCGCCGAGGTCGCGCACGACCAGCACCGGCGAGGCCACCGAGGCGCCCTGCGGCCCGAGCCGGCCGACCTGGTGGATCGTCACGCACGGCTGCCCGCCGCCCGCGGCCTGCGCCATCGGCCCCCACAGCTGGGAGCGGGCCGTCTCCACCGCGACCCGGGCGCCGATCGCGGCCGCCCGCAGCGCGATGACCTGCGCCGTCCACACCCCGCCGACCAGCACCAGCTCGTACGAACCGGGCCGGAACAGGCCGAGCACCGCGGGCAGGCCCTGCGGGTCGACGCCGATCACCACGCCGTCGTCGCCGACCGGGAAGGCCAGCGCCGCCAGGTCGGCGGGCTCCAGCACGTGCTTCTCCCGGCGCGGGCCGCGCAGCCCGAAGCCGGGCAGGATCCGCGGCCGGGGCCGGGGCTGAGAGCCGCCGTGCTGCGGCCCGGGGGCCGGGTACGTCTGGTACGCCATCAGGACGCTCCTCCCAGCGGCAGGGTGGCGAGCACACCGGGGGCCTGCTCCAGGTCGAGCCGGGTCAGGCCGAGGCCGGTGCTCTGGGCCCGGGCCTCCACCTGGCGGCCGATCTGGACCACCTCGCTCTCGCTGCGCCCGGTCACCCGCAGGTGCCCGCTGATCGTCACCGAGCCGCCGGTGCCGTGTCCGGCGGTCAGGCTGAAGGTGCTGGCGAGCGCCGGCGAGCCGGTGATCAGGTTGACCAGGTCGGGTGCGCCGATCCGGCCGGGGGCGCCGCCGGGGCGGCCGAGCTGCGGCCAGCGGGAGATCCAGTAGGTGCTGTGCCAGCGGTCGTCGATCCGCCAGAACCGGTTGCCCTCCTGGGTGCGGCGGGTGGTGCCGCCGCCGCTGCCGGTGCCCTGGCGCCCGGCCACCGCGAGCGGGTTGGCACAGGTGGAGGTGGACAGCGCGGCGATCAGCTCGCGTTCGTCCAGCACGGTCGCCTTGAACCCGGCGCTGTTGAGCCGCCCGGCGAGCTGGTCGGTCACCCGTTGCAGCGCCTTGCGGGCGCCCTCCTCGCCGCCGCCGCGGGCCCGGACGGCGGTGGCCGCCCGTTCCGGGTCGAGCTTGAGCGCCACCCAGGTCAGCCGCAGGCCCGGGGTGGCGGTGCCGTCCGGCAGCTCCCGGTAGGCGCGGGCGGCCAGCGACTGCTCGGGCAGGTGCTGGGCCGGGGCCGGCTGGGTGTGCTGGACCACCTGCACCGACTCCAGCGTGATGTCGTCCACCGTCAGCGCCGAGCAGATCACGTCCAGCGGCAGCGGCAGCGCGGTGCGCACCGGGCGCAGCGGCTGGTCCTTGGCCTGGACGAGCAGCACCGAGCTGAGGAAGGTCCCGTCGCCGACCATGCCGGTCTCCCGGCGGACCGGCCGGCCGCCGAGCTCCACCTCGGTGGCGTGGGTGCAGGTGCGCAGGGCCGGTTCGAGCTCCAGGGCCGGGGCGAAGGCCGGGTCGGTGCCGGCCGGCGGCAGGGTGGTACGGGCCTGCCGGCGGCGGGACTTGAGGGTGGCGCGGACCCGCAGCGCCTCGGGGACGGTGCGGCCGCGCACCGGGATGGCGGCGAGCACGACCAGGACGAGCGCGACCGCGCCGAAGCCGGCGGCGACCGGCCGGCTGATCGTCCAGCCGACCGCGACCAGCGCCACCGCGACCTCGACCAGGACGAGCTGCTGGAGTTTCAGCCGGCCGCCGAGCAGGCCGGGCCGGGGGTGGATCCGGACCGGAACGGGCCCGCTCGCGCCGGTGCCGGCCCCGGCGGGCGGCTGCGCGGAGGTGGCTGCCGGGGCCGGGTCGCCGGGCTGCGCCCGGCGTCCGGACCGGCGCGACCCCCTGCCCGTCGCCGTGCCGCGGCGTCCTGGAGCGGTCTGGCTTGGCATCCCCCGGGTGACCCTCTCTGATCAGTCGTCGCGGCCCGGCTGGCCGGTTCGCGCACCGTACCCGTACCGTACTCACCGTCTGCTGCCGCATCGTAGAGGGTTCGAGCGCGTTCTCGCCCGGCGGGTGCGGACCACGGGGCAGCGGTCTGACAAGGGGGACGACGAGGATGGCATCGCGCCGGGACGAGCTGAACGCCTACACCTTCGCCCGTAAGCGCACCGTCGGCGCCTTCCTGCTGCCCGGTGGTGGCGGCAGCGACGAGGACGCGCCGCGGCCGGTGAAGGCGGTGCTGCCGAGCGTCCTCGTGGCGACCGCGGTCGTCGCCGGGTTCGGGCTCTGGGGGGTGTTCAAGCCGGGGGCGCCGCTGCACTGGGACGACGGCAAGAGCGTGATCCAGGGCAAGCGCTCGACCACCCGGTACGTGGTGCTGACCGATCCGGACGGCCGGACGAAGCGCCTGCACCAGGTGCTCAACATGTCCTCGGCCCGGCTGGTGCTGCCCGCCGAGGCCAAGGTGGTGGTGGTCGACGACGACGTGCTCGACCGCTACCCCAACCACGGCCCGACGATCGGCATCCCGTACGCGCCGGACAAGCTGCCCGCCAAGGACAACGCGGACAAGCCGATGAAATGGTCGGTCTGCGACCGCCCGGGCTCGGACGACAAGCAGGAGACCGTCAACCAGGCGGTGTTCGTGGCGGCCGGCGCGGACGCGGCGACGCTGGAGGCCAAGGACCGGAAGCTGGGCCAGGACCAGCTGCTGCTGGTGCAGCTGGCGGACGAGCAGCAGGTCTCGGCGCAGCCGGCGCCGGGTCAGCCGGCCGTCAAGCCCGCGGACGCGAAGGTGTACCTGGTCGACGCGCAGGGCCGCAAGCACGAGATCGGCTCCGAGAAGGCCGACGACAAGGAGCGCAAGTCGCTGATCACCGCGGTGTTCGGGCCCAACGCGGTGCCGCAGCGGGTCAAGCGCGACTGGCTGGACACCCTGCTGAACGGCAGCCCGATCACCTTCCCGCAGCTCGACGGGGTGGCGGACAGCCAGAACCCGAACTCCTCGGTGACGCTGGAGAACCAGGCGGACCGCCGGGTCGGCCGGCTGGTGCACTACCAGGACCGCCACTACGTGGTCGGCAAGGACCGGCTGTTCCTGGTGACGCCGTTCCAGGCGGAGCTGATCCGGCAGAACCCGGCGTACCAGATCCTCTACAAGTACGACGCCGACAAGAAGCCGCGCAGCGACGAGATGACCCCGGCCGACCACGCCGCGCTCGGCAACAACACCCCGCTGCCGAACGTCGGGGACGACTGGCCGCTGAAGTCCGGTGCGCCGCTGAACAACTGGCAGGACCGGCAGGACGCCCGCAAGGTGGTCTGCAGCACCTTCGACGGCGTCGCCGAGGACGGCCGCACGCCCCGGCGCAGCGTCTGGGCGGGTCCGTCGTACCCGGCGCAGTACAGCAACGGGGCGGGCGCCGCGTACGTGACGCCCGGTCACGGCCTCTTCTACCGCGCGCTGGACAACACGACGGCCGGCTCCGGCAGCGACTTCCTGATCACCGAGACCGGCCTGCGCTACTCGGTGCCGACCAACGGCGACGGCGGCCGCGGCGCCACCGCCGCACCCACCGCCCAGCCGGGGCAGAGCGGCGCCCCGAAGCCGCCGACCGCGCAGCCGACCACGGCGGCGCCGGACCAGCCGCAGCCGCAGCAGTCGGACGAACCCGGCGGCAACCAGGCCAGGTTGGGCTACCAGGGCGTCCAGCCGCTCCCGGTGCCGCGGGAGTGGTCGAACCTGGTGCCGGCCGGCCCGCCGCTGACCGCGAAGAGCGCCGCGCAGCAGCAGAACGCCTGAGCGGCCTGACGCGCCAAGGGACTTGGCCCCGTGTCATGGTCTGGTAACTACTCGGCGCTCGATGTTGGGTGAGTTGCGTGTGCCGACTACAGTGCTCCTCGACATCACACCGGTGATGCGACGGACGGGCCGGACGGCCCTCCGTTCACACAATGTTGTTCTCATGGGGGACGGTGGAGCATGGGTCAGTTCACGATGACCGCTCAGGAGATGCTGGCTTTCGCCAAGCAGATCGATGACGCGATCCAGAAGATCGATGCGGAGCGGACCAAGCTCAACGGCACGGTCACCAACGTCACCGGCGGCTGGAAGGGCCAGGCGGCGACCGCCTACACCAACCTGCAGACCCAGTTCAACCAGGACATCGACGCGCTGAACCAGTCGCTGCGGGCGATCAAGGGCGCGATCGAGGAGACCACCCGCCGCTACTCGCTCACCGAGCAGGACCAGCAGCAGCAGTTCACCGCTGCCCAGGGCTGATCACCTCTTCGCACCGCTTCGAACCGCCGCCACGCGGGGCACCCGCCGGTAGCCGCGGGGTGCTTCGCATCCATGACTAGGAGACATCGTGTCCGACGGCCACATCCTCGTTAACTTCGAAACCGTCCACGCCGCCGCCGAGGAGGTGCGGGGCTCCGCCGCCCGCATCAAGCAGCTGCTGGAGGACCTCCAGGGCAACGTCAAGCGCATCTCGGGCAGCTGGGAGGGCCAGGCCCAGCAGGGTTACCAGGCCCACCAGGCCGTCTGGGACGCCCGCGCCGCCGACCTCCAGGACGTCTGCGGCAAGATCGCGTCCTCGCTGGACAGCGCCGCGGCGAGCTACAAGGCCACCGAGGACAACAACGCCAAGCTCTGGCAGCACTGACCGCGCGTTCCCGCGGGGAACGTACGGTGGGGCGGGTACCCGGACTCCGGGCACCCGCCCCTGGCGCGCAGGCAGGTGGACGACATGAGGGGTGGCAGGGTGTCCGGACGCGGGTACCGCAGGACGGCCGCGACGCTGGCCGCGCTGGCCGTACTGGCCGGGCCGCTGGCCGCCCCGGCGTACGCCGACGGGCCCGGCCTGGCCGCCGCCGGTGACTGCCCCAACCCCGCGCCCGACGTGCAGACCGTGCCCTGGGCGCTGCAACGCCTGCTGCTCGACGAGCTGTGGCAGGGCGGGCGGACGAGGGGCGCGGGCGTGACCGTCGCGGTCATCGACACCGGCGTGGACGACCGCAACCCGCAGCTGGCCGACAAGGTCGTGGACGGCGGAAACCTGCTGGTCAACCGGGAGACCAAGCAGAAGGTCGAGGGCACCGCCAAGGACGACCCGGTCGGCCACGGCACCAAGGTGGCCGGCATCATCGCCGCCCGCCGCAGCGACCGGACCGGCTTCGTCGGCCTGGCCCCCGACGCCACCATCCTGTCGATCCGCCAGAACGACAGCGAGGGCAACGGCGACGTCTCCACCCTCGTCCAGGCCATCAATACGGCGGTCCAGGCCAAGGCCAGGGTCATCAACATCTCCCAGGACGTCCGCGGCGCCGGCAGCGCCGGGTTCGGCGGCTACCCCGAGCTGAAGGCCGCCGTCCAGGCCGCCGAGGACAACAACGTCGTGGTGGTCGCCTCCACCGGCAACGACGGCAAGGAGGGCGACACCTACCCCGGGGCCTTCCCGACCGTGCTGGCCGTCGGCGCCTCCGACCGCAACAACGAGCGCGCCCCGTTCTCCCAGTACGGCTCCTTCGTGAAGGTCGCCGCGCCCGGCGTCGACATGCTCTCCACCGTCCCCCGGGGCGGCCAGTGCGTGGACAACGGCACCAGTTTCGCCGCCCCGTACGTCGCCGGGCTCGCCGCGCTGCTGACGGGCGCCCACCCGTCGTGGAAGCCCGCGCAGGTCCGCGCCTGGATCGAGCAGACCGCCCAGCGCACCGAGCACGGCCCGAACCGCTTCATCGGCTGGGGCGTGGTGGACCCGGTCAGGGCCGTCACCAAGGCGCCCGAGGCCGCGCCGTTCGCGGCCGTCGAGGACCCGCCCGTCCAGCTCGCCGCCGCCCCGATCGTGCCGCGGCCGGTCGGCCTCGGCGAGACCCAGGCCGACCGGGACGGCCGCACCGCGACGTACGTCCTGGGCATCGGCGCGCTGCTGGTGGCCCTGCTGATCGGCGGCGGCGTGGTGCTGCGCGACCACCGGCGCCGGCCCGTCGACTGACGTCTCCTCAGGAACCTCCCGCCCGGCTGTAACATCCCGCGCCGGTCGCCGCATCCAAGAGGTGTCAGTGACCACGAACGACGGGGGCGGCGAACATGCGGTGGATCGGGGCGGGCCGGGAGGCCAAGGACACGGAGTTCCTGGAGCTCGTGTCCAGTCGCACCGGGCACCTGTACCGCTCGGCCTGTCTGCTGACCAGCGGCGACACCCACTACGCCGAGGACCTCGTGCAGGAGACCCTCAGCCGGATGTACGTGCTGTGGCGGCGCAGCGCCTGGACCGGCGGACGGCACCGGATCGACAACCCGGCCGCCTACGCCCACACCATGATGGTGCGCACCTTCCTCGCCCAGCAGCGCCGCCGTTCCAGCGGCGAGCGCCCCACCGGCGAACTGCCCGAGCCCGAGGGCCGGGAGTCGGACAGCACCCTGCGGCTGACCCTGCTCGACGCCCTCGGCCGGATGCCGGCCAAGGACCGGGCCGTCCTGGTGCTGCGCTACTGGGAGGACCGCAGCGTCGAGGAGACGGCCGAGGTGCTGCGTTCCTCCTCCGGTGCGGTCCGCACCCGTACCACCCGGGCCCTGGCCCGGATCCGTGCTCTGCTCGGCGACTCGCTGGCCGAACTGGCCGCGCGCTGAGCGCCCTTCCCGAGCACCCTTCCGGAATTCCGTTGACGCAATCCGCGACCCGAGGAAACGGTGATCTCCCATGTCCGAACCGGACAAGTTCGAGGACGATCTGCTCTATGCCATGACCCGCACCGGGGAGGGCTTCCACGCCGGGCAGGGCGACCTGGTGGCGGGCGGCTACCAGCGCGGCCGCCGCCGCTGGCGCCGGCGCTCCGCCGCCGCGGTGGTGAGCGGCGCGGCCGCGCTCGCCCTGGTGGGCACCGGTGCGGTGTACCTCTCCGGCTCCGGCGCCTCCCCGGACCGGGTCAGCGCCGCGGCCGCCCCCGCCGCGGGCGCCGCGAGCGGCCCGGCCACCGGCACGGCGTCCGCCCCGACCCCGGCCTCGGGCAGCGCCGCTGCCACCCCGGCCACCCCGACCGCCAAGGCCTCCACGGCCGCCCCGGTGATCACCGGTGACGAGATGCTGACCGCCTTCAAGGCGCTGCTGCCCAAGGGCGAGATCACCCAGGCCAAGGGCCGCGGCACCGACGACAGCCAG
This sequence comes from Kitasatospora sp. NPDC097643, assembly GCF_040302625.1. Classification (NCBI taxonomy): domain Bacteria; kingdom Bacillati; phylum Actinomycetota; class Actinomycetes; order Kitasatosporales; family Streptomycetaceae; genus Kitasatospora; species Kitasatospora sp. NPDC097643. Next base: position 18,506 of record NZ_JBEOSA010000047.1, on the reverse strand, counting down.
GCGGGCGGCAGCTTCGTCGGCGCGGACCTGGTCTTCGACGACGGCCAGGGCAAGTCGCTGATCCAGCTCGGGATCCAGAAGAACCACAAGGGTCAGAACCAGGAACCCTCCTGCCCGAGCGACTTCACATCCACCCGGACCGACTCGTGCAGCGTGACCACCCTGCCGGACGGCTCCAAGCTCTGGCTCAACCAGGGCCACGAGTACTCGGACCAGCGCGCGGACACCAAGGAGTGGTCGGCCGGGCTGACCGGCCCGGACGGCCGGTACATCTCGGTGAGCGAGTGGAACTCCCCGCAGGAGAAGGGCGCGCCCGACAGCCGCCCCAACCCGCCGCTGACCCTGGAGCAGCTGAAGGCGATCGTCACCGACAAGTCCTGGGACCGGGTCGTGGCGTCGGTCAAGTACAGCGGCGTCGACTACGAGGCGATCGACCCCGGCCTGTCGGCGGAGGACCGCCAGGCCGTCGTGGCCAAGCTGCTGCCCGCCGGGATCACGGTGACCGGTCACGACGCCGGCAGCCCGACCGCGCTCACCCTCCAGCTGGCCCAGGGCCAGAGCGCGGGTTCGCTGGTGCTGCGGGTGGAGAACTGGGCGAAGTCCCCCGACGGCGGGATCGAGACGGCGTACAAGGACGCGACCGTGCTGCCCGACGGGAGCCGGATCCTGACCCGCGGCGGCGGTGCCGAGGGCCCCAGCTCCCAGCTGGCGGTGAACGTCCTGCGCCCGGACGGGATGCAGGTCATGCTCGTCCAGGGCGCGAAGGGCAAGGCGCTGCTCACTCCGGACCAGCTGAAGGCGATCGCCACCAGCCCGGAGTGGAAGGCGAAGAAGTGACCTCGTGAAAAGCGGCAGTGCCCCGGGCTACGAGGGGAGCCCGGGGCACTGCCGTGTGGGGGTGGGGTGGGGGTCAGGACTGCTGCTGGTCCTCGGGGAGGCTGATCACCCAGCGGGTGTCCTGCCGGGGGCGCAGGTAGAACAGCCAGTAGAGGGTGGCGGCGACGGTGATGCCGCCGGTCCACAGCAGCGGCTCGGTGTCCAGCTGGGTCATCACGTAGAGCAGGACGGCGATCAGGACCGCCGGGACGACCGGCCACAGCGGCATCCGCCAGGCGGCGGCGTGCTTGTGGTGGCCGCGGCGGGAGAGCAGCGAGGCGACCGCGACCAGCAGGTACATCGCGGTGACCGCGACGCCGGTGATGTTGCTGAGCAGCTCGCCCTTGACGAAGCAGAGCGCGGCGCCGGGCAGGCCGACCGCCAGGGTGGCGATCCACGGGGAGCCGAACCGGCCCAGGGTGCCGAAGGCCTTGTTGACCGGCTCGGGCCAGGCCTTGTCACGGGCGGAGGCGAACAGCACCCGGGAGTTCTGGATGACCATGACGATGCCGGCGTTGATGATGGCCAGCGCGATGCACAGGCTGATGAAGGTGCCGACCGCCGAGTTGCTCCACGCGGTGACCATGCCGGAGATGTCGCCGGCGGCCAGGGTGTCCAGGTCGGGGGCGCCCATGGTGATGGCGGCGACCGGGATCAGGATGACGGCGGTGGACAGGCCGAGCGTCCACAGCACGGTGCGCGAGACGGTGCGGCGGGGGTTCTCCAGCTCCTCGGAGAGGTAGACGGCGGTGGAGAAGCCCTGGGTGACGAAGAGGGCGATGCCGAGCGCGCCGACGATGGCGCCGATGCCGACGGTGCTGGTGGCGCCGCCGTCCCCGGGGACCACGCCGTGCAGCAGGCTGGGGTGGTCGGGGTTGGTGTGGGCGAAGCCGAGCACCGAGACGACGGCGGCCGCGACGACCTCCAGGACCAGGAAGATGCCGGTGATCCAGGCGTTGGCGCGCAGGTCCAGCAGACCGGCCAGGGTGGCGGCCAGCATCACCGCGGCGCCCGCGATGGGCTTGTCCACGTGCAGGACCGGCGCCAGGTAGTCGGCGGTGCCGAGGGCGATGACCGAGGGGACGATCATCACCACGATCAGCGACTGGATGAAGACCAGCCAGCCCGCCAGTCGCCCGGCCAGGGTGCCGACCATCGCGTACTCGCCGCCGGCGCTGGGGATCAGCGTGCCGAGCTCGGAGTAGCAGAACGCGACCGCGATGCAGAGCAGCGCACCGATGCCGATGGCGAGGGCGGTGGCGCTGCCGATGCTGGAGAACAGCTCGGGCACGATCACGAAGAGCGTGGACGCCGGGGTGACGCAGGACAGCGTGAGCAGCGTGCCGCCGACGACGCCGATCGAGCGCTTGAGCTGCTGGGGGGCGGCGCCGCTGTCGGCCGTCTGGGGGGCTACGGCGTGTGGCGGGCGAAGCGTGTCGGTCATGAAGGCTTCCGATCGGCTCTGTGCGGTCCTGGGGTGGGAGCGGTATCGCCTCCGCTGGCTGGCTGCTCGGGTCTTGGTCCGGTCGCTCCCGGGCCGCAATGGAACCTTGGGCGTATTGATCGCGTCAACGCGGGAATTGCTTCGGAATCCGTTGCAGAGAACGGCATAACCATGCGATCCGATGATCACTTAGGGTCATTGGCGCGTTTGTCCGACTTGTTACCTCTGGCGCATCGCACATGAATCCAAGGTGAACGGCGCATTTCTGGCTGCTATTCGAAGGCGCGCGCCGGATCGGACGATGGCACGCCCAGGCATCCTTCCGGGCCCGCGCACCCCCCGGGCGGGGTGCGGGAACCGCAGCCCGACGCCGGAAAGATCTAGGTAACGTTTCAGCACCTGGGACGTCGAAGGGGCCGGACCCGTGTGGGCCCGACCCCTTCGCTCACCCTCCGTAGCCGTCGCCGTGGATGGTCCGCGCCGCTACGCCGGCGGCAGCCAGCCCGTCTGGACCATCTGCCCGCCGGTCGCCCGGCGCGACACGTACACCCCGCGGCCCGGCGGCAGCGGCCCCGGCTTGACCGTCCCCAGCAGCGCGCCCTCGTCCCGGTTCCCGGACAGGATCACACCCTGCCCGCCCAGCTCGCGCATCCGCTGCATCACCGGCTCGTACAGCGAACGGCCCGCGCCGCCCGCGCTGCGCGCCACGATCACCCGCAGGCCGATGTCCCGGGCGAACGGCAGGAACTCCGCCAGCGGCGCCAGCGGGTTGCCCGAACTCGTCGCGACCAGCTCGTAGTCGTCCACGATCACGAACATGTCCTTGCCGCTGTACCAGCTGCGGTTGCGCAGTTGCTCGGCGGTCACGTCCGGGCCGGGCAGGCGGCGCGAGCAGGCCCCGCGCAGCATGTCCACGATGCTCGCCATGGCCGGCTGCGCGGCCGCGTACTCCACCAGGTACTCGTCCGGCACGACGCCCAGCAGCGCGCGCCGGTAGTCGCCGACCACGATGCCCGCCTGGTCCGGCGTGTACCGCTCGGTGATCTGCTTGATCAGCATCCGCAGCAGCGCCGACTTCCCCGACTCGGTGTCGCCGAACACGATGAACAGCGGGTCGGTCTCGAAGTTGACGAAGGCGGGCGCCAGTTCGGCCTCGTCCACGCCGAAGGCGATCCCGCGCTCCGGCTGCTCGAAGCCCTTCGGCAGCGAGTGCCCGTCCAGGACGGCCGGCAGCATCCGCACCTGCGGCGCGCGCGGACCGGTCCAGGCCCCGCTGATCGCGGAGACCAGACCGGCCACCCCGTCCTGGAGGTCCTCCACCGAGGAGGAGCCGTCCAGCCGGGGCAGACCGGACAGGAAGTGCAGCCGCTCCGGGGTGATGCCGCGCCCGGCCAGCGCCGGGACGTTCTGCGCCACCCGGCGGTCCACCTCGGACTCCATCGCGTCGCCCAGCTTGAGCTCGGTCCGGTTCTGCAACAGGTCCTTCAGCGCCGGGCGCACCTCGGCGTACCGGGTCGCGGTGACGATCAGGTGGACGCCGTAGCCGAGACCGCGCTGGGCGATGTCGCCGATCACCCCCTCCAGGACCTCGAACTCCTGCTTGAAGGTGTTCCAGCCGTCGATCACCAGGAAGACGTCGCCGAACTGCTCGTCCGGCAACTGCCCGGCCGCCCGGCGGGCCCGGTAGGTCGCGATGGTGTCGATCCCGGCGACCCGGAACAGCTCCTCGCGCCGGTTCAGCACCCCGTGCACCTCGGAGACCATCCGGCGCACCTTGTCGACGTCCAGGCGCCCGGCCACCCCGCCGACGTGCGGCAGCCCGGCCAGCGAGCCGAAGCTGCCCGCGCCGAAGTCCAGCAGGTAGAACTGCACCTCCTGCGGGGTGTGGGTGAGCCCGAACGAGGCCACCGTGGTGCGCACCACCGTCGACTTGCCCGACCGCGGGCCGCCGACGACCAGACCGTGGCCGGCCGCCCCCGCGTAGTCGACGTGCAGGATGTCGGTCTTCTGCTCGCGCGGCTTGTCCACCACGCCGATCGGCACGCGCAGCCGGCCCACCGGGAAGCCGGGCGCGGTCAGCCCGCGCTCCGGCACCACCTGCAACGGCGGCAGCAGGTGGTCCATGCTCGGCGCGTCGTCCAGCGGCGGCAGCCACACCTGGTGCGCGGCCGGGCCCTGGCCCGACATCCGCTGCACGAACACGTCCAGCACGGTGTCCACCAGCGCGTCGTCCGGCTCCGGCGCCTGCGGCGTCTCCTCCTCCAGCGCCGGCTCCGGCAGTTCCACCTCGGCCGCGGTGAACAGCACCGGGCGGGCACTGGTCCGCCGCCCGCCGGTCGACCGCTGCTGCCCCGGCGCCCGGTAGGGCCCCGAGACGTACGCGGCCTTGAACCGGTCCATCACGTCCTCGCCGAACTTGAGGTAGCCGACGCCGGGCACCGGCGGCAGGTGGTAGGCGTCCGGCACGCCGATCGCCGCCCGCGACTCGGCCGCCGAGAAGGTGCGCAGACCGATCCGGTACGAGAGGTAGGTGTCCAGGCCGCGCAGCTTGCCCTCCTCCAGGCGCTGCGAGGCCAGCAGCAGGTGCACGCCCAGTGACCGGCCGATCCGGCCGATCTGGATGAACATCTCGATGAAGTCCGGCTTGGCGGTGAGGAGTTCGGAGAACTCGTCGATGATCAGCACCAGCGAGGGCAGCGGGTCCAGCGCCGCACCGGCCGCCCGGGCCCGCTCGTACTCGTGGATGTTGGCGTAGTTGCCCGCCGAGCGCAGCAGCTCCTGGCGGCGGTGCAGCTCGCCCTCGATCGCGTCGCGCATGCGGTCGACCAGGGTGAGCTCACCCTCCAGGTTGGTGATCACCGCCGAGGTGTGCGGCATGTCCGCCATGCCGGAGAAGGTCGCCCCGCCCTTGAAGTCGGCGAGCACGAAGTTGAGGATCTCCGAGGAGTGCGTCATCGCCAGCGCCAGCACCAGGGTGCGCAGCAGCTCCGACTTGCCGGAGCCGGTCGCGCCCACGCACAGGCCGTGCGGGCCCATGCCCTCCAGCGCGGCCTCCTTGATGTCCAGGTAGACGTGCTCGCCGTTGGCGCCCACCCCGATCGGCACCCGCATCCGCTCGTGCTGCGCCCGCGGCCGCCAGCTGCGGGTCACGTCGAACGAGCCCGGGTCGCCGGAGTTCATCAGGTCGGTGAAGTCCAGGTTGGACAGCAGCGGCTCGTCGTCCCCGCCGGCCGAGATCCGGTACGGCGCCAGCTGCCGGGCCAGCGCCTCGGACTGCCAGACCGACAGCAGGTCCGGCTTGCCGGTGTACGTCGCGCCGGAGGCCGAGCGCAGCACCAGCTCCTCCGGGCCCACCGTCACCATCAGGTGGCCGCTCGGCTCGTCCAGGTCGCCCGGGACCACCTCGATGACGGTCACCCCCTGCACGCCCTCGGCGCCGGCCAGCACCGAGTCGTGCGGCACCCCGGCGCCGTCCATCACCACCACCAGGTGCGGCTGGTCCGGCGCCGGCGTGGCGTCCCGGACGAACCGCTGGCGGCCGGCCAGCTCGTCCTGGAGCAGGTGCTCCAGCTCGCCCAGGCCGGTGGCGATCAGCCGGCGCGAGCCCGCGCCGTCGCTCTCCTTGCGGTGCTGGTTGTGCGGGAGCCACTTGGTCCACTCCCACTCCTCGGCCGCGCCCGGCGCCGCCGCGACCGCCACCAGCAGGTCGTCCGGCGAGTGCAGCGTGGTCAGCTGGGAGATCATCGCCCGCACGTTGCCGTACACCGAGTCCGGGTCGCCGCACACCGTGATGTGGTAGAAGGCGCGCAGCGAGACCGCCAGCGGCAGGTCCTGCAAGGTGCCGTGCGCCTTCAGGAAGGAGTGCATCGCGGCCGCCGACAGCGGCTCCAGCTCGTCCATCGGCGCGGTCTGCGGCGCCACCAACGGCGTCGACAGCTGCACCGGGCCCAGGCCCACCCGGATCTGCGCGAAGTCCCCGTCCCCGGGGCGGCGCTCCCAGAGACGGCGGCCGTCCGCCACGATCGACCACAGCTGGTCCGGCGCCGGGTTCAGGAACAGCAGCGCGCCGCGCTGGCGCTCCGCGGTGCGGCGCACCTGCCGGCGCATCTGCTGAAGGTACTTGAGGTAGTCGCGGCGCTCGTCCGACAGCGCGGTGGAACCGCCCTTACGGGCCCGCACGATCTGCGCGAACATCATGCCGACCGTCGAGGCGATCATCAGACCGCCCATGATCTTCATGACCGGCTGCGCGCCCGGCGCGAAGAAGAACACCGACGAGCCGCCCATGCCGAGCATCGGCAGGACGCTCATCAGCCAGTCCTCGCCGCCCTGCCGGGGCAGCTCGGGCGGGCTCACCAGCTCCACCGGCTCGTCCGGCACCGCCGGCGGATAGGCCCTGGCAGGGCGTTTGACCGTGATCACACCCATGTGTCATCCCCGCGGCGTCGATCGATCACTTCGGCATCAGCCCTCACGCGACTGGGCCGGCATCCGGACCGGTGCATCTGACGCCCCCGCCCCCCGTGCCGTGCGCAGGGGCCGATCCTACTGGGCGCCCCGCGGCCCCTCCGTCGGACCCTGGCCCACCGTCAACCCGCCCCGCCCTCACCCGACCCGGGCCCGAACCGAGCGGGTAGGGTAACGCCGCGCCGACTCCCGGCCCGGCCGAGCCGGTGCCCGGGCGCCGGACGCCCGCGCAGCAGCCAGACCGACCGCCGCCGTGCCGCGGCACCGTCAGCCGGCGGCACCGTCAACCCAGGGGGAGCGCCCAGTGCGTCGAAGGAATCAGGTGGGGGCATGACCACGGCACCCACGACCGGCTACTGCCGGGTCACCGTCGTCGCCCCGGACCGCCGGATCGACGTCGCCCTGCCCGAGGACGTCCCGCTCGCGGACGTCTACCCCGAGGTGCTGCGGCTGGCCAACCAGACCCAGCCCGACGGCACCCCCACCGGCTTCCACCTGGTCCGCCGCGACGGCACCGTCCTCGACAGCGGACTGCCGCTCGCCGCCCAGCAGGTCCGCGACGGCGACCTGCTCGCGCTGCGCCCCTTCGCCGAGTCCCTCCCGCCGGCCGTCTACGACGACGTCGCCGACGCCATCGCCAGCGCCGTCGAGGCCGACCGCCGGTTCTGGAGCGCCGAACTCATGCGGGCCTTCGGCCTGATCGGCGCCGGCCTGCTGCTCACCCTGCTCGGCTTCGCGCTCTGGTTCTCCGACCTGCGCCACGACATGCACGGGCTGCCCGGCATCCTGGCCGGCGTCACCGCCGTCGTCCTGGTCGCCCTGGCCGGCGTCCGCGCCCGGGTCTACCAGGACGCCGACGCGGCCCTCGCGCTCGGCCTCGGCGCCCTGCCGCACGCCATGATCGGCGGCAGCGGCATCCTCACCGTCGCCCATCCGTGGGACGGCCCCGGCCGGCTCCAGTTCCTGGCCGGCTGCGTCGCCGTCCTGGTGGTCGCCGTCCTGCTGGTCGGCCTGCTGCCGACGAAGGACGCGGCGTTCGTCGCCGCCGCCCTGGTCGCCGCCGCCGGCGCGCTCGCCACCTTCGCCGCCGTCCTGCTGCCCGGGACCCCGGCCGCCCACATCGCTGCCGTCACCGGTGTCGCCGCGGTCGCCGCGGTCGGCTTCCTGCCCAGCCTGTCCGCCCGCTTCGCCCGGCTCCCGGTCGGCTTCAGCGCCCCCGGCCAGACCCGCACCCGCAGCCGTGACTACGACGAGGAGGCCGAGCGCGCCGAGGCCGTCCAGTACGAGCGGATCGCCCAGCAGGCCCGCCGCGGCCACGAGGTGCTGGTCGGCCTGGTCGGCGGGTGCGCGGCGGTCGTGGTCGGCGCCTGCGCCGTGCTCGGCTTCGCCGACGAGACCTACCCCGAGCTGCTCGCGCTGGCCCTTGGCCTGGCCACCATGCTGCGCGCCCGGCTGTTCCGCTACACCGCGCAGGTCCTCAGCCTGGCCGTCGCCGGCCTGCTGGGCCTGTGCCTGCTGATCGTCGGACTGTCGCTGCACACCCCGCAGTTCATCCTGCGGGCCGCCGGCTCCACCGACGTCGACCTGCGCACCATATGGTTCACTGCCTCCATCGCCTTCGGCGCCGCGCTGCTCACCGCGATCGCCCTGGTGGTGCCGCGCCTGGGCGTCTCCCCGTTCTGGGGCCGCATCCTGGACCTGTTCGACAGCCTCACCCTGATCTCGCTCGTCCCGCTGGCGCTCGCCGTGCTGGACATCTACCGGCTGGTCCGGGGCGCCACCGGCTGACCCGGGCCGCCCCGGTCGGGCCCGGTCCGGCCCCGCCGACCGGCCGGGTGGGCGGCACTGGTACCCTTGACCTTCGAGCGCAGCCGTGTGTCCGCCCCCGGTGGGTCGCCCAGCGACAAATCCGGAGGGGTTGCCGGCCGCGCTCAGTCACGACACCGAGTTCTCTCAGATCCTGTGTTGTCGACCAGGACCGCTCGGTATCACCCTGAAGGAGTTGCAGTGGCTCTCGCCTCTGACGTCAAGAAGCAGATCTTCGCCGAGTTCGGCACCAAGGAGGGCGACACCGGTTCCCCCGAGGTCCAGGTGGCCATGCTCTCCCGTCGCATCTCGGACCTGACCGAGCACCTCAAGACCCACAAGCACGACCACCACTCGCGTCGTGGCCTGCTGATCCTGGTCGGCCAGCGCCGCCGCCTGCTGCAGTACCTGGCCAAGAAGGACATCGAGCGCTTCCGTACGCTCGTCGACCGCCTGGGCATCCGCCGCGGTGCCGCCGGTGGCGCCCGCTAAGACCGCCGCTCGGGGCGGCTCCCCACACCGGGGAGCCGCCCCTCGCGCGTATGCCGCGGCACCCGAGCCGCGGCGCCCGGACATAACAACTCGCGCGCACCTCCCCAGGTGGCCGAGGATTGCACCGTAGGGTTGTGGGAAATGCCGGGTGATGGCGCACGAGCGCGCCACCCGGGCAGAAGGACCCGAACCCCCGCGGGACGAAGGCTTCAAACGGAAGCCGCCCGCATCCGAGAGAGCGTCCAGACGCGGACCGCCCGTCCCGGCCCGGCAGCCGAGAGGCGCCGGTCCTCGGTAGTGGCCCCCGGAACCCCCGCAGACGTGCGGGGCGTCCCCGGAGGCTTCGATCGAAGACCGGCCCGACTGCCGCCCTCCCTGACAGGAGGGCCCAGGGCCACCCGACAGGCACTACGCGGGGACGCTCTCCCGGAGACGTACGAAAGAGGAGATCTTCCAGGTGGAAGAGAACGTGTTCTACGCCGAGGCCGTGATCGACAACGGTTCCTTCGGCACCCGTACCATCCGCTTCGAGACCGGCCGCCTGGCCCGTCAGGCCGCCGGCTCCGCCGTGGCCTACCTGGACGACGACACCATGGTGCTGTCGGCCACCAGCGCGTCCAAGCAGCCGAAGGAGCACTTCGACTTCTTCCCGCTGACCGTGGACGTCGAGGAGCGGATGTACGCCGCGGGCCGCATCCCCGGCTCGTTCTTCCGTCGCGAGGGCCGGCCCTCCGAGGACGCGATCCTCACCTGCCGCCTGATCGACCGCCCGCTGCGCCCGTCCTTCGTCAAGGGCCTGCGCAACGAGGTCCAGGTCGTCGTCACCGTGATGGCGCTCAACCCGGACCACCTGTACGACGTGGTGGCCATCAACGCCGCCTCCGCCTCCACCCAGCTGGCGGGCCTGCCGTTCTCCGGCCCGATCGGCGGCGTGCGCGTCGCGCTGATCAACGGCCAGTGGGTCGCCTTCCCGACCCACAGCGAGCTGGAGTCGGCCGTCTTCGACATGGTCGTCGCCGGTCGCGTCCTGCCGGACGGCGACGTCGCGATCATGATGGTCGAGGCCGAGGCCACCGACAAGACCATCAAGCTGGTCACCGACGGCGCCGAGGCCCCGACCGAGGAGGTCGTCGCCTCCGGCCTGGAGGCCGCCAAGCCGTTCATCAAGGTGCTCTGCGCCGCCCAGGCCCAGCTGGCCGCCCAGGCCGCCAAGCCGACCGGCGAGTTCCCGGTCTTCCTGGACTACCAGGACGACGTCCTCGCCGCGCTGACCGCCGCCGTCAAGGACGAGCTCGCCCAGGCCCTCACCATCCCGGGCAAGCAGGAGCGCAACAACGAGCTGGACCGCGTCAAGGCGCTGGCCGCCGAGAAGCTGCTCCCCGAGTTCGAGGGTCGCGAGAAGGAGATCAGCGCCGCCTACAACGCGCTGACCAAGAAGATCGTCCGCGAGCGCGTCATCAAGGACAAGGTCCGCATCGACGGCCGCGGCGTCACCGACATCCGCACCCTGGCCGCCGAGGTCGAGGCCATCCCGCGGGTGCACGGCTCGGCCCTGTTCGAGCGTGGCGAGACCCAGATCCTGGGCGTCACCACCCTGAACATGCTGCGCATGGAGCAGCAGCTCGACACGCTCTCCCCGGAGACGCGTCGCCGCTACATGCACAACTACAACTTCCCGCCGTACTCGGTCGGCGAGACCGGCCGCGTGGGCTCGCCCAAGCGCCGCGAGATCGGCCACGGCGCGCTGGCGGAGCGGGCGATCATCCCGGTCCTGCCGTCCCGCGAGGAGTTCCCGTACGCCATCCGCCAGGTCTCCGAGGCGCTCGGCTCCAACGGCTCCACCTCGATGGGCTCGGTCTGCGCCTCCACCATGTCGCTGCTGAACGCCGGTGTGCCGCTGAAGGCCGCCGTCGCCGGCATCGCCATGGGCCTGATCTCCCAGGAGATCGACGGTGAGACCCACTACGTCGCGCTGACCGACATCCTGGGTGCCGAGGACGCGTACGGCGACATGGACTTCAAGGTCGCCGGTACCCGCAACTTCATCACCGCCCTGCAGCTGGACACCAAGCTCAACGGCATCCCGGCGTCGGTGCTCGCCGCCGCGCTGAAGCAGGCCCGCGACGCCCGCCTGCACATCCTCGACGTGATGAACGAGGCCATCGACTCTCCGGACGAGATGTCCCCGAACGCGCCGCGCATCATCACCATCAAGATCCCGGTGGACAAGATCGGCGAGGTCATCGGCCCCAAGGGCAAGATGATCAACCAGATCCAGGAGGACACCGGCGCCGAGATCACGATCGAGGACGACGGCACCATCTACATCGGTGCCGCCGACGGCCCGGCCGCCGAGGCCGCCCGCACCACGATCAACCAGATCGCCAACCCGACCATGCCGGAGGTCGGCGAGCGCTACCTGGGCACCGTGGTCAAGACCACGACCTTCGGCGCGTTCGTGTCGCTCATGCCGGGCAAGGACGGCCTGCTGCACATCTCGCAGATCCGCAAGCTCGCCGGTGGCAAGCGCGTGGAGAACGTCGAGGACGTGCTCGGCGTCGGCGCCAAGGTGCAGGTCGAGATCGCCGAGATCGACCCGCGCGGCAAGCTCTCCCTGATCCCGGTCATCGAGGGCGAGGAAGGCGGCGAGGCCGCTTCCGAGTGAAGCGCCGCTAGCTGACCCCTTGCGGCCCGTACGCCTCCCGGCGTGCGGGCCGCACCCTGTTGTCCTCGCGTTCGTCCGTACGTCTTCCCACGTGCGTTTCCCCTGGAGGTACCCCCCGTGGCGCAGGCCCCGGCGGTAAAGCAGCGCCCCGGCACCACCCGGACCCTGCTCAAGGGCGCCGACGGCGCCGGCACGGTGCGCCGCACCGTCCTCCCCGGCGGCCTGCGGGTCGTCACCGAGACCCTGCCGACGGTGCGCTCCGCCACCTTCGGCATCTGGGTCGGCGTCGGCTCGCGGGACGAGACCCCGCAGCTCAACGGCGCCACCCACTACCTGGAGCACCTGCTCTTCAAGGGCACCGAGCGGCGCAGCGCGCTGGACATCTCGGCCGCCCTGGACGCGGTCGGCGGCGAGATGAACGCCTTCACCGCGAAGGAGAACACCTGCTACTACGCCCGGGTGCTGGACACCGACCTGCCGCTGGCCATCGACGTGGTCTGCGACATGCTCACCGGCTCGCTCATCCGCACCGAGGACGTCGACGCCGAACGCGGCGTCATCCTCGAGGAGATGGCGATGGCCGAGGACGACCCGGGCGACGTGGTGCACGACCTGTTCGCCAAGGTGATCTACGGCAGCGGCCCGCTCGGCCGCCCGATCCTCGGCACCCAGGAGACCATCAAGGCGCTCACCCGCGACCAGATCGCCGGCTTCTACCACCGCCGCTACCGGCCCGAGAACCTGGTCGTCGCCGCGGCCGGCAACCTCGACCACCGCAAGGTGGTCAAGCAGGTCGAGCAGGCCTTCGCGCCGGTGCTGGCCCGCTCCACCGCCGCCCCCGCCGAGGCCCGGCGCGGCGTCAAGGCGCTGCGCACGGCCGGCAAGGTCGAGGTGCTCAACCGGTCCACCGAGCAGGCCCACCTGGTCCTCGGCGTGCCCGGGGTGCCGCGGCACGACGAGCGCCGCTGGGCGATGGGCGTGCTCAACGCGGCCCTCGGCGGCGGGATGAGCTCCCGGCTGTTCCAGGAGGTCCGGGAGAAGCGCGGCCTGGCCTACTCGGTGTACTCGTACTCCTCGTCCTACGCGGACAGCGGCCTGTTCGGCATCTACGCCGGCTGCCAGCCCAAGCGGGTCGAGGAGGTGCTGCGGATCTGCCGCGAGGAGCTCGCCAAGGTGGTCGCCGAGGGCATCACCGAGGAGGAGCTGCACCGGGCGATCGGCCAGATCTCCGGCTCCACCGTGCTCGGCATGGAGGACACCGGCTCGCTGATGAACCGGATCGGCAAGGCCGAGCTCAGCTACGGGCACCACCTGTCGGTGGACGACATGCTGGCGAAGATAGCGGCCGTGACCCTGGACGACGTCCACGAGGTCGCCCGTGATGTGCTGGGCGCGTACCGGCCGTCGCTGGCGCTGATCGGCCCGGTCAACGACAAGCGGGCCGCCAAGCTCGCCGATCTGCTGGTGTGAGAGGACTTTCGCTATGACGCTGCGTGTCGCCGTGATCGGCGCCAGGGGCCGGATCGGGTCCGAGGCGGTCAAGGCCGTCGAGGCCGCGCCGGACCTGGAGCTGGTCGCGACCCTGGGCCGCGGGTCCGAGCTGGAGGAGCTGACGAGGGCCGGGGCGCAGGTCGCGGTCGAGCTGACCCACCCGGATTCGGTGATGGGCAACCTCGACCACTGCCTGCACCACGGCATCCACGTGGTCACCGGCACCACCGGCTGGACCGAGGAGCGGCTGGCCACCGTCCGCGGATGGCTCGCCGAGGCCCCGGAGCTCGGCCTGCTGATCGCGCCGAACTTCTCCATCGGCGCGATCCTCGGGATGAAGTTCTCCCAGATGGCGGCCAGGTACTTCGAGTCGGTCGAGGTGGTCGAGCTGCACCACGACCGCAAGGCCGACGCCCCCAGCGGCACCGCCACCCGCACCGCCCAGCTGATCGCCGCCGCCCGCGCCGAGGCCGGGCGCCCGGCCCAGCAGGACCCGACCACGCACAGCCTGCCCGGCGCCCGCGGGGCCGACGTGGACGGGGTGCCGGTGCACGCCGTCCGGCTGCGCGGCCTGCTGGCCCACCAGCAGGTGATGTTCGGCGACACCGGTGAGACGCTCACCATCCGGCACGACTCGCTGCACCACAGCAGCTTCATGCCGGGCATCCTGCTCGGGGTGCGCAAGGTCGTCGACACGCCCGGGCTCACCCTGGGCCTCGAACACTTCCTGGACCTGTGAGCCCGTCATGACCTCTCGTACCGGCTTCTTCGTGCTGTCCGGCGTGCTGCTGCTGGTCGCCCTGGTCTGCGTGGGCGAGGGCGTCCAGCTGGTGGCCACCGGCAAGCCGCTCGGCATCGGCATCGGGATCTGCGCCTTCGTGATCCCGGTGATCGGGGTCTGGTTCCTGCGCCAGACCGTCCGCTTCGGCCGGGACAGCGAGCGGCTCGCCCGGGAGCTGGAGGCCGAGGGCGGCCTGCCGGTGGACGAGCTGAAGCGCACCACCGGCGGGCGGATCGACCGCGCCTCGGCCGACCGGGTGTTCGCCCGCCGCCAGGGCGAGGCGGAGGCCGCGCCGGGCGACTGGCGGGTCTGGTTCCGCCTCGCGGTGGCGTACGCCGACGCCGGCGACACCCCGCGCGCCCGCAAGACCATGCAGCACGCCATCAAGCTGCACAGCACCGAACCCGCAAGGAGTAACGCGTGAGCGACGAATCGACGAGCCCCCGGTTCCGCAGCGACGTCACGGTGGAGCTGGTCCGCAGCGCCGCCGCCGACTCGGACGTCATCTGGGCGGCCCGCGTCTCGACCGCGGGGGAGCAGTCCCTGGAGGCGCTCCAGCAGGACCCGGAGAAGTCCACGGGCCTGATCAACTTCCTGATGCGGGACCGGCACGGCACGCCGTTCGAGCACAACTCGATGACCTTCTTCATCAGCGCGCCGATCTTCGTGTTCCGCGAGTTCCACCGGCACCGCAGCGGCTGGTCGTACAACGAGGAGTCCGGCCGCTACCGCGAGCTGGAGCCGGTCTTCTACGTCCCGGCCGAGGAGCGCAAGCTCGTCCAGCACGGCCGCCCGGGCAAGTACGAGTTCGCCGAGGGCACCCCGGAGCAGTACCGGACCGTCACCGGGGCGATGGAGGCGGCGTACCGCGAGGCGTACGACCGCTACCAGGAGATGCTGGCGGCCGGCGTCGCCCGCGAGGTGGCCCGCGCGGTGCTGCCGGTCGGCCTGTTCTCCTCGATGTACGCGACCTGCAACTCCCGTTCGCTGATGCACTTCCTGTCGCTGCGGACCAAGCGGGAGAACTCGGCGGTGCCGTCCTTCCCGCAGCGGGAGATCGAGATGGTCGCCGAGCAGATGGAGGAGCAGTGGGCGCAGCTCATGCCGCTCACCCATGCGGCCTTCGAGAAGCACGGCAGGGTCGCCCCCTGACCTGGGACGACAGGCATACGGGCGGAGTGTCTGGCATGTCTGGATTGCGGCTTTTCTAGCCTCTCCCTACATTCGTGAACACGGATTCCGGTGCTGCCTGAACCCCCGAGCGGGCAGCACCGGAATCCCATGTCACCGCCGTCGTTCTCCGCCGTGGCGCCGCCGTTTCGGCCGCTCACCGTGCCTGCCCGTGTCCGAACCCTGGACCGGTGTGGGTACCGCCCCACCGCCTACGAGTAGCTTTGGACGCATGGCTCCGACCTCCACCCCCCAGACGCCTTTCGGCCGGGTCCTGACCGCGATGGTCACCCCGTTCACCGCCGACGGCGGACTCGACCTCGACGGCGCCCAGCGCCTCGCCACGCACCTCGTCGACTCCGGCAACGACGGCCTCGTCGTCAACGGCACCACCGGTGAGTCCCCGACCACCAGCGACGCCGAGAAGGCCCAGCTCGTCCGCGCCGTGGTGGAGGCGGTGGGGGACCGCGCCCACGTCGTGGCCGGCGTCGGCACCAACGACACCCACCACAGCGTCGAGCTGGCCCGCCAGGCGCAGGCCGCCGGAGCCCACGGCCTGCTGGCCGTCACGCCGTACTACAGCAAGCCCCCGCAGGAGGGCCTGTACCGGCACACCGTCGAGATCGCCGACGCCACCGAGCTGCCGGTCATGCTGTACGACATCCCCGGCCGCAGCGGTGTCGCGCTGAGCCACGAGACGCTGGTCCGCCTCGGCGAGCACCCGCGGATCGTCGCCAACAAGGACGCCAAGGGCGACCTCGGCGCCGCCGCCTGGGCGATCGCCCGCTCCGACCTCGCCTGGTACTCCGGCGACGACATCCTCAACCTGCCGCTGCTGTCGGTCGGAGCCGTCGGCGTGGTCAGCGTCGTCGGGCACGTCGTCGCCGGCGAGCTGCGCACGATGATCGAGGCCTACCTGGCCGGCGATGTGGCCAAGGCCACGGCCGTCCACCAGAGCCTGCTCCCGGTCTTCAGCGGTATGTTCCGCACGCAGGGCGTGATCCTCAGCAAGGCCGCGCTGGAGCTCCAGGGACTGCCGGCCGGCCCGCTGCGGCTGCCGCTGGTCGGTGCGACCCCCGAGGAGATCGCGCAACTGAAGAAGGATCTCGCCGCAGGCGGGGTACACCTGTAGCAGACATGGACGTGCGCGCCCCCCGGCTCGCCGGTCCCACCCGGGACCGCCGCTGGACCGGACCGACGGCGCGAGAGCACAGATCTAGTAGGAAAACGACACTGAGTACGCACGCCATATGTCTCCAGGGGGAGGACCCCGGGCATATGGCGTGCGTCGTGAGGAGAGTCTTTTGAGTCACCCGCATCCCGAACTCGGCGCGCCCCCCGCCCTGAAGGAGGGCGCCCTCCGCATCACTCCGCTCGGCGGCCTCGGCGAGATCGGCCGCAACATGACGGTCTTCGAGTACGGCGACCGCATGCTGATCGTCGACTGCGGCGTCCTCTTCCCCGAGGACGAGCAGCCCGGCGTGGACCTGATCCTCCCGGACTTCAGCTACATCCGGGACCGCCTCGACAAGGTCGACGGCATCGTCCTCACCCACGGGCACGAGGACCACATCGGCGCCGTCCCCTTCCTGCTGCGGGAGAACCCGGACATCCCGCTGATCGGCTCGAAGCTGACCCTCGCCCTGATCGAGGCCAAGCTCGCCGAGCACCGCATCCGGCCGTACGTGCTGGAGGTCAAGGAGGGCCAGCGCGAGCGCATCGGCCCCTTCGACTGCGAGTTCATCGCGGTCAACCACTCCATCCCGGACGCCCTCGCCGTGGCCGTCCGCACCCCCGCCGGCATGGTCGTGGCCACCGGTGACTTCAAGATGGACCAGCTGCCGCTCGACGGCCGCCTCACCGACCTGCCGACCTTCGCCAAGCTGGCGGAGGAGGGCATGGACCTGCTGCTGGTGGACTCCACCAACGCCGAGGTCCCCGGCTTCATCCCGCACGAGCGGGACATCTCGGCCGCGCTGCGAAACGTTTTCGCGAACGCGGAGAAGCGCATCATCGTCGCCTCCTTCGCCAGCCACGTGCACCGCATCCAGCAGGTCCTGGACGCCGCGCACGAGTACAAGCGCAAGGTGGCCTTCGTCGGACGCTCGATGGTCCGCAACATGGGCATCGCCCGCGACCTCGGGTACCTGAAGGTCCCCGGCAACATGGTCGTCGACGTCAAGCAGCTGGACGACCTGCCGGACAAGGAGGTCGTGCTGATCTGTACCGGCTCGCAGGGCGAGCCGATGGCGGCGCTGTCCCGGATGGCCAACCGCGACCACCAGATCCGCATCGTCGAGGGCGACACCGTCGTCCTGGCGTCCTCGCTCATCCCGGGCAACGAGAACGCCGTCTACCGGGTCATCAACGGCCTGACCCGCTGGGGCGCCAAGGTCGTCCACAAGGGCAACGCCAAGGTGCACGTCTCCGGCCACGCCTCGGCCGGCGAGCTGCTGTACTTCTTCAACATCTGCAAGCCGCGCAACCTGATGCCGGTCCACGGCGAGTGGCGCCACCTGCGGGCCGCCGCCGAGCTGGGCATCGCGACCGGCGTTCCGCGCAACCGCGTGGTCATCGCCGAGGACGGCGTCTGCGTCGACCTGGAGGGCGGCGTCGCCCGGATCGTCGGCAAGGTGCAGGCCGGCTACGTCTACGTGGACGGTGCCTCGGTCGGTGACATCACCGAGGCCTCGCTCAAGGACCGCAAGATCCTCGGCGAGGAGGGCTTCATCTCGGTCTTCGTCGCGGTCGACTCCACCAACGGCAAGATCGTCGGCGGCCCGACCATCCAGGCCCGCGGCTCCGGCATCGAGGACAGCGCCTTCGTCCCCGTCGCCAGCAAGCTCCAGGAGGCCCTGGACCGCTCGGCGAGCGACGGCGTCCTGGAACCCCGCCAGGTCCAGCAGCTGGTCCGCCGGACCATCGGCAAGTGGGTGGCGGACAACTACCGCCGTCGGCCGATGATCCTGCCGGTCGTCGTCGAGGTCTGAGGCCAGGTCTGAGGCCAGGTCTGAGGCCAGGTCTCAGCCCTGCTGAGCCCAGGTCCGAGCCCTGCTGAGCTCGGTTTGACGTGGGGCAGCCCGGTGCGTAATGTTCTCCGGGTTGCCCCACGGGACGAGCCCCAAGGAAGTCCTCGAATCTGAATTCGAGAACGACCGGGAAAACGGACCGAGAAACTCTGATAGAGTTCGGGAGCGCCGAAAGGCGAAAGCCAAATCGGATGAATGAAACTCCGGAAAACGGAGCGGAAAACATCTGATAAGCTGGAAACACGAAAGAACGAAGCGCCCGGAGGGCCCGCTGGAAGGCGGTCC
>NZ_JBEOSA010000046.1:0-71921 GCF_040302625.1 Kitasatospora sp. NPDC097643 | reverse complement strand
ACCCCGCCCTCGGCCCCCGGTCGCACGACCCCATTCTGAGGCGGGCCCCCGCCGCCGGCCCCGCCCCCCGCCCGCCGACTTGCCAGAAGAATATGTGTAACGCATAGTCACACGTCAAATGCGGAGCGTGGCTGGGCGTGCGGCGGCGCTCTTCACCCCTGCACCGCTTCTGCGCGCCGGGGGAGGTGCCTGACGCGACCTCGACGCGGGTGGCTCCGTCCGGCGCGCGACGGCCGTGAACCCCGCAACCGGGGGGCGGGTGCGGGGGGACGGACCTGCCCGGGCGGGGCCGACGACGGTCCCGCCCGGGCAGACGGCCTCGTCGGCCGTGCGGTTCAGGTGGCCAGTGGCCTGACTCCTGGATCAGATCCCCGGGCCCGCGAGGTACGTGAACGCGCCCACAGCGGTCGCGCTGCCGGCCGTGTTGGTGACCGTGACGTCGGCGGTCCCGGCAGTACCGGGCGGCGTGACGGCGGTGACGACGGTGTCGCTGATGACGACGAACGGGGCCGGCTGGCCGCCGACGGTGACCGACTGGGTGCTGCTCAGGGAGGTGCCGGTGACGGTCACCGCGGTGCCGCCGGAGGTCGGGCCGGAGCCGGGAAGCACGGTCGTCACGGTGGGCGCGTCCACGTAGGTGTAGATGAAGCCGTTGTTGGTTCCGCCCACGGTGGTCACGCTCACCCCGACCGATCCGACCGCCGCGCCCGCGGGCACGGTGACGGTGATGAGGCCGTCGCTGACGACGGTCGGCGTGGCGCTGTTGGCCCCGAAGTTCACCGCGGTGGCGGTCGACAGCCCCGTGCCGGTGATGGTGACGACGTTGCCGCCGGCCAGCGGCCCGGAGGCGTCGCTGAGCGCGGCCTTGAACGGCGCGCCGACGTAGTAGAAGGTCAGCGGGTTGCTGGTACCGCCCAGGGTGGTCACGGTCACCTGGACCACCCCGCTGCCGGACGGCGAGGTGACGGTGACCGAGGTGGGGGTGTTCGCGGTGATGGTGGCCAGCTTGGAGCCGAAGTGCACGGCCGTGGCCCCACCGAGGTTGGTGCCGGTGATGACGACGGTCTGTCCGCCGCCGGTCGATCCCTGGTTGGGGGAGATGGGCACGAGTGCCTCCTTGAAGGAGATGGGTGAACCGCGTGGCGGCGGGCCAGGAGAAGTCACGGGCCGAGCACGGTGCAGGTCGGACCAGGCCCCGGTAAGGACGGAACGGACGGCCGAGGCGGTGAACCGGGCGCAGGCGGGCCGGTCCGCGGGTGTGGCCGGGCCGCTCTCCGGGCGTGCGGACGAGACGGTCCTGGATGACTGTCGCCGGTCGCGGTGGCGGGCGGATCGTTCACGCCTCTGCCAGGAGAGCCCACGGCGCCACCGTCAGTGACCGGCCATACGGCAGGCCGACGCCCCACTCCCCCGGAGAGGATGGGCGACCCACCGGATTGGACGCTCCCAGTAACCCATTGAGGTGACAAGCAGGCAAGGAACTTGACGCTGCATCACCCGATTGGCGGCACGCGCCCCCGAGAGCGCGGCCCGACCCCGGCGCGACCGCCGGGTGGCACGAGGGTTGGCCCCCGGCAGTCGCATGCGCTTCCGGCGTGCGGTGCGCGAGCCCACGAAGTGTCAACTGTTGTTGACGCCCGACCGGTCGGCGTCCGGGCACGGGAGCAGACAGGGGGCGCGCGGGCGCGCCCTCACATCGGCATATGCCACTGACCATTTCGCTGAGCGGCGGCGCCGGCCGGGCAACCCTCCGGGGATCGCGGCCGCGCGCCACGGCGCGCCACGGCGCGCCGAGGCGCAGTCGCGCGACGGGCGGCCGGATGCACGCAAACCCCGGAATTCCGGGGAGAACCGGGAGCGCCCCCGCACCCGCAGAGGTCTGTTCCAGTCGGCTCCCATTGCGCGCTCGCGAAAAATTATCAAGCACCCGACAGCCGGGATCCGGCCACTCTTTGGCCGATCTCCGCGTGCGACTTGACACGACATGCATGGGGCCTTCGGCAATTGCTTGCCGCGCGATTCGCTCACTCAAATTGCACAGCAATCGGTGACGTCTTGAAGAATCCTTTCTGCTCCCGCCTCTGGATTTCGTGTATATTTCCTGGCTTCCCACGGGTCCCGCGAGGGGGCCGTAATCCGTATCGGATCCTTACAGGAGCAAAATTGCTGACCGGAGAGGAATACATCAACATCTGCGCCCTGCGATCCCGAGGATTGTCCATCGCCGCAATCGCCCGCCTCCTCGGCCGCGACCGCAAGACGGTGAGCTCCTATCTGAGCGGGAAGCGCACAGTCGGGGTCCGCAGATCCGGCGGGGGCGAGTTCGAGCGGTTCATCCCCTACTGCCGCCAGCGGCTGCAGGACGATGCCCACTTCGAGGCGTCGGCGCTGTTCGCCGAACTCGTCGACCTCGGCTACGGCGGCGGCTACTCGACCTTCACCCGCGCTCTGCGGACCCATCAGCTGCGTCCCAGGTGCCCGCTGTGCCAGCGTCCGCCCCGCACCCGCCCCGCGCGGCAGGACGACGCCGAGGAAGTGCACTTCCGCTGGTTCGTCTTCTCCGACCCCCCTGCGGACTGGGGCGGCACCCACGCCTGCGTCCTGGTGGGACGCCTGACCCGCTCCCAGCGCTGGAGCGCGGTGCTTGCGGAGCAGCTCGACTTCGGCCACCTGGTCTGCTCCGTCGACCGGATCCTGCGCCAGTTCGGTGGGACCGGCTGGCGCTGGCGCTTCGACCGGACGCAGCCGATCCACTGCCCGGGAGGCGGCAAGCTGACCACAGCGCTGGGCAGGGTCGCGAAGCACTACGGTGTCGTCGCGGATCTCGGTCCGGCGCGGCACGGCGCCGACGACGAGGCGATCGGGCAAGCACTCGCCCTGTGGTGGCGGACCAGTGGGTCGGACACCGGCCCGCTGGAGGCGCAGGAGAGCCTCGACAGGCTGGCCAGGCTCATGCACACCCGCCGGGCCTCGGCACGGGGCGGCCACGACGGGAGCACCGTGCCCGCTGCGCCGGTCCTGCTCGACCTCCCCCACGACCCGTACCCCGCCAGGATCAGCGTGACTCGCGCAGTCTCGGCCAACAGCATGGTGTCCTACCGGGGCAACCTCTACGCGGTTCCACGGCACCTGCACGGCCACGCCGTGGAAGTGCGCCGAAGGCTCGGTGATCCCCTCCTGGCGATCGCGACCCCCCGTGGACGGGTGATCGCTCAGCACGCACTCGCGCCCGACGGTGCCAGCCTGTCGGTCATCGGACACCGGCACGGGATCGGTCTCGAGCGTCCGTTCCCGCTACCGAGGCCTGCCTGCCACAGCAGGATGTACAGTCCGCCGTCCGCCGAAGCGCTCGCGGCGGCCGACGCGCTGCGACAGGACGCCCGCGAGGAGGACGGATTAGAGCCCGGTCGGCAGGCCGGCGGCTCGTCGGCGCGCCCCGGCCGGTCCTGGCGGTGGACGGGCGTCCTCGACCGGATCCGAAAGGAACCCACGGAGGACGACGAGCACGTCCGTTCCGAAACCGTGATCCACCTCGCCGCGCACCGGCAGCACGACCTGACGCCGTACCGGCGAAGCCACACCAACCCGGCGAGGCACCCGAATTGGGCATCACGGAACCGGCAGGAGCCCTCCGAGGGGAGGTAGCGCGTACGACCCGAAGACGTGTGCGGTCGCGCCCCCGCCCTGCGCGCGGCCGGCAGCGGCCGACCGGAGCCGGGTAATTTCACGGACCGGCGGCAGGTGAAACGCCGGGAATTGCTGACAGAATTCCCCATCCCGCCTTCCGGGCCTCGGGCGCCCGACCTTCCCTAAAGTGACCCGGATGGAGTAGCGCAACTTTTGTATGAAGACTACTGAATTCGCCTTCGATTGCCGGAACGTCAATTCTTCGCACCACCCTGCCCGTCTGCGCGCCCTGCCATCCGCGCTCGGCGGTGCATTACGTTCCGTTCATGCTGGCGCCCCGCCGGCATGAACACTTATTTTCGGAGGGGATTCGGATGACCCGTTCTCGTCTTGCCGCCGGCATCGTCGCCGTCGCCATCGCGACCGGCGCTGCCCTCGCCATCGCCCCCGCGGCCCAGGCCGCGGCACCCCCCGCGCTCCGGGTGCCGACGTGTGCCGCCGAACTCGCGGCCGCGCTCGACAGCAACGCGGCGGCCATCGACGCCGACATCGCCGGCGACACCGTCGGCGCTCGCGCCCACAACCTGGACACCCTCGTCATCCTGGCCGGAGCGAGGCACGACTGCACCTGCCAGCCGCCCCGGGTCCGCGCGGACATCATCGCCGCGGCGACCGACAGCGTCCACGCGGCGGTGTCCAACTCGGCCGACGACTCCGCCGCTGCGCTGGACAGCGAGGACGCCGTGGCGGCCGCGTTGACGGACGCCCTGCAGATCGTCTGGTACGCCGGGGTCTGAGGCCTCGCGGCGTACGGGTGCTCGCCGCCGACCTGCTCTCGGCCTACCTGGTCAAGGTCACTTGCCGGTGTGGTCCGCAAAGGCCGGTCGGCGTCCGGCGAGGTGGCTACCGTCTCCGCCTCGCCGGACGGCATCACGGCGCCGTGCGGGCATGACGAGTCCGCGGTGAAGCCGGATCAGCCCGTCCACCGAGTGCGCGGTTGTGGAGCCGCGCACTCGGTGGACGGGCTGGTGCGTGGCCCGCCAGGGCACCTGCCTCAGGACCGGCCGGTCACTGCTGGGGCTGGCGGAACAGATCCTCCTGCATGACGCCGTCTGCGAACATGGCGTTCTCGCTCAAGCCCGCGAGCAGGTCGAGGACAGCGGCGAGCGGCTGGTATTCCGTGCGGGTGGCCGGGCGTTCACCGCACTCCTTCAAGTGCTCCCAGAGCGCGTGGAAGTAGTCCTCGAGCTCCAGACGCGCGTTGAACTGCGCGCTGAGCCCTTCGGGATCGAGGCGGCGCAGGGCGTCGCGGTCGAGCCGGGCCACCGAGTCGATGACGCTGTTGACGATCTCACGGCTCTCGATACCTGAGCTGGGCATGGGTTCTCCTAACGATGTGCGCGGTGGAAGACCGGAGCCGACGCTCGATGCGCCGCCCGGCCTGGCTGGATCGCGACCGTCCCGGAACGGTCAGCACGCCGCGGCGCTCCGACCGGACAGCGGGACGGCGGCCCACACCGAGCAGCTGCCGTCCGTACTGAGCCGCATCCCCCAGTCCTGCGCGTAGTCCGCGACGAGCGCCAGACCCCTTCCGTGGTCCTCATCCGGCGTGGCGCGGTGCAGCCGCGGCACCGCGGAGGTCCTTCCCTGGTCACGGACCTCCAGCAGGAGCCGGTCCGCGGTCCGGCGCAACCAGGCGGTGATGTGCGCGCTGTTGGAGTGCTCGAGGGCGTTGGTGACCAGTTCGGAGATCACCAGCAGGACGGCGTCCCGGGCATGGCCGGCCCGAACGCCCTCGGCGTCCAGCCACAGCCCTGCCAGCCGCCGGGAGATCGGTACCGCGCGGCCCAGGGACGGCAACCTGAAGGACAGCGGACGGCCCCTGACCCAGTGGCGCAGGACATCCTCGGCGAGAGCTTCTGTCGGCCGTCCATTGATCTCTGCGGTGGTCAGTGGAATCTCCTCCTCGGTGAACGGCGGGACCGCTTCTCGGCTCACGAGCCGAATGCGGCTGCCGGTGCGACTGCTCGTGGCTTTCGCGTCCCGGTCCACGCCCGGTGCCTGAGGATCATTTCCTTCGGCGCGCAGCCGGGCGAGCGGGCGCCGGACTGGTGGAAGTAAATCAGAAATAGATTATCCGCGGGGAGCGATCCGCTGCAAGAAAAGGGGGCGCATTTATGCAATGCGGCGCCTAGTGTGACGGTAGGAATAGTTCGTGCCGTCGATGATCGGGCGGAATGAAACTGTCTTGTTCCGTCCACTCGAGTCCGGGTTCACGACGAATGGCGGACAGCCGGGGCCATTGGTCCCGGCCTTCGATGGAGCATTTTGGGACAGGTTTCCCGCCGTGCGCGCAAGGGCGGCGGTGACTCGCTCACGGAATTCCGCACCGGCCCGGCCGAAATCAGCCGTTCCGCTTGTGTGCGTTGCGGCTGGGCCGGCGGTTGGTTCCGGCAGCGGCGGCATCGACCGTCCCGCAGCGGCCCTGGGAGACGACGCGGGCCGGTGCGACGAGAGTCGCACCGGCCCGCGGATCCAATTTCCTCGACCGGGGTACGGCAACGCGCCCCTTCAGCGATGGGGCGCGATCCGGAAGCGCTGGCAGACACCGCAGCTGCTTATCCCCCGGAGAGGATGGGTGACCCACCCGGTTTGGATGCATCCAGTTACTCATCGAGCTGAAACAGCCGCAATCCCCCGGCCGGTCGATTCACCCGTACGGCCGAGTGCACCGGAAATGCAAACCGATTGTGCGACCGGATCGGAAGCCCTTCCGCCAGGAAATTTTCATATCCCGGACCGTTCGCTCGGAAAATTGGACATCATATCCGGAGGTGACTGCCGTTGATCGCGGAATACCGCGTGCGGGAACCGGCCGGAATCCGACGACAGCGATCACGACGCACTGACCGCCGGATCATCGGTAGGGCAGGAACCGGATCCGGGGTGGGGATCCCGACGGGCTGTCCCCGCGCTCGCGCCCGCGCTCGCGTCGGCCTCCGGCGCCGGCGCCGGCAGGCAACCGGCGGGCCATCGGAGAGGCGGACCCGGCGGGAGGTTCCGCGGTGGTGTCCTGCCGGCCGCGCTGCGGCGGCCGTGCCGGTCTTCCCCGCATCGGGTCGGCCGTCCCGCCGCGGAGCGGGATCGGACGCCGCTACGGCTTCCGGGGGCACGGCACGGGACCGGGTCCCGTGCCCGGGCGCCCGGGCGGCGCTTCCTCGACCGGCGGCCTCCGGACGGGAGGCTTCGGCGGTGCCCTGCCGGTGCTGAGCGGCATCGGCGGGGCGGGCCGTCGGCAGAGCCTCGCCACCCCGGGCACCGGTCCGTTCCCGCTCGAGCCGGCGAGCGGCAAGGCGCCGGCGAAGGAGGGTTCCTTCCGACTCGTCGCCCTCCGCCGCCGACCGGTCGGCGGGTTCGCTCGCAGCGGGCGCGACCCGTGTCGTGAGCGGGTGCCCCGGGGGTGGCACGTCCGGCTGGTGACCGGACGGCTCCCACTGCTCCCGGAGCCGGCGGCAGGCGGCAGCGGCGGCGGCGGGACCGCAGGAACGGCAGGTTTCCGGATCGTCGGCGTCGCGGACGACCAGGGGCCCGCGGCAGAGTGCGCACTCGGGGCTTCGGACCGGCCTGCTCCCCGTGACCGTCTCGCTCGCCCGGTCGACGACCTTGATCAGCCAGGGCAGCGGGGAGACCACCGAGGACCACGGCACGGCGCCGACCGGCTCCCTGCGGCGCGCGAACTCCCACGCCGACTCCAGGGCTTCGAGAACCACCGCGCCGTGGGCATCGGCGGACGTGCCGTAGTCGGCGAATGTCGCGACGATGTGCTGAGCGAGGAGGTCGAGCTGTCGCTCGGTCAGCCGGTCCGCCAGTTGCCTCGGAAGACGGCTCAGGGCTGACGACGCGGCTTGCCTGCCGCATCGCTTCTGCTCGTCGGTCATCGACCGGATCGGCTTCCGGCCGGTTTGCCGCCTGTCGCGCCCTGCCGGGCCTGCGCCGTCCCCCGCGGCTCCCGCCGCGTGTCCTCGCGCGCGGGCGCGCACGGCTTCCGGCTCGCGGGACGGACAACCGCCCCCGACCGCGGGCATGTTCAGCAGGTCATGTTGGGAGGATCGTGTTTCTGCCACCGAATCGGGGGTGCTGGATGTCACGGGACCGGGGGGATCGGCTGTCACCGAACCGGCGGTCTCCCGGCTCGGGTCGAGCGGGGCGCCGTGGCAGGAAGTGGGCCCGGAGCCGAAGACCTCGCCACCGTCGCCTGCGGGCCCGTTCGCGGATCGCGGCACGGGGACGGGCCCGCTCGGGAGCGGCTCCGGCTGCCCGTTCGGTACGCGGACGGGCGCGGGATGGACGACGTACCTGTACGCCCCCTTCTTGCCGGCTCCTCTGCTGACCCACCCGTGGGCGAGGAGTTCGGTCACCGCTTCGCGGGCCGTCGCCTCCTTCATCCGGCACTCGCGCGCGATTCGTGCGACGGGAGTGGGTTCGGGGAAGTGCTGCCGCAGGGAGAGGAAGGCATAGACCTTGAACCGGGTGCCGGCCAGACATGCCCGGGCATATGAGCCGACGCACACGGCCAGCTCGTCGTCGGGCAGTGGACGGACACGTCGGTTCATGGTTCCGGTGGCGGGATTTCGAGAAGCCCGGACCAGGTCCTTGGCCTTCGCCTTGGCGATCAGGCGGTTGACACCACCCCGTGACAGCCCGAGCTGCCGCCCGATGGTCTCGTCGGCGGCGAAGCAGAATCCCGACTTCCAGCCGTAGTCCTGCACCAGCGTCACGACCCGGATCAGGTCGCCGGTCAAGTCCCTGTCGCTGAGCCACGCCGCCGGGAATCGGGTGGCGGGCAGGCCGGCCCGCCCGGTCGCCCGGGCCTGCCCGCGAGCAGGCCCGGGACCCCCGGCCGGCTCCGTGCAGACGGTGCCCGAGGACCGCGGGCTCACGGGGCACCGCCGAAAGCCCGGCGCTCGCTCGCCCCGCCGCCCGGCCCTCCCGGCTCGCCCGGCCGCCCGTCGACGCCTGGACCGGTCGACCGGCGATGCGCCGGCCGTCCCGAGGCCGCCGACGCGACTCTTTCCCCGGTCGGCTCCATTTGAGCGGTGGTCACTCGCGCCCGAGAGCCGGTTTGGGGAGGTCCTTGGAGGTTTCGCTCATTCAGAGCCCCGCGTCCTCCTTCTGGAAGGACGGAACAGCGGCTCACGACATGGGCAGGGGGTGGCTGGCAGATTTTGATTCGGTGATGCAAAATGGCAGTGCCTACTTACGGACGTGTGAGAAGGCAACAGCCCGTCAGGACACAGGTTCTCGCCTGATCCCGAGTGTGCAGACGGGCCGAGGCAGCGGTGAAATTCCGTCGTCGACCCAGGTATGTGGCCGGCGATGACGGATACAGGGCGTTCAAAACACCGAGGCATGCGATTGGTGCACAGACGGTGAAGGTCCGGTGGTGCGGACCAAGCCGTCTCCATGCTGCTAGGTCACGTCAAAACCTCCCCGCAGGGGGGGCAAAGTGATTGAAGAGGGTCGAACGAACGAAGAGAAGCGATCGCGAGCGGTCGCTTCTGCCTGACGCGGTTTCGAGTCCAGGCGCCCGAGGGGTGATCTGGAACAGCGATGTCGCACCGACTGCACCCCACAGCCGTCCGGACTCACCGGAGTCCGGACGGCTGATCCACGACTGAACCAAGTCTTGACCAAGAGTACTCCTCCCATCACAGAGTGTGAATACCTCTCGTGTACGACTCATCGTCGGGACCCACTGATTCCGGCCACAGGCAGTAGTTCGTTCGAGTCGGCACGACGGACGGCTCGAACGCCCCTGCCGCCGCCGTCACGCGGAACGTTGCGGCTGTAACTGCGTCGATCGCCACCAGGGCTCGTGCCGACGGCCATGATGCGGCATCCAGCGGTCCTGTCACCAGTCACCCGAAACGGGAAACGTGCAACCGGCCATTCCACGAACGCAATCTGAGCGTCCGTTAATCGGATGACCGAAACGGGAAAGGGGCGCAACGGTGGCCCTGCGTCCGTCCGGAGGCCGGCTGCCGAGCGACTCCGCGCGCGGGCGCGCCCCGCTGGGGAGAATTGCAGAGCATCCGGCACCGTTCGAGGTCGTCCCGCTGCGAACGAGGGGAAGTCGAGCGAGCGGACGGGGTCGCGCTCGCTTCGACCATCCCCGTCCGAGGCCAGCCACAAGAACGCCGCACGCTCGGCGAGGAGCTCGGCGGCCTGGGTAAAAGCTCTGAGCGCCGGCAGCCTGAGCATATTTCAGGACACCCGGATGCCGTACATTTCCCGGCGATTAGCCCATCGTTGTCGGGGCATGAGTCCAACAGCAGTCGAGCCGCCTCTTCCATTGCCGCTGGAGCGAGATCGGATCTGCAGCGCCGGTGACAACTGGCTATTCGTTCCGGACCGGGCGAATGCCGCGGGCGACCTGGAAAGCGGTTATCTCGTGAAGAACGGCGTGCGCGTGGTGCTGACGCATTGCTCACGTCAGCTGGCCGAACTCTTCCGCACCCTGCGTCAGCTCGAGTTCGAGTTCTCGACGCGGCTGCATCGATCAGAGGAGTAAGAGGACTGATCGAGAGCGCCGGCCGCGATCCACGATGACGCAAAACAGGAGGACTGCCTTGTACGAGTCAACGGACATCGATCTCAGCCCCTACTACACAGCTGGATTCAACCCCGATGACGGGGTCATACACAACCATTCCCTCTGGCCGTCCGCCGGGCAGCTGTCCGCCGACCTGTCCTATCCGGTCGTCAACGGCTGGGCCGATCCAGGGATGCTTCCGCATCCTTCGCATGCGGAAGCGGTCGAGCAGGAAGTCGGCGTGCCGGCCATGGGATTCGACCCCCAGTTGATCGCCGAACGCCGGGAGCACCGCGCCCGCCCGGTACGCCGCCGGCCCGACATCCTGGGATCCGTCATCGGATTCCTGACGTTGACGATCGTCACTGTGGTCTGCGTCCTCGACTGGATGATCTCCTATCATCCGCTGCGGGACGTGGCCCTGTCCCAGCTGCCGAGGGGTCTGTCCCAGTACTGGCCGGTCGTCGTCTACGGACCGTGGATGGTCGCGTCCCTCTCCGTTCTGCGTGCCGCTCTGGGAGGACGCAAGGTGGCGAATTCCTGGACGGTCATCCTGGTATTCGCGGGTATCGCCAGCCTCCTGTGCATCGTCAGCACACCCTGCACGATGCCCGAGGCCGTTGTTGCGGGCCTTCCCCCGGTGACGGCTGTGGTGTCCTTGCAGCAGATGGTGCGCCAGTTGCTCGTAACCCGACAAGTGTCCCAGGAGGATCGCCGGCAGAAACCTTCGCACCGGGCGTCTCCGTAGCCCGTGAACGGCGCGGGAGTAACGCCGGGGGGTCCGATGTCCCTGGCCTGGTGTGCCACTGGCGCCCTTGCGAATCTCTGCCTACTCGTGTCCCTGCCGTCGTCTGCAGAGGTCGTCATCTCCTCTCTCTGCCCGAGGCGGATCACACCAAGTTGGCCCAATGGGGTGAATCTTCCCCCTTTCGGGTGATCTCACGTTTGGCACGGGTAGCTACGGAGTGCGTGCTAAGGGCTGCAGACCGTAGCCACGCCCCGGCGCTGAGCTCATACGGCCGGTGACCATCCTCCCGACGAATTGAAAGGAACGACCATGCTCCTCGCTCTGCTCGGCAACCTCGTGGCCTTCCTCGGCTGGCTGCTCTAGCGGTTGTTGACCCACCCGGCGGCGAGCCGGCCCCGCCCGCGCGTTCGGTGACGGGGCCGGACTCCCCAAGAGCCCACCTCCCGCGATCTCGGGCCGGCTCCCGCCTGGCCGAGCGGCCGCAGTTGACGGGGACGTGTTCGGTCAGTCATCAACCCCGAGGAAGAGGATGGTGGCCCAGTCGCTGGTGACCAACAGCAGGCGGCGCGACCATATGGCGCCCATGCCCATGCGCGGGCCGTCGACGTCGCCGGAGCTTCGGACGGGCCCCAGATGGGCTTCGATGAGGTCGGCGATGCCGTCGGCGAGTTCGCCTGCCTGCCGGATCTCAACGGGATTGCGCAGGTTGGCGTCCGGCCACCTGTTGGCGGGCTGCATGTACCCGTCGGTCACCTCTCGGCGGAGAATGTCCCGCCAGGCCCGCGGTGACTCGAACGGGACGACCGACGTTCCCACCTGGTGTCCACTGGCCCCCGCGTCGTACACGGCTTGAGCGAGACTCTTCATCCAGTCATGACCGGGTGTGGTCCCAGCCACCGGGACTACAGGGGACAGCTCTATGGACGACACGAACGGGTTGCGGTCGTCGAGCAGGTACTCGAGTGGTTCGGCCGCGGCTGACACTGCGTCTGGAGCGTCGAGTGGGTTCAGCATGGGCGTCCGGGTCCTCCGTGCGGTTCTGCGCTTCGGCCTCAGTGTGTCAGCTGAGCACGTTCATGCTGCGAGGTTTCTGGGGCGTCCGACGAGCTGACAGCGTTCGAAGCGGACCCCGGCGCGGTCCTCCGCGTTGTAGATCAACCATTGACAAGACAGATCTGTCTCGTTTAGAAAAGGCCGCGTGAATGAAGACCGATCTGTCTTGTTACCTCACCACCGGGTGAGCGCGTTCATCCTCTTCCGCTTCCGGGAGAGGCAGGTGCTGTGGGAGAGCTTCCACTTCGACGTCGCCGCCCTCGCGCGGCAGTGCGGCGTCGCGGCGACCGACCTCGTGGTGGGGTCATGATCGTCGGAGCGCGTCGGCCCAGCACCACGACCATGACGGCGGCGCGGCACGTGGAGTGGGGTTCGCCGCTCCAGATCGCGCAGGTCGACCGGCCCGAGCCGATGGCCGGCGAGGTGAGGATCCGGGTCCGCGCCACCAGTGTGAACCCCATTGACATGCATACCGGGCGGAACGCCGGTTACGAGCAGTCGATGCGCCTGCCGTTCATTCCCGGCTGGGATGTCGCCGGTGTCGTCGATGCCGTGGGGTACGGCGTCACCCGCCACGCGGTCGGCGATCGGGTCTTCGGGCTGGCCTGGTTTCCCTACCCCGCCGGCACGTACGCCGAGTACGTGACCGTTCCCGCCCACCACGTCGTGGCGATGCCGGCCTCCGCGTCGTTCGCCGAGGCCGGGTGCCTGCCCATGGCGGCGCTGACCGCGCAGCAGATGCTCGACGCCGCGCACGTCGAGCCGGGCGATCGGGTCCTGGTCAGCGGAGCATCGGGCGGTGTGGGGCACCTCGCCGTGCAGATCGCCGCGGACCGTGGTGCCGAGGTCGTCGCGCTCGCGCGGCCGAGTCACCACGCGACGCTCCTCGGCCTGGGAGCTCAGGTGTGCGTGGACTACACCGAGCCCGAGCAGATCGCGGCGGCGGGGCGGTTCGACGCGGTCATCGATCTGGTCGGTGGAGAGCTCGGCCGTTCGCTCTTCGACCGCGTCACGCGCGGCGGGTCGATCGCCCTCGCGACCGCCTGGTCGATCCCCACGGACAGCGCTGACGAAGCCGACCGCGGGATCCACGTCGCCTCGTGCCTCGTCGAGCCCGATCCCCAAGGACTCAGCCGGATCGCGTCCCTGGTCGACGCCGGCCGGCTCTGGGTCGTCATCGGAGGCGAGTACGGTCTGACCCGCGCGGCTGAGGCACAACGCTGGGTGCTGGACCGGCGTGGCTTCGGCAAGGTCGCCATCGTGACGGACAGCGAGGAACTCGATAAGTGACTGACAAGCCAAGGCAGTTGCGCGGGGTGGCCGTGCGCGACCACCTGGTCGACACGGCGGCTCGGCTCTTCTACGAGAACGGCACGCACGCGGTCGGCGTCGACGAGGTCGTGCGCCGCTCCGGCATGGCCAAGGCGAGCCTGTACCGGTGGTTTCCCAGCAAGGACGACCTGATCCTCGCCGTCCTCCAGCGGCGCGATGACGACTTCTGGCAGCGATGGGACGCCGAGGCGGCCGCACACCCCGATGATCCACGGGCCGAACTCGACGCTCAGCTCGGCTGGATCGAGGAGCTCGCCACCCGGGACGGCTACCGGGGGTGTGCGTTCGTCAACACCGCCGCAGAGTTCGACCCGGGCAAGGTCGACATTCGAGGGCGATGCCTCCAGCACGAGCGGGAACTCGGCCGCAGACTCCGCGAACTCACCCAGCGCCTGGGCGTTGCCGACAGCGCGCTCCTGGCCGATCAGCTTCATATCGCCATCGTCGGCGCGTTCGCCGTCGGCGGGATCTATCCGTCCGACGGCCCCGCCGCTCGGCTGCGCCAGCTGGCGCATCGGCTGATGGCGGTGTGCCCGGAATCGGCCGCTCATGGCTGAGGCCGCGCGGATCGCCTCCGCGTTGCTCAGTCCGCGGTCTGGCTGAGGCGGACGGCGGCGAAGGGGTCGAAGGCGCGGTCGCGGGCCGGGCGGACGTAGACGGCTTCGGGGATGCGGGAGTTCTCGGTCCAGCGGCCGGCGGCGTTGAGGTCGCGGCCGCGGACCTTGGCCTCCGCGAGGTCGGTGGCGCCGCCGGCGCGGAGGCCGCGGGAGCTGACCGGGAGGCCTCGGGAGTCGAGGGCGGCCTGGCGGAAGCGCTGCTTGACGATCTCGTTGACGGCGTTGCCCGACAGGGCGTGGCCGCGGGCGGTGGCGTGGTGGCGGGAGGCGAGTGTGCCCTTCTTGGTGAGGGCGCGGAAGAGCGGTCCGCGGGTCACGCCGAGCGTGTGCAGGTAGCCGAGCCAGGCGTGCAGCCGGGGGAGAAGTCGCAGGTCGGGGTGGTCGTGCAGGACGATCTCCTGGTCCTCGTCCTGGTGGGTCTTGTCCTTGGGAAGATAGACGGTGACGGAGGATTGACTGATCGTCAGATCCTCGATCAGCAGGTCGGCGACCTCGATGCGGCGGGCGAGGAAGCGGTAGCCGAGGACGAGCAGCGCCGCGTCGCGCATGCCGATGCCGGTGCGTTCGTCGCAGGCCGCGGCCATGGCGACGACGTGGGGCAGTTGGAGCGGGAGTGCGCGGCGCACCCGGTTGGCGCGGGGGTTCTCGCCGCGGTAGGTGGAGAGGTTCTCCCGGAAGATGGAGGGGTCCGGGCGGTCGCCGCGGGGCTGGACGGCCATGACGTGGCTCATGTAGGCCTCGATGGTGGTGGCCTTGTGGCCCTGGGCCATGAGGTGGGTGCCGTACTCGGTGAACGTGGCGGTCGTGCAGGGTACGGCGATCCGGCCCTCCTGTTCGCACCAGGCGTGGAACGCCTTCGCGACCGAGCCGCGGTTGACCCGGGTGTTCGCGGTGCCCGCCCGCGTGCGGCGCTCCGCAGTCTGTTCGGAGATGCGGAAGTCCGCTTCGCTGTACCGGGGTTGGTCGGCCGTGGTGGCCGGCAGCTCGCCGGGGGCGAGCACGGTGTGCTTGTCGATCACGTAGCGGGCGGCGGTCGTCGTGGGCGGACGCAGAGCGGGCAGTGCGTCCTCGTCCTCCAGGAGCTCCGCCTCGACGACCTCCTCGCGCATGGCCGGCAGCGCGTGGGTCGGGTGGCCGCCGTCGGCCTGGGTCCGGTCGGCGATCTGTCCGGGCTCGGTCATTGCGCGTCCACCCCTCCGCGACGGTTACCTTCTATAAGGGAAATTATAGGAGGTAAGCAGACCCTAAGTCAGAATGACCGTCGAAACCGGTGCCGGACGGACGGGCGAGGAGCCGGTACGGTGGACCCTCGTCAGAACCACATCCATTCTCGTCAGTTGCACCGGGAGTCGCCCACATGGACATCACGATCTCCGTCCGAGGCGCCTCCGAGGAGTTCGCCGAGAAGCTCCTGGCCTTCCTCGCCCCCTACCGCGACACCGTCACGGTCGAGGACGACAGCGCCTGGACCCCCGACCGCATCGCCCGCTACTTCCTCGCCCTCCCACCCCGCGCCCAGCGCATCCTCGAGGAGGCGGTCAGCCGCGGCGGCTACGTCAGCTCCGACGCCCTGCGCGGCGACGACGGCGCCGGCAGCCTCAAGGGTCACAGCGCCGGCCTCAAGCGGATCCTCGACCGCGGCATCCGCGAAGGCTGGTGGCCCGCCACCCTCCAACTCCCCGTCCAGGCCCAGGGACCAGGCTTCGGCAAGGTCCTCGGCTACAAGATCCCCGAGCCCCTCCACGAGGCCTTCCGCGACGTCGTCCTCACCCTCCCCACCACCCGCGGCCGCACCCTCGCCACCGAGATCACCCGCCACGACCCCGACACCCCCTGGGACCCCGACCTCGCCCGCACCACCCTCACCACCCACGGCCTCACCACCGACCCCGAGGCCGCCCGCACCCTCCTTCGCCACCTCGCCGACACCGGTCTCCTCACCAAGACCCGCTCTGAGCAGCCCAGTTACCGCCTCGTGGGCAGTCGCTACTGAATCCTCGAAACCGTCCCCGGCTCCGCGGTCGACGGGCACACGGACCCGGAGTCCGCAACCCACTCCGAGAGTTCCGCGGTGGCCACCAGCACGTCCTGCGAATGATCCGGCGAACGGTACGAACACCAGACGCTGCCAACCCGACACCGAGGTCCTCAGTGGGGCCCGGTCCCGAGGTCGGGCATGGTCAGCTGGGCAGCTGGAACTTGACCCACAACTCCGAGGTGCGGTTGGTATCGCGCTGGAAGTCCTCCCCTGGACGCCGATGCTCTCCCCGATCGACTACTGCGTGCTCGCCCCGCCCTACTGCAACGAGCCCACGGCCTTCTCCTCCTCCTTCCTGCACCGTGGCGGTGTCGTCCTCGCCGTCCTCGCCACGGCCACCCTCCTGGCCGTCCTCCATCACACCCTCCGCCGCTCCCGACCTGGTGCCCAGGCGGCCCGTCCTCGCCGCGGCTTGGTGCGCCAGGTCCCGGTCGTCCTGGCCGCCGGTGTCGCCGCCGTGATGGCGACCACCTTCGCCCTGGGGCAGATCGTCGTACCGGCTGTCGCGAGCGGGAGCACGCCGTCCACCTTCGACCGGCAGGGCGACGGGGTGGTGAAGCTGACCATCTACCGGCCCTCCGGCGAGCCGGACGTCGCGGGCATGCGAGCCACCCTGGCCCGGGCGGGAGTTCGAGCCCGGATCTACGCGGGCGATCCCACCTGCAAGGGACCGCAGTGGCAGGTCTACCGGACGCAGGAGCAGGCCGAGCAGGCCCATCGGGGCTTGGCGCAGGCCTCGAGCCTGGGCGTTGAGAACGGCGAGGAGGTGTGGATGATCCACCCGGACAAGATCCCTGCTGATCGCACCCTGGCCCTCCTCTACCCACGGGGCTTCGACGCGCGCGGGGCGGGCCACTCCGTGGCGCTGGTGCCGGGCGATGGCCCCGACTGCTTCTACGTCCCGAGGTGAGTGCCGGGAGCGGTCAGCCGGGAGCGGTCAGCGGAACACCTTGATGCAGACCTCGTCGGCGTAGTCCATCGGTTCCTGCGTCTTCTCGACGCCGGCGCAGATGAGCACGCCGTTGGGGTAGTTCCGGCCGCTGAGCTGCCTCATGTAGACGGTGGCCGGCCGCTCGATCCAGTCGGTCCACTCCCACTCGACGTTCGTGCCGCCGTACCGCACCTTCGCGAAGTAGAAGCCCGAGCGGCGGTGGCCGAACTGGGGGCTGACCATGACGTCCGAGACGTGCAGGCCCCTGCCGATGACCTTGATGCACGTGCCGTGGGAGCACCTGGCGACGGTGGCGGAGGCGCTGCCGCCGGTGAGCAGCGGCAGGGTCATGCCTGCCGCCAAAGCTGCCAGGATCGCTCCCCGGCGGAGTCGGTGAATCCGGGACAGGCGCATGGAATCCCCCAAGTGCGAGTGCTGTCAGTGGAGTTGGTGCTCCTTTGGTGCCAGGCACCAGCATGTCCCGGGGGGTCGGCGCGGGGATTGTAGAAATGCGAAGGTCGCCGGTGGGCTTCGCGCGCGAGTGGCTGTGTGTGTGGGGTGTCGCGGTCAGCGGAGCAGGGGGAGGAAGACGGTGTCGACGATCTCCTCGAGGACGTGGTCGGGCACCGGGGCGAAGGTCGTGAGGAACTCGTGGCGCAGCAGGTCGAAGGGGAGGGACTTGATGCGTTCGGTGAGGTGTTCCTGGGTGATCTCGCCGCGGGCGACGGCGCGGTCGAAGAGCGTGTCGAGGGCCTCCTTGCGTCCCGTCACGAGGGGGTCGCGCAGGTTGGCGGGGCTGGTGCCGGTCGCCTGGTGGTAGCCGGCGAGCTGCACGCTCATCACGGTGACGAGCTGGACGCGGGTGGCGTTGATCTCCCGCATCAGGGTGAGGACGTCCTCGCGCAGGCTGCCCGTGTCGGGGATGTCGAGGCGGTGCTTCGCCAGGGTGTGGACGATGGCCGCCCGGGCGAGGTCCTCACGGTCCGACCAGCGGCGGTAGAGGACGGGCGGGCTGGTGCCCGCGCGCTTGACGACGGCGTCCATGGTGAACCTGGCGTAGCCGTTGTCCGCGAGTTCCTCCCAGGCCGCGTCGAGGAGGGCCTTCTCCAGTGCCGGTCCGCGGCGTCGCTCGGCCATTCGCCAGTACTCCCTTAGATAGAGTTGCCTTTCTTATTCTAGCGCCCTACTCTGGGCACCGTAAGATAGAGCTCTGTATCTAAAGGTGGTTGCTTGCTCGTGAGTACTCCCGACCGCACCGACCCCAACCGCACCGACCCCGACGGCGCGGACCCCGCCGTGTGGCGCATCGCGATCGCCGTCATCGTGGGCGCCCTCGCCGTCGTCTTCGACACCACCATCGTCAGCGTCGCCCTCGGCGACCTGGCGAAGGACCTCGACGCCCCGCTGTCCACCATCCAGTGGGTGGGCACCGGCTACCTGCTGGCGGTGTTCGTCACCATCCCGCTCGCCGGATGGGCCCAGTCACGGCTGGGCGGCAGGCGGCTGTGGATCGCGTCGCTCGGCGTGTTCCTGCTCGGCTCGATCCTGAGCGCGCTGGCCTGGGACGCGACCAGCCTCATCGCCTTCCGCGTCGTCCAGGGCGCGGGCGGCGGCATCATGATGCCGCTCACCGTCACGCTGATCATGCAGGCCGCCAAGGGCCGCAGCATCGGCAAGGTCATGGCCGTCATCACCGTGCCCACCGCGCTCGGCCCGATCCTCGGCCCGGTCCTGGGCGGCCTCATCCTGCACCTGGCCGACTGGCGCTGGATGTTCCTGGTCAACATCCCCTTCTGCGTCCTCGGCGGCCACCTCGCCCGGCGCAACCTGCCCGACGACCGGCCCGCACCCGACCGCCCGCGCGCCCGCCTGGACGTCGTCGGCCTGCTCCTGCTCTCCCCGGGCGTCGCCGCCCTCATCTACGGACTCTCCCGGGTCGAGGGCCGTACGGGCTTCGCCGGCGCCACCGTCCTCGTCCCGCTGCTCGGCGGCCTCGCCCTGGTCGGCGGCTTCACCGCCCGGTCCCTGACCCGCCCCACCGGCGCCCTGGTCAACCTGCGACTCCTCCGCCACCGCACGCCGGCCGCCGCCGCCACCCTCCTCTTCCTGGGCGGCGTCGCCCTGTACGGGCCGATGATGCTGCTGCCGCTGTACTTCCAGCAGGTCCGCGGCCAGGACGCCCTCGGCGCCGGACTGCTCCTCATCCCCCAGGGCGTCGGTGCGCTCCTCGCCCGCACCC
Source organism: Kitasatospora sp. NPDC097643 (assembly GCF_040302625.1). Taxonomy (NCBI): domain Bacteria; kingdom Bacillati; phylum Actinomycetota; class Actinomycetes; order Kitasatosporales; family Streptomycetaceae; genus Kitasatospora; species Kitasatospora sp. NPDC097643. The sequence continues at coordinate 52,744 of NZ_JBEOSA010000046.1, read as the reverse complement.
TGGCCGGCACCTGCACCGACCGCTTCGGCCCCCGCCCGGTCGCCCTCGCCGCCTTCGCCGTCGTGACCGCAGCCACCGTGCCGTTCGCCTTCGTCACCGCAGACACCGCCGGCACCGGCACGATCCCGCTCATGGTCGCCCTGCTCGTCCGCGGCATCGGCATGGGCGCCGCCATGATCGCGCTCAGCGGCGCCGCCTACATCGGCCTCGCCCACCAGGAGATCCCCGACGCCAGCATCATCACCCGCATCGCCCAGCAGATCGGCGGCTCCGTGGGCATCGCCGTCCTCACCGTCGTCCTCCAGCACACCACCGGCGACGCCCACGCCCCGGCGGCCCTGGCCGCGCCGGCCGCTCTGGCCAACGGCTTCGACGACGCCTTCCGGTGGTCGGTGGCCCTCACCGCCCTTGCCCTCCCGCTGTGCCTGCTCCTGCCCGGCCGCCCGGGGACGCAGGCCCCCGCATCCGAGGCCGCATCCGAGGCCGCATCCGAAGCCGAGGCGACGGATCGACGAGCAGGCTCAGCCCCCGAGGTGACTCAGGAACAGACAAGCCGATAGCAGTAGCCGGGTGTGCATCCGGCCTCGGGGAACATCGGTACAGCGGTTATCGGCGAGAGCGATCATGATCGGCTAGCACAGTGATCCACTTCGCCGCCGAGCGGACCCGGCACTGCCGGGCGATCTGGTGGCGACGCTGGTCAACCTGCTCGGCCGCTACAGCGTCACCGCCGGCGTCCCGTCCGTCGGCGCCTGCGCCCGCTGCGCGACCCGGACGCGCCGGAGCTGGACGAGGACGACGAGGTAGAAGGCTTCTGACACCTAACTCGCGGTCATCCCGTCACTTCCGCAGCAACACCTGGTTGCGGCCGGGTCCGCATGCCCCAGCGGGCAAGAGATGGACCGACAGCGCCCAGTGCCGCGAAGAACATCGCCAGCAGCAGCCAGCCTGTCGTGCGGAGGCCGAGTACCACCGTGGTGAGGATCGCGGGGGCGAGAGCCTGGCCCGCGCTGAAGCCGAGACCGAAGACACCTTGGTACTGGCCCTGTGCGTGGTCGGGGGCAAGACCGAAGCCCAGGGCGAAGGCCGCCGATGACTCCCAAACCTCTCCCAGACTGTGGACGAAGATCGCGGCCAGGACCAGTCCCGCCGCCGCCCAGACAGGGGTGTACGCCGCCAGTGCCATCATCGGGCAGCTGACGAGGAAGAGCAGCCCCGCCGTGCGAAACGCCAGGCCGCCATCGTGCGGGGTCTCGATACGCGAGCCGATCCTGGTCTGCATCAGCACACAGAACAGGGAGTTGACGGCGAACAGCGCGGCCACCGTCCAGCGCGGCGCCTCGGTGTGCTCGGAGATCCAGATCGGCAGGAGTAGTGAGACCACCGGGTACTGCAGTCCCATGGCCCCGTAGAGGGCGGTGAACGCGAGGAAGGGACGATCCGCGAGGACGGGCCAGCGCCGCTGTTGCGGTGGTGCTGCCAGTACCGGATAGCGGGGCAGCAGGAGCAGAAGCACCGCGCACAGGGCGAAGCTCGCCGCGTTGCCGAGGATCAGCGTGACATAGGCGCCGCGGGTGTTCGCGGCCAGCGCCAGCCCCGCACCCACCGTTCCCAGGACGACGCCCAGGTTGACGAACGTGCGCAGCTTGGCACGGAACAGGGCCGGGCGCTCACCCCCGACCCGGACCACCAGCGCGCCCCACGCCGCCCCACCAACCGCCGCGGCGATCTGGTCGACCGTCGCGATGATCGTGAGCGCGGCCCAGCTCTCGACGAGGACGAGGGCCGCCATCGACACGGCCTGGACCGCGAGGGCCAACATCATGATCGTTCGAGCCCCTCGCCGATCTGCGAGATGCCCGCCTGGTATCCCCGCGCACAGACCGATCACTCCGGCGATGGTGAGCGCGGCACCGACCTGCACCGCGGGCAGGCCCACGACCAAGGTGAAATAGAGCGCTGACGCCGCGTTGAACAGACCATTGCCGACTCGGTTGACGAAACTGGCGGCGACCAGCACGCGCTCCGGCCTACTGTCCCCCGCCATCCGGCCTATTCGACTCGCTAAGTTGCCCTTGATCATGGATGGCACGCTAACAGCGGTCGCTGATCCGGCGGAAGTAGCACCGAGATCACGTGCTCTGGTTCCGCCAGGGGCCCGAACCAGGACCGCGCCACCCCCGAGGAATCTGTCATCTGTCGCCTCGTCTTCCACGTCTTCGCCGCCCTGGCAGAGTTCATCCGCGAACTCATCGTCCAGGGCACCAACGAGGGCCTGGCCGCCGCCCGCGCCCGCGGCTCCCGACTGGGTCGCCCGCCGGCAATGACCCCCGACCTGCGGACCCTGTGGAGATCGTGCCGTTCTTCTTCGCCCGCGCGAACAGCGACCGCAGGGCGACCAGGGTGTGCTTGCGCCGCGAGCCGTGGACGGTGGCCAGGTGGGCGAGGACGTCGTCGCGGGTGACCTCGCGCAGGTGGTCGTAGCGGTTCGACCATTCCAGCAGTACCGGCCGCAGTCGGTTGAGGTAGCCCCAGACGGTTGCCACGTCCCGGGGCTGGGACCGGGGGCCGCCGTCGTGCAGGGTCCGGGCCCAGTCCTGGACGTCCCGCCGGATGCCGGCCGCGAGGCCGTCGAGCTTGGACTCCAGCCGGCGGTCGAAGGAGGACGGCCGGTCGTCGAGGAAGACGTCGATGTGGTCGAGTACTTCCGTGGTGCGTGGGGCCGTCGGCGAGCTCCTCAAAAAGTTGGGTAACAACGTTACCCATGGGATACGGTGTTTCCGTGAACACGCCTTACCAGGAAGCTCAACGCACCGGGCAAACGGCCGTACGCACCACGATCCTTGACCACGCCATAGACCTGCTGGTCACGGAGGGGCCGGCCGCGCTGACGATGCGGCGGATCGCCACCGGGATCGGCGCCTCGACCAAGGTCCTGTACACCATGTTCGGCGGCAAGGAAGGCCTGGTCGATGCGCTCTACCGGGAGGGGTTCGCCCGCCTGCGGCGGGTGCAGCAGCAAACCTCGCGGGCAGAGGACCCGTTGACTCGACTCAACGATCTCGCGGCCGCCTACCGCGCACACGCACTTGCCGAGCCGGCCTACTACCGGGTGATGTTCGAGCAGGCGGTCCCCGGATTCCAGCCGAGTGCCGAGGCCTTGGGTGCGGCCGAGAGCGCCTTCGACGCCTCCGTGGCTGCTGTTCAGGCATGCATCGACTCCGGCGTGTTCGGGCCGGGAGACGCGTATGAGATCTCAAAGATCCTGTGGGCGGCGGCACACGGGGCGGTGAGCCTGGAGATCGCGGGCCACTTCCCGCCGGAGGCCGCAGCCCGCCGCTTCGACACACTGATGACGGCGGTGGGACGGGCATTCCTCGCCGCCGAGCAGGGACAAGGACGGACGCCATGACGATCAACCGCTATCTGTCGGGAAGTTTCGCACCGGTCACCGAGGAGGTCACCGCGTTCGACCTGCCGGTCACCGGCCGGATCCCGGCCCACCTCAACGGCCGCTATCTGCGAAACGGTCCCAATCCGCTTGGTATCGACGACCCTGTCGCCCACATCTGGACGCTCGGCCCCGGCATGGTGCACGGCGTCCGCATCCGCGACGGCCGTGCCGAGTGGTACCGCAACCGCTGGGTGCGATCATCCTCCGTCGCCGACCGGCTGGGGGAGCCACGCCGGGGGACTCCCGTCGACGAGCGGCTGGACATGGCGCCGAATGTACAGGTCGCGGGGCTCGCGGGCCGCACGTTCGCCCTGTTGGAGGGCGGGATCCGCCCTTACGAACTCAGCTACGACCTCGACACGGTAGGCCCCTGCGACCTGGGGGCGACTCCCGAGGGCTACAGCTCCAACGCCCATTCCGTCTTCGACCCGCACACCCGGGAGCTGCACTCGCTCGCCTTCCTGTACGGCTCGCAGTACGTCCAGCACATCGTCATGAACGAATCCGGCACGGTGGAGCGGACCACTCTGATCCATACGCCCGGGAATCCCTACATGCACGACTTCGCGCTGACCGAACACCATGTGGTCCTCTTCGACGCGCCCGTGGTGTTCAGCGCCGCCCAGCTGCCGACCGGAGTCCCCTTCGTCTGGGACGAATCCCACCAGGCACGGGTGGGCGTGATGCCACGCACGGGCGGCGAGGTGCGCTGGTTCGAGGTCGCCCCCAGCCTGGTGGGGCACACGCTCAACGCCTACGACGACGGCACGGACGTGGTCATCGATATCGTCCGGCACCCCGAGGGCTTCAACATCAGGGACTTCGGTACCAGCCGTCCCACCCTGGACCGCTGGCGGGTCGACCTGGTCGCCGGAAAGGTCCGGGAAGACCGGCTGGACGACCGTATCCAGGAGTTTCCGCGGGTCGACTCCCGTTGTGTCGCCCGCTCCCACCGGTACGGGTACTCGGCCGCGGTCGAGCTCTACGCGCCGCCGACCGGCCCCGGGGACCCGCGGCCGAACGAGGGGTTCAGCAGTGCACTGCTCAAGCACGACCTGGTACGCGGCACGACTGAGGCGCATGAGTTCGGCCGGTTCGGGGCTGTGGGCGAGGGCGTGTTCGTCCCCGCGGAGTCGTCCCTCGCCGAGGACGACGGATACGTGATGGCGTACGCGCATGACGCCGAGCGCGGCGCGGCGGATCTGGTGATCCTCTCGGCCCAGGACTTCACGGGCGAACCGGTCGCCCGCATCCACCTTCCCGTACGAATCCCTCTCGGCCTCCATGGCAACTGGGTCCCCGGAGACCCGTGGAACGCCTGCTCCTAGCATTCCAGCCGGGTATCTCCATTCCTGCTGGTCAACGCTCTGGGAGTGGGGAGTGCAGTGATGCGGAGGAGGGTGGGGGCGGTCTTTGCCGGACCGTTCCACCACCGGGTGACCGCGCCGCATGTAGTGACAGTGGCGGGCTTGTGCCTGGTGACGGCGGCGCCACCGCGACCAGCTCAGTGCGTGGCCGGCCATCACGGCCAGGAACGCGTGGGCGAGCATGGCGAGGGTGATGTGCCGTTACCAACCCGCGTACCCGTGCGAAGTGCTTTTGGTGGGCTGGTGTCAGTGGCCGCGCGGGCGGTGGCGGCCGATGGGCCCGTGTCTGCGCCGGATCCTGAGGGCGAGGAGGACGAGACCGGCCGCGGCCGCCAGGGCGGCGGCGACCGGAGCGAGCGTCCCCCAGGCCGTACCGCCCGGGCGGGTGGCGGCCGTGCTGTCGGTGGACCCCGTCGGGGCCGAAGGGTCGGCCTGGACGGGGACCCCGTTCGTGGAGCTTGTCGGCGGAGAGGCGGATTCGACGGCCGCCGTCGTGGCCGTCAGCTCGATGTGACCGGCCGTGCGGGCGACCGAGAAGGCCGTTCCTCCCACGCTGAGGGTGTCGCCGGAGAGCGCGGTGTCCTGCGAGCCCACGGTGAAGTTCTGGACCCCGCCGGGCAGGATGATCTTCGCGCCGGTGACGACCTCCAGCTTGCGCAGCGTCGTCGATTTCGCCGCGCCGAGGTCGAGGACCGCGGACGCATCGGTGAGGGCGACCCCGCTGGACGAGGCGAGCGAGGCACCGGCCACCGCGAGCGTCCCCTTGGCCACGGTGGTGGCGCCGGTGTAGGAGGCGGCGGTCAGCGTCGTCGTCGCGGTGCCGTTCTGCGTGACCGATCCGGAGCCGGACACCGCCGGGAGGGTGACGGGCGTCCGGACGTTCTGAATGATCAGCGAGCCCTCGTCGCTGATCGCGTCGAGAGCGCCCTTCGTGTAGAGACTTCCGTCCGCTCCTGCCGTCCCGGATCCGAGGCGCAGCGTGGCACCCCGCTGGACGGTGGTGGAGCCGTCGTAGAACTGCGCGGCGGCGAAGGTGACGTCGTTCCCGGACGTGCCGGCGATGACGATGTCGCCCGCCCCGGGGGCGGCGAGGGTGTCGTGGTACTTCCCGCCGCCGATGGGCAGGCCGAGGGTGACCGGGCCGTTGTAGTCGAAGGTCAGCCGCGAGCGCTGCGAGTTGGCGTGCAGGTTGATGTACGCGGTTTCGGCCGTGCCCGGCATGAAGATCTGGTGGGTGGTGCCGTCCCCCCACTGGACGTCCGCACCTTCGATGTTGGTGCCGCGCTTGTTCAACTGGTGGGCGACCGGTACCAGGTTGAGGTTGCCGTTGCTCAGCCCCGGCGAGGCCGTGCCGGTGTTGTCGCTGTAGCTGTAGGTGCCCGTCAGGACCACCTTGCTGCCGGGCCGGGAGTGGACGTTGACGTCGTTGCCGTATTCGCGGCTGTAGAAGTTCTGGCGCTGGACGACCGTCTGGTTCAGCGGGGTGTCGATGATCCACGAGCCGCGGTTGAGGACGGCCTTGGCGTTCGGCAGGTCGGCCGCGCAGGTGGTGGCGGCGTAGTTGGCGCCGGTGCCGATGTCGAGCACCCCGGAGAAGGGACTGCTTCCGCACAGCTGGAGCGTCCCCCACATGTTGCGGGGCTGGAAGATCGTCCCGGAGCCGCTGATGGTGCCCAGGTTGAACAGCCGCGTGAGCGACAGGTTGAGCGTGCCGTCCACCCGGATGTTGTCCTGGTTCTGCGGGTATCCGGGCGAGTTGTAGGGGAAGGCGCCGATCAGGCCCGTGGTTCCACCGTTGCCGTACTGCAGGGTGGCGCCGGCGTCGACGGTGATCGCCGGACGGTCGGGGTTGCTGACGACCACATAGGGGTGGTTCCCGCCGGGAATGCTGACGGACTGGCCCTGCTGGGAGCCGGGCAGGGTGAAGGTGCTGTCCTTGGTGAGGATCAAGGTGCCCGTGCCGGAGACCCGCAAGGACCCCTGCCCGCTGATCACCCCTGAGTAGGTGTGCGACCCGGGCGGTACGTTCACGACGGCGTTTCCGCCGAGGACCACGTCGCTGTTGGCGAGTATCGACGCGGTGATGTCACCGTCGGCCGCGACGGCGCCGGTCGGCGCCAGGGCCACGGGCACGGTCGTCGCCGCCACGATCGCGGACGCCAGCAGGGCATGCCATGAACGTTTCATCGGGGTGCTTCCTGGTGCGGGCAGAGAAGGGTGATGCCGGCGCTCTCCTCGGAGGCGCCGGCATCCCGGTCGGGTCAGCTGGTCACGCGGAAGGTGGCGTCACCACGTCCGGTCGCGGTGGTGATCGGGTCGAGCTTCAACTCGTACGCGTAGTGCCGGATGTAGTGGTCGGGGTGGTTGTACGACTGGAACGACGACCAGGTCGGGTCGGCGAGCCCGGCGACCTGACGGAAGGTCGCGTCCTCGGCGAGCTGGCTGCTGCCGTCGTTGTGGACCAACTGGAAGTCGTAGTCGGAGTGCCGCAGGAAGTACCCGGGGAAGTTCACCGACTCGAACGAGACGGTGCCGCTGCCCGCGAGGCCCGGGCGCAGCCGGAACCGGGAGTCGTCGACGGGGCTGACGTTCGGGTCGATGCGCGCGTCGAAGTTGGTGTGCCGCACGTACCGGTCCTGGAAGTTGAACGACTGGAGCCGCTGGGCGGGGGTGTCGGTCCAGCGGGCGAGCACGCGGCTCTCCTCGGCGGCCGTCAGGTTGAGGATCCAGCCGTGGCGCTTCTTCGTGCCGCCCATGTCGTAGTCGCCCGACGCCTGCCGCTGGTAGACGGCCGGGTTGGACGGGTCGGTGGTCAGGACCGGCATGTAGCCGCCACTGCTGGCGTACTGGTCGAGGTAGAGCGCCCACTTGTCGGTGCCGTTGAACCTCATCCACATCGGGCCCTCCACCTGGGAGCCGGTGAGGCCGATGCCGGAGAGGTTGCCGAGGTCGGTCCACGTCCCGAGGATCGAGTCGCTGCCCTCAAGGGTGATCTGCCCGTCACCGGAGGCCCGCACGTAGCGGAAGGAGCCGACGCCTGACGGCACCTCGATGATCTGGGTGTCGATGATGTTCTGGGTGCCGGGGCGGTCGATGTACACCTGCGGGGTGGTGATGGTGCGGAAGTCCGACGTGCGGGCGGCGTAGATGCGGTGCTTCAGTACGCCGTTGAGGGTCGCGTTGGTCGCCCAGTACAGGACGTAGCTGCTGCTCGCCGGGTCCCAGATCGCCTCGGGCGCCCAGGCGTTGCGGCCGTCGGGGATCGCGCCGGCGACGTTGAGCAGCCACGGCTGGGACCAGGTGGCCAGGTCGGTGGACTCCCACACCACCAGGTTGCGGCTGGCGTTGTTCACGGCCTGGTCCCAGTTCTGCCCGCAGCCGATGCACAGGTCGGTCGCGATGATCCAGTACCGGCTTCCGTCGGGCGAGCGCACCAGTGCGGGGTCGCGCACGCCTTGCGTACCGACGGTGGAGCGCAGGACCATCCCGCCGCCGTTGAGGTCGTTCCAGTGCACGCCGTCCGTGCTGTGCGAGAGGTACATCTGCTGACCGGTCGAACCTTCGCCGATGAAGTGCACCATCAGGTAGCCGGGAGCGGCGGCCGCGGCCTGCTGGGAGGCGGCCGCGGCCAGGCCGGTGAAGAGCAGGCAGACGGCGAGTGCCATCGCCGACAGCCGTGCGCGAAGCGCGGGCATGGACATCTCCTGTCGATCTGCAGTGCCACCGGGCGGGTGGGTCCGGGCAGCGGTGTGGGCTGAACCGGAGGTGGCGTCACTGTTTCGCTCTGGAGAGAGTGTTAACGCTAACAATTCAGCGGACAAGAAGTCGGGTCGGCCGTTACCCAACCTTGACGGGTCGCGCACAAGTCTCCTGAAGGCATCTACGACCCCACCGGGACGGGCGCGATGTTCTTCGCCGTCCTGGCGGTGGCCGCACCGCCGTCCGTCCCAGCGGTCCGGCGGGTCAGGAGACGGCGGGGCTGCGTCGCTCGATGAGGACGACGTCGCGCCAGCGTCCGCCGTGCTTGCCGAGGCGTTCGCGGGTGCCGACCACGCGGAAGCCCGCCTTGACGTGGAGGGCGAGGCTGGCGGTGTTCTCCGGGAAGACGCCGGACTGCACGGTCCAGATCCCGGCGGCGTCGGTGGAGGCCAGCAGTGCCTCCAGCAGCGCCAGGCCGACACCGCGGCACCGGGCGTCGGGGTGGACGTAGACGGAGTGCTCGACCACCCCGGCGTACGCGCACCGGTCGGAGACCGGCACGACGGCGGCCCAGCCCAGCACCCGGTCGCCGTCGAGGGCGACCAGGCGGTGCTCGGCGAGCCGGGAGGCGTCGAAGGCCTCCCAGGTCGGCGCGGTGGTCTCGAAGGTGGCGTCGCCGCCGTCGATGCCGGCCTGGTAGATCGCCAGCACCTGGTCGGCGTGCTCGGGGAGCATCGCGGCGACGGCCACCGAGGGGGTGGTCATGCGGCGGCCTCGATGCCGAGTTCGGCGAGCAGGCCGCGGATGAGCTGCTCGATCTGGTCGCGGATCGGGCGCACGGCCTCGACGCCCTGGCCGGCCGGGTCCTCCAGCTTCCAGTCCAGGTACCGCTTCCCGGGGAAGTACGGGCAGGCGTCGCCGCAGCCCATGGTGATCACCACGTCGGAGGCCTGCACCGCCTCAACGGTCAGCACCTTGGGCACCTCGGCGGAGATGTCGATTCCGACCTCGGCCAGGGCCTCGACCACGGCCGGGTTCACGGCGTCGGCCGGGGCGGAGCCGGCGGAGCGGACCTCGATCCGGCCTGCGCCGAGGCGGGTGAGGAAGGCGGCGGCCATCTGGGAGCGGCCGGCGTTGTGGACGCAGACGAACAGCACGGACGGGACGGCGGGAGTGCTCACGGGTTCTTCCTTCGGGGCAGGGGTGGGACGGGGATTCAGCGGCCGGTGGCCGTGGGGTGGTGCTCGCCGTGCGGGACCACGACGTCCTCGGCGGCGGCCACGGTGGGGCGGCCGAACAGCACGGCGACCAGGGCGACACCGACCACCAGGCCGACGAGCTGGGCGCCGATGAACGTCGGCACGGAGGCGGGGGCGATGCCGGCGAAGGTGTCCGTGAACGCGCGGCCGATCGTTACGGCGGGGTTGGCGAACGAGGTACTGGAGGTGAACCAGTACGCGGCGCCGATGTAGGAGGCGACCGCGACCGGGGCGAAGTGTGCGCGGCCGGCGCGGGCCAGGCCGAAGATCAGCAGGACGAGCCCGGCGGTGGCGACGACCTCGCCCAGCCACAGGTGCGGCGCCGATCGGTCGTGGGTGGACCAGTGCACCAGCGGCTCGGCGAACATCGCGTCCGCCAGCACCGCCCCGCCGATCGCCCCGAGGATCTGCGCGGGCAGGTAGGCGGCGACCTCGCGCAGGGTCGGGCCGTCGCCGTCACGGCGGCCGGTCCACCAGGCCGCCAGGGTGACCACCGGGTTGAAGTGCGCGCCGGAGACCGGGCCGAGCAGAGCGATCAGCACCCCGAGGCCGAACACCGTGGCCAGGGAGTTGGCCAGCAGCTGCACGCCCACGTCCTGGGAGAGCTTGGTGGCCTGGATGCCGGAGCCGACCACGACCGCGACCAGGGCGCCGGTGCCGACGAGCTCGACCGCGGCCCGGCGCCCGAGCGGAGCCATCTCGGTCATCTCGCGCTCCCCGCGGTGTTGTCGGCCGGGGCCTGGAGCAGGGCGGACAGCCGGGCGAGCGCGGCGGGCAGGACCCAGTAGTAGACCCAGGTGCCGCGGCGCTCGGAGCCGACCAGGCCGGCCTCGCGGAGCACCTTGAGGTGGTGGGAGATGGTCGGTTGGGAGACGTCGAACGGGCCGGTCAGGTCGCAGACGCAGGCCTCGCCGCCCTCGTGCGAGGCGATCAGGGACAGCAGCCGCAGCCGGACCGGGTCCGACAGGGCCTTGAACATCTTCGCCAGGTCGGCGGCGGTCTCTTCCCCGAGTGACTCGCGGACCATCGGCGAGCAGCACGCCGACGCATCGTCCTGGCCGAGCACCGGCAATTCCAGATTCGACATACGCCTATGTTGACAGTCATCTATTCAGAGAGGCAAGCTCGCTGTATCGACAGACGTCGAAACAAGGATCTCGGATCGGGGAGACCGCCATGTCCCGTGTTCAGCTCGCCCTGCGCGTCGCCGACCTCGAAGGCTCGATCGCCTTCTACTCCAAGCTGTTCGGCACCGAGCCGGCCAAGCGCCGCCCCGGCTACGCCAACTTCGCCATCGCCGAACCCCCGCTCAAGCTCGTCCTCATCGAGGGCGAGACCGGCGAGGACACCCGCCTGGACCACCTCGGCGTCGAGGTCGAGACCACCGAACAGGTCACCGCCGCCACCACCCGCCTCAAGGACGCGGGCCTGGCCACCTTCGAGGAGAACGACACCTCCTGCTGCTATGCGCTCCAGGACAAGGTCTGGGTCCACGGACCGGGCAAGGAGCTGTGGGAGGTGTACGTCGTCAAGGGCGACGCCGACACCCTCGGCAAGGGCGCCGCCGCGCCGGACGCCTGCTGTGGCACCACCGCCTGCTGCACCTCCGACGAGCAGGCCATCGACCCGGCCCAGGGCCCGGCCGAGGCGAAGGCCGCCGCCGGCTGCGCGTGCGGCAGCTGAGGCCCAGGGCGGCCGGGAGGCGGGCAAGCACGGGGGCGGCGCCGGACCGGGTGCTGACCGGCCGTCAGCCCCGGCCTGCCCATCAGTCAGAAACTCCACCGGCACGCGGCGGACGGTAGTCCCCAGCCGACCGGCTCATCCGATCTTCCGCCGAAACCCGGCCCTGCAGGCGATCACTGTGGTGGTGCGAAGGGCCCCGGGACGCCGAAGGGCCCCGGTGGTCGCCGGGGCCCTTCGCGCGCGGTCGGCGGCGCTCAGTGGTCGCCGGAGAAGATCTCCTTCACCTCGCGCACCGCGTAGTAGACCAGCACATACCCGGCCAACGGATCGGCCCACCAGAGCCCGGCCAGAGCATTGAGAACCAGACCGACCAGCACGGCGGCGGCCAGCAGGCCGTCGATCAGGGTGACGCGGCCCTCGGTCTTCAGGACCGGGTTGTCCAGGGCCGCGCCGGTGCGGGCCTTGCCGAACGCGAGGGTGAACATCACCACTGCGGTGATCGCGGTCCAGACGATCCCGAGCACCGAGTGGTGCGGGCGGAAGCCGGCCACCAGCACCCAGGTGGACTGCACCAGCAGGTACACCGCCAGCAGCGCGAAGCCCACACCGATCAGCTTGAGCGCACGCTTCTGGCGCTCCTCACCGGTGCCGGACAGCTCCCAGACCACCACCGTGGAGGCGCCGATCTCGATCAGCGAGTCCAGGCCGAAGCCGGCCAGCGCCACCGACTTCGCGGCGATCGCCGCGACGGCCAGCACCACGATGCCGACCACGTTCCAGCCCAGCGTGGCGTACTCCAGGGCGAAGCCCCGCCGCAGCAGCGCCGCGCGGGGCACCCCGACACCCTCAGATTCTTCTCTCGTCACGCATTGAGAGTAACCACCGTTAGATTTCTTCTCTCACGCATAATCGGTCTCAGTTGCGTAGACGCGCTCGGCGAAGCCCTCCAGAGCGGCCGAGCACGCCTGCAGCTGCTCGGCGGTCTCCTGCTGGCGGGTGGCGCCGAATCGGTCACGGGCACGGATCTTGTCGAACCAGGACTTCAGCTTCGCCAGGTCCTCGTCGTTCTCCTCCAGCTCGGCGTAGGTGAAGTGCTCCTCGGCGGTCTCCTCCTCGATCTCCGCCAGGAAGTCCCGGCAGCGGCCGAGCACCTCGGCGTACTCCTCGTCCCGGGCCGCGTTGAACGCGGCGACCACCTCGCCCTGCCCGGCCAGCGCCTCGGCCCGCAGCAGCTGAGCGGTGCCGCCCATCTCGCCAATGTCGTTGCGCAGCACCCGCAGCGCGCGCTCCGCCTCCGGGGAGGCCGGCAGGGCCGCCAGCGAGTTCTGCAGGTACACCGCACCCAAGGCCTTCAACCGCCGCCACACCCCGGCCCGCAGCCGGGTCGGTTCGGTGGGAATCCGGTAGCTGAGCAGCAGCCATTCGATCGCATCCGCCATGCCGCCAGTCTGCCCGCCCGGGGATCGGAGCCCGGCACGCGGCCTACTCGCCAGGCGCGGATGGTAGGCGCCGTGCAGGGCGGAGGTGAGCTCGGCCTGTTGTTGCTACTGGCCGTTCCGATCCTTCTCGGAGGCCAGCGCGGCAAATCCTAAAGTGATACGGCATTTGCCTATAGTCTATAGGTAGATGTGTACTGGCCATAGGGATGCCGAGAGTAGGCGATGGTGATGGTTCGGGCAGGACTGAGCCCGGAGCGGCTGACGCTGGCTGGTGCGGAGCTCGCCGATGAGGCCGGTTTCGACCAGGTGACCCTGTCCGCGCTCGCCCGGCGTTTCGACGTGAAGCCGGCGAGCCTGTACTCGCACCTGAAGAACTCCCACGAGCTCAAGACCCGGATCGCGCTGCTCGCGCTGGAGGAACTCGCCGACCGGGTGGCCGACGCCGTGGCCGGGCGCGCGGGCAGGGACGCCCTGACCGCCTTCGCGAACGCCTACCGGGACTACGCCCGAGCACACCCCGGCCGGTACGAAGCAGCCCGGTACCGACTCGACCCGCAGACCGCCGCAGCCAGCGCCGGCGTCCGGCACGCACAGATGACACGGGCGATCCTGCGCGGCTACGACCTGGCCGAGCCGGACCAGACGCACGCGGTCCGCATGCTGGGCAGCGTCTTCCACGGCTACGCCACCCTGGAGGCGGCCGGCGCCTTCGACCACACGGACATCGCCGCACAGCAGTCCTGGGCCTGGACCCTGGACTTCCTCGACACCGCACTGCGGAGCCGGTCCACCCCCTGACCGGCCGGCTGGCACCCACGACGGTTTCCCCACCCCGACACCCCACCCCACCCCACCCCGACCCGACACCCCGGAAGCAAAAGGCGTGAGGCAATGAGCACCGAACAGACCCTGATCACCACCCCCCTCACCGCCGACTTCCTGCGCGGACACCTCGACGTCGAAGAGACCGCCCACGGCCTGCTGCCGCACCGGCTACCGGCCTGGGCGCGCCGCCAGATTCCCGACGACCGGCTGGCCGTGGCCGAGGCCCAGCCCTCCGGTGTCCGGCTGGCCTTCCGTACCAGCGCCACCACCGTCGACCTGGTCACCCTGCCGACCAAGCGCGTCTACCAGGGCTTCCCGCCCCCGCCGGACGGCGTCTACGACCTGCTCGTCGACGGCCGGATCACCGCCCGGGCCACCGTGGACGGCGGGAACCTCCACACGATCACCGACATGCAGACCCAGACCGCGGAATTCACCCCGGGCCCCGCGGGCGTCGCCCGCTTCACCGACCTGCCCGTCGGCGAGAAGGACATCGAGATCTGGCTCCCGCACGCCGAGATCACCGAGGTGATCGCCCTGCGCACCGACAGCCCCGTGGAGCCGGCCCAGGAGACCGGGCGCCGGGTGTGGCTGCACCACGGCAGTTCCATCAGCCACGGCTCGAACGCCGTCTTCCCCAGCACCACCTGGCCCGCCCTGGCCGCGTCCGCCGGCGGGGTGGAGCTGATCAACCTCGGATTCGGCGGCAGCGCGATGGTGGACCCTTTCACCGCGCGCGCGATGCGTGACACCCCCGCGGACCTGATCAGCGTCAAGCTCAGCATCAACGTCGTCAACGGCGACGCCATGCGCCTGCGCACCTTCGCCCCCGCCATCCACGGCTTCCTCGACACCATCCGCGAGGGCCACCCCACCACCCCCCTGCTCCTGGTCTCCCCCATCCTGTGCCCGACCCACGAGAACACCCCGGGCCCCCTCATGCCGGACCTCTCCAGCGGAACCCTCCGGTTCAGGGCCACCGGTGATCCGGCCGAGACCGCCGCCGGACGGCTGACGCTCACGATCGTCCGCGATGTCGTCGCCGGCATCGTCGAGCAGCGGTCCGCCGAGGACCCCAACCTCCACTATCTCGACGGACTCGACCTCTACGGCGAGCACGACCACGACGAGCTCCCCCTGCCGGACGCCATCCACCCCAGCCCCGAAGGACACCGCCGCATCGGCGAGAACTTCGCCGAGCTCGTCTTCGGGAACAACGGCCCCTTCGCCCTCACGACCGACTGACCCGGACACCCGCGGCCGTCGAGCGTGACCGGCTCAGCGCAGTCCGCTGTAGGCGGCCATCACGATCTCCATGCCGCGGTTGTCCTCCTGCCGGTCCCGGTCGATCATCTGGTTCATGACGTAGGCCACCGTCATGCGTGAGCCGGGATCGCTCACGACCAGTGAGCCGCCCCAGCCGCCCCAGCCGAAGGTGTTGCCGAACTTGCCGAAGCCCACCGTCCAGGACATCGGCGTCCGCAGGACGCGGTCGTCACCGCGGAACACCTCCTGCCACGCGGGCTCGCAACCTCGGGGGGACAGCAGTCGCACGCCGCCGGCCGAACCCCGGTTCGCCAGTACCGACTGCACCAGGGCGACGGAGCGAGCGTTGCCGAAACCGTTCACCGCCGGGATCTGCGCACGGCGCCAGGCCAGGGAGTTGGCGTGCTTGACCCGGATCGCCACACCGGTGTTCTCCCGGCGTGTACCGTCCGGTCCGAGCGGTGTGCCGGCGGCGTACTCGTCGGTCAGTGACGGCGGCGGGATGAGCGGTGCGACGCGGTGGTCGTGTTCGGTGGAGAGCCCGATGTGGAAGTCAGCGCCGAGCGGTTCGGTCACCTCTTCGGCGAAGAACTCGCCGAGACCGCGGCCGGTGATGCGGCGGACGATCTCACCCATGAGGAAGCCGAAGGTGAGCGCGTGGTAGCCGGCGGCCGTTCCCGGCTCCCATGCGGGCGCCTGCGCGGCCAGCCCGGCCGTCACGCGCTCCCAGTCGTAGAGCTCCTCGACCGTCGTCGGCCCGGACAGGTCCGGCAGCCCCGCGGTGTGCGACAGCACGTGCCGCACCAGCACGTTCTCCTTGCCGGCCGCGGCGAACTCGGGCCAGTAGGCGGCGACCGGCGCGGACAGATCGAGCTCGCCCCGGTCGGCCAGGATCAGCGCGCACAGGGCGGTCATGTTCTTGGTCGTCGAGTTCACGCCGGTGATGGTGTCGCGCTCCCAGCTGACGGAGCGGTCCGCGTCGGCGTACCCGCCCCAGATGTCGACCACCGGCTCGCCGTCGACGTAGACGGCCGCCGAGGCACCCACGTCGCCCTTGCCGAGCAAAGCCGCAAGGGCCGCCCGGACTGCCTCGAACCGCGGCTCGCACAACCCCTCAACGTCAGTCATGGGCGTCAGCCTCGTGCAAGGCTGGGGCTTCCAGCCCGACAATTCCCGTACCGGTTCTGTCGGGCGGGGCGCGCTCGGATCCTCTCTACTCCAGCAGGGCGGCTCGACGCTGCGCGGTCGGGCTGTCGGACCCCTCGGTCGGCCGCTCCTGTCTTCGTCTCTGTTTGGCAGGGTGGGCGTTCCTCAGTGGAGACGCAAGAAGGAAGGACGGATCCGCGTGCTGGAGCGGCTGAATCAGGCGCTGGACCACCTGGAGGCATGCCTCGACCGGGAGATCGACATGGCGGAGGTGGCCCGGATCGCCGCGGTGTCGGAGTACCACTTCCGGCGGCTGTTCTCCGCGCTCGCCGGGATGCCGCTGCCGGTCTACGTGCGGCGGCGACGGATGACGCTCGCCGGGGCCGAGGTGTCGGCCGGGGAGCTGTCGCTGCTCGATGTCGCGGTGCGGTACGGGTACAGCTCGGGCGAGGCGTTCGCCCGGGCGTTCCGGTCGGTGCACGGCATCGGGCCGGGCGAGGCCCGGCGCACGGGCGCGGTGCTCACCGCGCAGCCGCGCATGTCCTTCCGGGTCGTCGTCGAGGGAAGTACGCCCATGCGCTACCGGATCGTGGAGAAGGAGCCCTTCCGGGTCCTCGGCAGGAAGGCCCAGGTCCCGCTCGTGCACGAGGGGCTCAACGCGGCCGCCGCGGCACACCTGGAAAGCCTGGACAAGCAGGCAATCGCGCGGATGAAGGAGCTGGCCGGCCAGGAGCCGGACGGGATCCTGTCGGCGGTGGTGTACCTGACCGACAGCCGGGAGGAGGGCGCCGAGGCGGACTACTGGGTCGGCGTGGTGACCGGTCCCGAGGTGGCGGCCGAGGAGCTCGACGCCCTCGACGTGCCGGCCGGGACCTGGGCGGTCTTCGACAACCACGGGCCCTATCCGAGTGCCCTTCAGGAGCTGTGGCGAGACGTGTTCACGCAGTGGTTCCCCTCGAACCGGTACACGAGCCGGCCAGGCCCGGAGCTCCTGCGGACGCAGCCGGTCGAGATCGGCGCCGAGACCGACTCCCAGCTGTGGATCCCGGTCGAGCGGGGCAGCGGGAACGCCTAGGCGGGAACATCGAGGCCTGAACACCGAGGCGTGAACACCGAGGCGGGAACACCGGCAGCCCACGCCCCGGGAAGGCTCGGCTCGCCGGCGCGTGTGCCATGCTCGCGGGCGTGGAACTGACGACCGAGCCGGCCGCGATCGGCGTCACCGGGCGCCTCGGGATCGTGCGTCCCGGCGTTCCCTCCGCCACCGTCGTCACGGCGTACGGGCAGCCGTCCGCCGAGGAGCGAAGAGGCGTCGGTCCGGGGCGGGCCCTGATGGTGCGCCGGGGTTGACCAGGACGTGGCCGGTTTCGACCAGGCGGTGAAACGCGTCAGCCTGTGGGTGTGCCGATCTGGTCGCGTTCCAGGAGGGAGCGCAGCTCCGAGAGGGCCTGCGCTGCGGCCGTGAGGGGCGACGCCGCGAGCGCATCCGGGATCAACTCGGCCAACCGCTCGGTGAAGGTCCGTTCTGCCGCGTCGACCAACTGCAGGCCGTCGTCGGTCAGGGTCAGCAGTGACGACCGGCGATCGGACGGATTCGGCTGGCGGGCAACCCATCCCTGTCTCTCCAGGCGGTCGATGCCCTTGCTGGTGGCCCCGATGCCGACGGCGAACTCGGCGGCCAGGTCTGCCACCCGGGATTCGGGACGGTCGCGGAGGTAGCGCAGGAATTCGAACTGCGAGGTGACGATCCCGTGCCGCTCTCGGAGACGGTCGCTGAGGGCGTTGTACAGACGCGTCTCGCATCGGACGAGGTCGGCGAAGAAGCCCGGGAGGTCGACCGTCTCATCGCCTGCTTTAGATGCCACGGCATATAGTCTACATTACATGCCTCAGCATATAGTGCCGAGGAATCTACTGACGGTGGGAGCACACATGAGCAAGGAACAGCGCGCGCAGGTCAACGTGATGCTGCGGCAGCCCCGACCCGAGGGTCCCCAGTCGGTCGAGGCGATCCGAGCCGGATTCAGGGCGATGATGGCCCGGATGGCCGTCCCGGACGGCATCCGCATCACGCAGACGACGCTCGGCGGCCGGCCCGCACTGCACATCGAGCCGGAAGACGGCCCGCGCACCGGGACGATCCTGTACTTCCACGGCGGCGGCTACGTGTTCGGGTCCCCCGAGACCGCACTGTCACTGACGGGGCACCTGGTGGCCAGGACCGGCTTCAGGTCGTACTCGCTGGACTACCGGCTCGCCCCCGAGCACCCGTTCCCGGCCGCGATCGAAGACGCACTGAGCGGCTACCGCGCCCTCCTCGACAGCGGCGAGGACCCTTCGACCGTCGCGTTCGCCGGGGACTCCGCCGGCGGCGGCCTCACCGTCACCACCTGCCTCGCCGCCCGCGACGCCGGCCTCCCGATGCCCGCCGCCATCGTGGCCTTCTCACCCGGCCTCGACGCCACCCGGACGGGCGAGAGCATGGACACCAAGGCGGGCATCGACCCGTTCTTCACCCGCGAGAGCCTGGGACACACCGGGGACATGTACCTGGCGGGAGCCGACCCGCACCAGCCCACGCTCAGCCCCGCCGTCCTCGCCGACCTGACGGGCTTCCCGCCGATGCTCCTCCAGGCGGGCACCGACGAAATGCTCCTGGACGACTCCACCCGCACGGCCGCCCGCGCCCGTGCGGCCGGGGTGGACGTCATCCTCGACATCACCGCCGACGTACCCCACGTGTTCCAGTCCTTCGCCGGTGTACTCGACGAGGCCGACCAGGCGCTGGACCGGGCAGCCCTCTTCCTCACGCAGCACGTCCACGCTCCCGACACGGCGGCCACGTCAGCCCGGTAGAGCACGGAGCCGTCCGGCCGTACAGCAGGCTGGGCGGCGCCGCGCTGCGCAGTGAGAAGAGTGCTCCCCCGGGTGCGCCCCGCCGATCGGAGGAGCGGCGCCCACCCGATCAGTCACCATCCGAGCGCCCCACCGCCCCGGCTCCCCGTACGGCCCTGGGACGGCGGAGATGCTGACCACCCCCGGGAACAGCCGTTCCCCAGGGCGAACAGCCATCGGAGGCGACCATGCCGCAACTGACTACCGTCGACCACAAGGTCAAGCACAAGTCGACCATCCCGGCGAACTTCGGCGACGAGATCGAGCTCTTCGTACGGGAGTACCAGGCCGTCGGATCCAGCGGCACCCCCAAGCCGGTGCTCATGCTCCACGGCAGGAGCGTTCCGGCCCTCCCCGGCTTCGACCTCGTGCTCCCTCCCAAGGGCGGCTCCCCGCACCCGGACACCAGCTACAGCTGGGCGCAGTTCCTGGCGGGCAAGGGCTACGACGTGTTCGTCATGGACCTCCAGGGCTCCGGGCTCTCCCCCCGCCCGAAGATGGAGGACCCGTGCAACGCCAACCCCGCCCAGCGGGGCCTCCTGGAGACCAATCCCGGTACGGGGACCTGCTCCCCGACCGCGCCCTACCCGCACCAACTGGGCAACTCCCAGAGCGAATGGGACGAGCTGGCCACCGTCGTCAAGTTCATCAGGGCGCGGAGCAGCAACGAGAAGGTCTCCTTCGTCGGCTGGTCCGCGGCCGCGTTCGTGATGGGTCCGTACGCGCTGCAGAATCCCGGGGACGTGGCGAGAATGTTCCTTCTCGCGCCCATCTTCCCGCCGGCCGGCCGATGGTCGACGCACCCCGAAGCGCCCTTCGCTCCGCCTCCCGGCACGGGTCTGCCGACGCAGCCCGAGTCCAAGCCGCCCGCGGTCTTCGGCTTCCCGATGAACCTGACCAGCAAGGCGGGCCTGCAAGCCACCATCAGTGACAAGGAGCTGGCCGACCACGTGTGGCAGCTCATCATGGACTGCGACAGCACCGGCCAGAAGTGGGGCGGCCCCACCGCGGGGGCACCCGAAGGCGTCATGCGGTGGCGCAACTCCTACTGGTGGGGCTGGAACACGAGCACCGTGCCGTACGGCTCCACGCTCGGCACCGCTGTGCCGGTGTGCATCGTCTACGGAGACCAGGACACGACCGCCAACACGTCGGAGCAGCTGGGGTCGGTGCTGCACTTCTCGGTTCCGGAGCTCTACAAGGCGATTCCGGGTGCCGACAAGCTGATGATCCGCGTCGAGGGCTGGGACCACAGTCCGGTCTGGGAACGCCGGGCCAACCAGGTCCTGCAACAGATGTCCTGGAAGTGGCTCGACGACAAGAAGGTCTACGGCGTCGACAGCGGAAGCTGGGCCATGGACACGGACGGCGTGGTGTCGGAAGTGGATTGAGGCCCCCGGCCGCGGATGACCCGGGGACGGGCCGTCGAACTCCTCGAGACCGGGGCCTTGCCGCTGAGGCCACCTCACCTGCCGGCGACTGCACACGGTGGCGACTTGCCTGGTCGGCGGAGGTTCTCTCTGCTTCGGCTCATCGCCCGTTCCGGTTTCTGTGGGTGGCGACGCGTACCCGGGTGCCGCAGCGGGTGGAGCAGTAGCGCTGGCTGTGCGTCAACGGGGGCCTGGGCGTGGAGTGACCAGCGGCGTTCGGGCAGGCGGACCAGTCGGGGCTTGGCGGGGTACTGGTCGAGGAGGGCGTTGATGGCGTCGGCGGCCTGGTCTTCGTTTTTGATGTCCAGGATGGCGGCGGTGCGCCGAGGCCCCGGCCGGCCCGCGGGCATCCAGTTCTCCGACGACCACCGCGCCTTCCTGGCAGCCGGCCTACCCGTCTGCCCGCTGTAGATCTCGGACACGGTCTCAGAACTACTCATTTAAGAGAGATCGCCTGAGAGGGCCTCAGCGATTAGTGGCAGCGCACCATCGCGCACGACGAACGGCACCGCGCGGTTCGTCGGCGCGGTTCGTCAGCGGGGCGCTTTCAGCCGCGGCAGTGGACCGCCCCGCTCCTGCCCCGGCCGCGCGATGACGCCGAGCTGGTCATCGAGGTCACCCACTTACGGGCCTACTTTCGCCTCTTCCGCGGGAACGGCCGGCCGTGCCGCGTAGCGGCTGCGCATCGCGTCGCTGGCTGCGGGGCCCGCGGTGAAGACGTAGGCGGCGCTGTCGTCGAGTCGGCGGCCGGTTTTGGAGTCGACGACGACGGGCTCGACTTCCTCGCCGGTGTGCGCGTCGACGAGGATCATGCTGCGTTCCGTCGGCGTGAGGCGGTGGTTGCCCCACGCGGCCAGGGCGACGATCACCGGGCGCAGGGAGCGCCCGAGTTCGGTCAGGACGTACTCGTGCCTGACGGGGCTGGTCTGGTAGGGCCGGCGCTCCAGCAGACCGTCCGCGACCAGGGTCTTCAGCCGGGTGGTGAGCATGCTGGAGGAGATGCCCAGGCTCTCCTGGAACTGGTCGAAGCGGGTGTAGCCGTCGAAGGCGTCGTGGAGGATCAGCAGTGTCCACCACTCGCCGACGTGTTCCACCGTCGTGGACAGCGGGCACTCCCGGTCCTCCAGCCTGATCCGGCTCGCCACGGCGACCATCCCCTCAGTTACTGCTAATGTCGAAGTTAGTAGCTTCTATTTTAGCAGTCGTGACGGGAGCGGCGCCTCGCATACCCGCGCCCGGGAACGGAGCACAACGTGACCACGTCCATCAGTGAATCCCTCGAAGGCCGACGCGCTCTGGTCACCGGCGGCACCAAGGGCACCGGAGCCGCGATCGCCCGGCGGCTCGCCGAAGCCGGCGCGACCGTGCTGGTCACCGCCCGCCGCCGCCCCGACGACGTCGAGGAGAAGACGTTCATCACCGCCGACCTGTCCACCGCCCAGGGCGCCGCCCACGTCGCCTCCGAGGTGGACGCCCGCATGGGAGGCGTTGACATCCTGGTCAACACCCTCGGCGGCTCCGAGGCGCCGGCAGGAGGATTCGCCACGCTCGGCGAGGACGACTGGGCAAGGGAGCTGAACACGAACCTGCTGGCCGCCGTCCGCCTGGACCGCGCGCTCCTCCCGCACATGATCGCCACAGGCAAGGGCGCGGTCGTGCACGTCACCTCGATCCAGCGCCGCATGCCGCTGTGGAACGGCACCCTGGCCTACGCCGCCGCCAAGGCCGCCCTGACCACCTACAGCAAAGGACTGGCCAACGAGGTCGCCCCGCACGGTGTCCGCGTCAACACCGTCTCGCCCGGCTTCGTCCAGACCTCGGCCGCCGACAACCTCGTCGCCCGGATCGCCCACGAGGCCGGCATCAGCCGGGAAGCGGCGCTGGGCCGGCTCATGGACTCCCTGGGAG
This sequence comes from Kitasatospora sp. NPDC097643, assembly GCF_040302625.1. Taxonomy (NCBI): domain Bacteria; kingdom Bacillati; phylum Actinomycetota; class Actinomycetes; order Kitasatosporales; family Streptomycetaceae; genus Kitasatospora; species Kitasatospora sp. NPDC097643. The sequence goes on along the minus strand of NZ_JBEOSA010000046.1, from coordinate 30,373 downwards.
GCATCCCGCTCGGCCGTCCCAACCGGCCCGAGGAGGTCGCCGAGCTCGTCGCCTTCCTCGTCTCCGACCGCGCCTCGGCCATCGTCGGCGCCGAACACGTCATCGACGGCGGCACCACCCCCACCGTCTGAACCCGCCACCACCATCAGGAGCGTCATGCACGACAACCAGCCCCGGACCATCGCCCCGGACGACCTGCCCGAGGTGATCACCCGCTACCTCACAGCGCACCGCGTCCATGACACCGCCACCGCGGTCGCGACGTTCACCGACGACGCCACAGTGATCGACGACGGCAACACCTACCAGGGCAGCGCCGAGATCGAGCGGTGGCTGGACCGATCCGCCAGCGAATTCACCTACACCATCCACCTCACGAACGCTCAGGAGACCGACACGGCCCACTACATCGCCACACACCACCTCGAAGGCGACTTCCCCGGAGGCACCATCGATCTACGCTATCGGTTCACGCTGCGCGACGACCTCATCGAACACCTCGCCATCGAACCCTGAACCCGCCCCCACACCACCTGCTCCCGCCCACGAGAGAGAGACCCCACCCACCCCAGACCGCCCCGTCCCAGCCCTCGCGCCCACCCAGCCACCCGACCAAGAGCCAGCCCTCAAGTTCGCCATCCACCCGCAGCTCAGCACTTGCACGCCTGAGGAATCAAGGCGAGCAACTCCGGTGCCATCCTCAGCACAGGGTGAGGGGATTCAAAGATCTCCATCAGCGTGATATCCGCGGCGAGATCGTCGAAGGTCCGGGCCATCCGGCGACGCCACGCGCCGTCCTGTCATGACGATGCATCAGGCCATCGGGCTCCGGGCTGAGGAGATCGGCCTGCGTCCCGTCCCCGGAAGCAGCCTGGGGCAAGCACGCGACCTCACCGAGCGGGAGGCTGGCCGGCTGCGGTTTCGGCCGGCTTCGCGTGGCCGCGTGACGTCTGCCGTGCACGGTCCTCACCGTAGTCCGGCCGCCGAGGCCCGGGTCAGGGCGCCAGCACGACTCTGCCGAACACCTCCCCCGTGTCCATCCGGTGGTGGGCCAGCGCCGCCCGGTCCAGAGGCAACACCTCGTGCACGACCGTGCGCAGGTCCCCGTGTGCGGCAGCGGCAAACTGGGACGACCGCACGGTCTGCCGGTCGGAGGTGGGCACGGTCTCAGAGCTGAAAGTGGCGAACGACAACGACTTGCGGAAGGCATCCATCAGCCGCGTTCCGAAGTCCGCCGGCGGCTGCCCGCCCACCACACCGACAGCCACGAACCGCCCGTTGGGGTTCAGCCTGTCCAGGAAAAGGGGAAGCAGGGGGCCTCCCACGACATCGATCACCACGTCGAAGCCCACCAATGCGTCCGGGCCGCCCTCGCCGGTGCGGTCGAGGACAGGGGTGGCGCCCAGATCTCGGAGGCGGGTGCCACCGACCGGCCGAAAGCGGGGGTGTTGTCCGTCAACCTGCGGGTGTGCCGATCCGGTTCCGTTCGAGCAGGGAGCGCAGCTTCGAGACGGTCAGGAGGGCGGCCACACCTGAGGGACCGCCGGCGGAACGAACGTCAGGACGGCATGCCCGGCGCGTCCGCGGGCTCCTCATGCTCGATGCCATCGGCGGCCCTCAGCAGGAGTCCGGCCAGCTGATCCGGCACGATGACCATGCAATCGTGACCGCTGTGCAGTTGCCACACCCGCGACGGAGTGCCGTCGGGCTGGGTCGCGGGAACGGGACGGCGGGCGACGCCCTCCGGCATGTCGCCGACGCAGTGGATGTGCGTCCGGGGGATAGCGGTCGTGGCGGGGTTGTCCAGCCGGACCGGCTGCTGGAAGCAGCGCGTCGACTCGTCCGAGAGCAAGGTGCGCAGCCAGGCCGCGTCCGCCGGGTCGGTGACCCCGAACAGGCCTGTGGGGGGCGGTCCCTCCGGCAGGGGCGGGATGCGCCAGGGAGTGTCGGTGCTGGCGGCCTGTTCGATCAGGTGCCGGGTCAGGGGCATGACGTCGAGCGCGCTCTCGCCGTCGACCGGAACCATCGCGTCGACGTAGACCAGGGCGGAGATCCGGTCCGGGACCTGGTTGGCCACAGCGGATATGACCATTCCGGCGTAACTGTGCCCGACCAGTACCACGTCGGTGAGGTCCTCCCCGAGGAGGGCGACGACGTCGGCGACGTGGGTGTCGAGTCCCACCTCCGGGCCGAGCAGGTGCTCCTTCTCACCGTGGCCGGTGAGGGAGGGGGCGAACACTCGGTGCCCGGCCCGGGTCAGCAGGGGTGTCACCCGGTCCCAGACGCGCCCGTTGTGCCAGGCGCCATGGACAAGGACGTAATTCTTCGTTCGCGGCGTACTCATGAACCAGGACGCTACTGATTCGACGGGTACCTCTTGGTACCTTCGGCCCATGCGTGACTCAGCGGGAGACGTCTTCCTTGCCGACTGCCCGGCCCGGCTCGCCGTGGAGATCATCACCAGCAAGTGGGCGGTTGTCGTCCTGTTCGCGCTCAGCCGCAGACCGTACCGGCACGGTGAACTCGTCGATCTCATCGGCGGTGTCTCGCGCAAGGTGCTCACTCAGACGTTGCGCAAGCTGCAGGCTTACGGCCTGGTCGAGCGTCGCGCGCACGCCGAAGCGTCTTCACGGGTCGAGTACAGCCTGACCGGTCTCGGTCTGACCCTCGCCGAGCCGATCGCCGCTCTGACGGACTGGGCACGGTCGTACGGTGAGGCCGTCGTCGGCTTCCAGGAAGCGGCAGAGAACGACCCGACGTCAGGCGCGTGATCGCGGCGGCCACGGGTGGCATCGGGCCAGGCCGAGCCGTTCACGGCGGGTGAAACTGACGCGCCTGGGCGCGGGCGGTCCGGAGTTCTTCCCGGCCAGACCGGGCGGATCCGTGCGTGTCAGCTGGAGGTATCCGTGGCCGGAGACAGGGCGCGGCTGGCTGGAGGCCGACGGAACCGCGACCGGCGCGGGCAGTGCGGCGCGCGAGCGGATAGAGGTCGAGACCGACGAACACTGCGCTGGGCTCTGGGCGCCGATCGGCGCGACCGGCACCCGCCGTCTGGCCGAGCTCCTCAAGCCCGTCGACGAGGCGTTCACCACGGCCGGGACCTACGCGCAACTGGGCTGATCGCTATCCGCCCGAGAGGAGCGAGCGACACAGCGGTCGGACGCCGGGCGCCGGCGAGCTCTCGATCGCGAGGACCGAGGAGACCGGGGGCCGGATGACGTCCAAGGGCGCGCCGTGCCACCGCCGGACTGAGCTGCTGGGCGGAAGGCGCATTCGCCTGTCACACAACCCGTTCGACGCCACGAGTCCCCGTGATCGGCGCCGCGCCCGGACTCACCCGGACAGGGCGCTGCGCGGATCGGGGCGGGACCGCAATGCGTGTTACGGCGCGTCCACGAGACGTTGGATGGTGTCGGCGATCCAGCGTTTGAGCGCCTCACTGTCGCCGAGGTCGTCGCGCAGCACGCGCAGCCGCGCGGAGATGCCGAGGACGAAGACGTCGACCGCCCGGGCGCGGGCGTGGGCTTCATCCTCGGTCATCCCGTAGTTCAGCAGCAACTGCCGCAGCGGCTCCAGTGATTCCCGGTCGAGGAACGTCGACAGGGCTTCGGCCGCCTCGCCGCGTTCGCCCGCGGCGCGCAGCAGTACGAGGAGCGGGTCCTCGCCCTCCATGCCGGTCCACCGGTCGACGATGCCCTGGGCCATCCGGTGGCCGAGGGAGTGCCGCGGTCCGTCGAACATGCGGTTGAGTTCGAGGTGGACCTCGGTGGCGGCGACGAAGAGCCCGTCCTTGCCGCCGAAGTAGCGGGTGATGAGGTTGGGTGACACTTCTGCGGACGCGGCGATGGCACGGACCGTCGTACGGGCGAACCCTGTGCGCGCGAACTCGCGTCGTGCGGCGGCGAGGATCCGCTCACGGGTCTGCGAGGCGTCTTTGGGTCGTGGCGTCGCGGTTTCCATGTCGCCAGGGTATCGGCGGCCCGCCGCGATGTATACGCGTGAACACATGATGTGTATGGTTGTACACATGACTCTGCCGTTCAGTCCCGTGCCCGATTCCGCTCTGGATGACCTGCGCCGACGCCTCGCCGCGACGCGCAGGCCGCTCCTGGCCGGGGGTGCCGGGTGGGAGCGGGGAACGGATGCGGACTTCCTCGCCCGCCTGCTCGATTCCTGGCGCGAGCGCTACGACTGGCGGGCCCACGAGGCCCGTATCCTCGACCTGCCGTGGGAGAACGTCGGCTCCGGCGACCGCACGCTCCACCTCGTGCACCGGCGCGCCGCCGCCGACGCCCCTGCGGTGGTCCTGCTGCACGGCTGGCCCGACTCGGTGCTTCGCTTCGAGCGGGTGCTCCCGCTGCTCGGAGACCTGAACGTGGTCGTACCCGCCCTTCCGGGCTTCCCGTTCTCGCACGAACCGGTACGGCCCGGGATGACGGCCGCTGCGATGGCGTCGCTGGTGGCCGACGCAACCCGGGCGCTCGGATACCGGCGGTACGTCGTCTCCGGCGGCGATGTCGGCGCGGACGTCGCCGAGCAGCTCGCCGCGATGCACCCGGACCGGGTCGCGGCCCTGCACCTGACGAACGTCTCGCCCTTGCACGCGGTCTTCGCGGACCGCTCCGCCCTGGGCACGGAGGAGCTCGCCTACCTCGACACCGCGGCGGCGTGGCAGCGCGCCGAAGGGGGGTACATCGCGCAGCAGTCCACCAAACCGCACACGCTCGCGCCAGCGCTGGCGGATTCGCCGGCCGGGCTGGCGGCCTGGATCTGCGAGAAGCTGTGGAGCTGGTCCCATGCCCCGTTCGAGGAGGAGGTCCTGCTCACCTGGATCAGCGCCTACTGGTTCACGAACACGATCGGAACGTCGTTCACGCCGTACGCCGAGGCCACGCCGCCGGTGCCGTACGTGGCGACACCGACCGTCCTCAGCGCCTTCGCGCACGACACCAAGCCCGCCCCCCGCCGCTTCGCCTCCCGCTTCGTCAACGTGCAGGAGTTCATCGAGCACGAGAACGGAGGCCACTTCGCGGCCTGGGAGCAGCCGCGGCACTATGCGGAGGATCTCCGCCGGGCCGTCGGACTCGCGGATCGGTAGCCCGCAGACGGCGGCCCGAGTGCCGCCCGCGATACCGCGGGACCGAGGTTCTCCATGGTGTGGTCGGTGGCGAACGGTGACACGGCGGGCCCGGCCTCGAAGACGGCGCGGGCGTCCTCCTCGGGACGGTATTCGAGGGCGAAACAGCTCGACTGGAGTACTAGCCGTTCCGACCGGTCCGGTCACCGTTACCGGTGCGGGCGGTGACCGGACCGGATTCGGACGCGGCGATGACGGCCTGGGCGCGGTCCCGGGCGTCGAGCTTGCCGAAGATGCTGGTGATGCGGCCGTTGCGCGATCCCGGCACCGACCAGCACCACTGACCGCTCCTTGTCGGTCGGCACTCGTGTAGCTGCGGGCGAACGCTGTGCCGCTGTGCCCCAGGGCGTGGACGGCGTCCCGGCGGTGACCGTGGCCCAGGGCGAACCGGTCCGCTTCTCGTCGTTGGTCAGGTTCCCGTTCATCGGGGTGAGCGCCCGACGGCGAGCCGACCCGGTGCGTGGGCGCGGGGTCGGCTCCTGGCGGTCAGTGCGGCGTGACCTTGCCTGCTGGCTGATCACTTCGCCTGGGAGAGCGAGACCGCGTCGGGGCCGGCGGGGAATCGCAGCTGGCCGGTCGTGTCGTGCACGGCTCGCCACACTGTCTCGGCGACGTCGCTCTCCTTGGTGAACAGGTCCTGGCCCGTGAAGTCGCCCATGGCCTTCTTCGCCCATGATGCGTAGGGCGCCGGGACCAGCTCGTCCAGCGAGGCGCCCTTCGTCGCGTTGGCCGCGAAGTTCGTCGTCAGGCAGGCGCCCGGCTCGACCGTCTTGGCCTGCACGCCGAAGGGCGCGAGCTCGAGCGCGAGGGATGCGGTGAACCCCTCGATGGCCATCTTGCTTGCCTTGTAGACGGCCGAGAGCGGCATGTGGCCCAGCACCACGCTGGAGGTCACGTTGACCACCACGCCGGAGCCGCGCTCGCGGAACTGGGGCAGCACCGCCTGCGTCGTCGCCATCACGCCGAACGTGTTGGTTTCGAAGACTTCCCGCACTCGGGCCATGGGGGTGCCCTCGAACACGCTGATCGACGGGACGCCCGCGTTGTTGACCAGGACGTCGATGGGCCCGGCCGCCTCGAACGCGGCGGTGATGCTCTGGGGCTTGGTCACGTCGAGCTCGACGACGCGGAGCCGGTCCGACTCGGGCAGGACGCCCGCACGCGGCGTCCGCATCGTGGCGATGACGTTCCACCCCTGCGAGTGGAAGTACAGGGCGGTCTCCCGTCCGTATCCGGATGAGGCACCAGTGATCAGAACTGTCTTCATGCGGTGATCCTTGCGATGTAGTGGGATCCGCGGATGGACAGGCATTTTCCTGCCCCGCGGAAGAACGGGTGATCCCATTGAATCGCTCTGACCTGCTGGAATAGTAGAACTATCGTCGCTTCGTCTTGCACGATCCTCCCTCATGGGCCGGCCGCTCAAGGAAGGACGCCTGCAGCGCTCCGCAGGCGGGCCGCGTCCTGGCTCGGGGGTGCGCCGAACTGGCGGCGGTACTCGCGGCTGAACTGCGACGGGTTGTCGTAGCCGACGCGGTGGCCGACTCCGGTGACGTCGCCCGGGTGGGTGGCGAGCAGCAGCCGGGCCTCCTGGAGCCGGATCTGTTTCTGGAACTGGATGGGGCTCATCGCGGTCACCGCCTGGAAGTTGCGGTAGAACGCGGAGACGCTCATCCCGGACAGCCGTGCCACGTCCTCGACCCGGAAGGGCTCGGCGTAGTGCTCGCGGATCCAGCGCACGGCCCGGGCGACATGGCTGAGGCCGCTGTCGGCGAGGCCGAGCTGGCGCACCGTCGCGCCCTGCTCGCCGGTGATCAGGCGCCACAGGATCTCGCGTTTGACCAGCGGGGCCAGTACGGCGCGGTCGCTGGGCTCGTCGAGCAGGCGCAGCAGCCGGACCACCGCGTCGAGCAACGCGGGCGGGGCGTCGCTGACGGCGATCCCCGACGGAGTGCCTCCGGCGGGGCGGGGGATGTCGCCGGGACCGGCTTGCAGTAGCAGTTCGGCGACGGCGGACGGTTCCAGCGTGAGGCCGAAGCCGAGGGCCGGCTGCTCGGGGGCGGCCTGGGTGAACTGTCCGGTGACGGGCAGGTCGACGGATGCGACTAGATACTGCCCGGCGCCGTACGCGTAGACCCGGTCGCCCAGGGCGAGGCGTTTGGCGCCCTGGGCGATGACTGCGAGCACCGTGCCGGACATCGAGGGCGCCGGCGGATCCGGCCGGTCGACCTTGGAGATGAGGACGCCGTCGATGGCGGTGGTCCAGTCGGGCCGGGCATGCCGGGCCAGCAGGGTGCGGAGCTCTTCGAGGTGCATGCGTCCATTGCAGCACTGTTCTGTGCTGAAATTCCCGTACCCGCGAGGATCGTGCAAGTACCAGCGAGCATCGTTCTAACGTTTACGCAGGTCACGGCGATTGAATGGAATCACCTCACTCCATCAACGCAGAAGAAGGCCTCCATGATTGCCACGTACGGCTTCAACGCCACGCTGACCGCCAGGCCCGGAATGGGCGACCGGCTCGTCGACCTGCTGCTGACCGGCCTGCACGAGGGCAGCCCCGGCGCGAGCGAGTACTGCGTGGTCTACCTCGTCTCCCGTTCCGCGTCCGCCCCCGACGTCGTCCACGTCACCGAGGGCTGGACCAGCGAGGAGGACCACCACCGGATCTTCGCCGGCGAGGCCGCCCAGGCCATCGTGGCGCAGATCGGCGGACTGCTGGCCAAGGAGTCCGAGTACACCGACTACGTGCCGGTCCGCGGCAAGGCCGCCTTCTGACCCGCCGAACACCCCACACCCCAGTCCCTGCCGCCGCGGTGCCCGCAGAGGCGACCCCTGTCCTCGCCCGACCGTCCGCCACCACCCATGAAAGGCAACGACCATGACCACAGCACGCCCCTCCCTCGACCCCGAACTGCATGAACTCCTGGCCGACATGCCGCTGATGTCCCAGCTCAGCCCGGAAGTGCTGGCGCAGGTACGTCCCTTCTCCTCGATGCCCGTCGAACCCCTCCTGGAAGGTCGCGCTGTCGACCGGCGCGAGGTCACCGCTGCGAGTCCGGACGGCACCCCGATCCCCTTGTCCGTCTTCAGCCCCGCGAACACCGATCGCGCCACCGCCGCACCCTGCGTCTACTGGATGCACGGCGGCGGGATGGTCATGGGCGACCGCTTCTCACAGATCGACATCCCGCTGGAGTGGCTCGACGAGTTCGGCGCCGTCGTGGTCTCCGTCGACTACCGGCTCGCGCCCGAGTCCACCGGTGTCATCCCGGTCGACGACTGCTACCAGGGACTGCTCTGGATCGCCGAACACTCCGAAGAACTGGGCATCGACCCCGCCCGGATCATCGTCGCAGGCGCGAGCGCGGGCGGCGGCCTCGCCGCCGGCGTCACCCTGCTGGCCCGCGACCTCGGCACCCCGCCGATCGCCGCCCAAGTCCTGATCGGCCCCATGCTCGACCACCGCAACACCACCGCCTCCAGCCTCCAGTACTCGAACGGGCCCGGCGTCTGGACCCGCGAGATGAACGGATTCGGATGGCGCTGCCTCCTCGGCGACCTCACCGACGACGAGGTACCCGCATACGTCTCACCCGCCCTGGCCGACGACCTCGCGGGCCTGCCGACCACCTACATCGACACCGGCTCCGCCGAAGTCTTCCGCGACGAGGACACCGACTACGCCACCCGCATCTGGGCGGCCGGCGGCCAGGCCGAACTCCACGTCTGGGCAGGCGGCTTCCACGGATTCGACGCCCTGTACCCGCAGGCACACATCTCGGCCACAGCCCGCCGAACCCGCACTGACTGGCTCGCCCGACTCCTGCCCACGAACCCCGCCGCATAGGGGAAGTCGACGAGTTTCGGTCGTACGCTTCAGCCTTGGCAAAGACCTCAGCGTCTGCTGTCTCCGGGCGCGAGCAGGCTGGTGACCTCGGCGATCGCCTCCGCCGAGGGGTGGAAGTAGCGCCGTACGTTCTCCGGCTTCTTGTGCCGGGACTTCGCCATCAGCATCAGCTCGCTTGCCCCGGCTTCGCCGAGGTGGGTCAGGGAGGAGTGGCGGTACTCGTGCAAATCCTAGCCGGTGCCGGGCCCGGCCGGCGCGGTGTGCTGGTCGAGCAGCGCGCGGGCCTGCCCGTATGAGTGGCGGGCCAGGCCAGTGTCCGGGCAGACGTCGCGGGCGGGCGGCCCTCGCCGATCCGCTCGGCGGTCTTCCCGACGGCGATGCCGTAGTTTCGGACGGTGTTCGGGTTGCCGAGCGAGTCGAGGAAGGCGTCGGCCGCCGTCCGGACGGTCAGCGCCTTCCCGGTCGGCAGCAGCAGGACCGCAGGCACCGTCTCTCCCTTGCCACGGATAACAGGGTCGCTTCACGCAACGTGCGGAAGAAGTCCCCGCAGGTCGCGCTCAGTGATCCCGCAGATAATAGGGCGTTACTCAGGTTGAACTCGCCTTGTCGTAGGTGCTGAGAGCTGTCGATCGGTGGGTATGCCCTGGCTGTGCGATACGCGCAGGGGGCGGGTTCACTGCCCAGGAACAGCAGCGCCGGGAGCGGGTGCGGCTTGATGCCGCCGAGCGGTTCGAGCGTGGTGACAGCAACGGAATGATCGCCGGCGACCTGAGGGTCACGGTGCGATCGGTCGAACGGTGGCGCCGGGCCTGGCGGGAAGGCGGCTCGGCGGCGCTGGAGTCGAAGGGGCCTCAGTCACTACCGCGGCTGGGCGAGCGACAGTTCGCTCAGCTGGAGCGGGAGTTGGAGAAGGGGCCGCTGGCGCATGGCTGGGAGGACCAGCGGTGGACGCTGGCGCGGATTAAGACGGTGATCGGGCGCCGGTTCCATGTCTCGTACACGGTCCAGGGTGTCTGGAAGCTCTTGCGGCGTAACGGCTGGTCCTGTCAGCAGCCGGTTCGTCGGGCGGTCGAGCGGGACGAGGGCGCGGTCGAGGTGTGGAAGAAGCAGGTGTGGCCGCAGGCAAAAGCCTAGTGGCGGCGATCGGGGCCTGGCTGGTGTTCGAGGACGAGGCCGGAGTGTCGATGACACCAGCTCGGGCCCGCACCTGGGGACGCCGCGGCTGCACACCCGTCGTTCGGGTGCGTGGCCGCTCCCGCCGACGGGTCTCGATCGCCGCCCTGACCTGCTACAAGCCGGGTGAGCGGTCGCGGCTGATCTACCGGCCCCGACCGGACGACAGTCAAGGCCAGGCCAAAGGCCGCAAGAGCTTCGCCTGGACCGACTACCGCGACCTGATCGTCGCCGCACACAACCAGCTCGACGGCCCGATCGTCCTGATCTGGGACAACCTGAACACCCACCTGGCCGCCGGGATGAAGGAGTTCATCGCCGCCCAGGACTGGCTGACCGTCTACCAACTGCCGGCGTACGCCCCCGATCTCAACCCGGTCGAGGGCATCTGGTCACTGCTGCGGCAGGGGTTCCTGGCCAACGTCGCTTTCGCCAACCCGGACCATCTGATGCGGACGGTCAGACGAGGGCTACGAAAGATCCAGTACCGCCCACACCTCATCGACGGCTGCCTGGCCGGGACCGGGCTGGCCATCACCCCAACCTGACCACCGACATCGCGAGTTCAACCTGAGTAGCTGCGGAACGACTTCAGCACCGTCCCGGCGTCGACGGCCCGTCAGCCGCCCACCAGCAACGATCCGGGCTTGGCGCCGGTTTTCGTTCCGATGTTCCTCAACCCCCATGAGGCCCGCGAGTTCGCGGAAACTGAAGGTCTTTTCGCGGGAACCCGAGGATGGATGGTCGTGTTCTCGTGGGTTCGGCTTCCGGGTTCAGGCGAACACGCGGGGCAGGTGCTGAGCGGGCCCGCCCCTGGGTGCCTTCCCTGGAACGGTCCTGACACCGTAGGAGTCATGAGAGCAGAAGGAATGACACCGGAACCGGAAACCTCTATGCAGAGTGGGCTCACATCTCTGGGTGAGGTAGCGTGCCGTTATCAGGCGGATGAGATACCCCCGGAAGATCTGCTGATGATCGCTACTGAGGCGCTCGCAGCCGGACTGGACACCCCGACATTGTGCGAGCTCGCCGGTTGGCCTCGCAACGCGGATGCCCGCGACATTCGTGACGCGTTCGAGCAAGCACTTGCCGAGTCCGGGATCCGGTTGCCGGATCGGGGCCTGGCGCGGCGCCACGCTCTGCGCCGGATGGCGGCGAGATTCATCGATGGAGAGATAACTCCCGCTGACCTGGCGACGGACGATTGGTGGGAGACGGATGTAGAGACCGCGGCGGAGCAATCGTTCGTGGCGCTGATCCCGCAGTGCGATTGCTGCATCGAGTACAGGTTGGGGCTTGACCAGCAGACGTGGGCGGCCCAGCTGCGGAACGCTGCCCTCGCCCTGACATCGTCTCCGCCGATCAGCCGCGGATGCTGACTGTGCCTGGCGTGCTCATCCTCAGCAAAGGCGTGGACGTTAAGCAGATTTCACTGAGCCTCTTTCATCCTCTGCTGGAGGGTGTTTGTGCGCGCAGAGAACACTTCGACGGCGCTGCCAGACAAGCATCGTTTGTACGGACCCGTAACTTCTACGTGCAAGGGGCCTGTCTGTAACTGACGGTCCTGCGCGCTGTATCAAGGGAGTGAGTCATGAGTTCTCAGGTGAAGGCATTCGGGTTCGGCATGCCGTGGGAGTCGTTGTACGGGTACAGTCAGGCCACTCAGGTCGGTGACACGGTTTATGTGTCGGGGCAGCTGTCTCATGACCGTCACGGCAACTTCGTGGGTGCCGGCGACTTCGAACTGCAGGTCCGCACCACGCTGGAGAATCTGGACCTGGTGCTGAGGCAATTCGGGGCCGAGCGTGGCCAGATAGCGGAGACCACGGTTCTGGTGAGGAACCTGCGGGAGAACTTCGACACGACAGCACGCCTCCACGCCGAGTACTTCGGGGAGCACCGGCCCGCCAGCACGGTCATGGGCGTTTCCGACTTGGCACTGCCGGACCAACTCGTGGAGATCGGCGCGCTCGTGCGTCTCGATGTGAAGCCATAGGTGAGGAGGCCGGCCTGATTCCTTCAGTGAACCTCTTACATCCTGAATAGTTGCAGGTCAGCAGCGTGTGGACGGCTTGGACGATGGTGCTGATAAGGCGGGTGGAGCATCTGGCTCGTCGTAGCAGCCGCCAGGCTTTCAACTGGGCGAAGGCGCGTTCGCCGGGGGCTCTCAGCCGGGCGTGATCGCGGATGAACTGCTGGTAATGCGGGGGCTGTTCGCGGTGGCCATGCGGGACGTCGAGCGGGGCAGGATACCGAACCAACAGGGCCCCTTCGGCCGCCGGTGTGATGAGTGGAATCACCACGCCAACGACGAGGGGCCCTGCCCCGTCACCACGCCCGCTGACCAGCCCATTTCATCCTCCAGCACAGGACGAAAGAGGTTCACTGAAGTGGCTGTTCAGCGGCCTGGTGCAGCAGCGCCCGTGCGGAGTCCGCGTAGCGCATCGCGGTCTTCTCGTCGAGCCCGAACACCTCGGCGAGGTGGAGCGGGTCGGGCCCGTGAGTCAGGGCCTCTTCGAATTGTCGGTCGACGCGGAGCCGCTCCAGCGTCGCGTCCTGCCCACGCATCGCGACGCTGGTCCAGTGGTTGCTGGCGCGGCTGGTTTTCGTGGCGGTCTGGTTGTTGATCAGCAGGTGGAGATTCGCGGTGTTCGGCTACCGGCGGCGCCGGTGCTCTAGCCAGTCCAGCAGCAGCTTCCGGGTGAGATCGTCGAGCGGGCGGACGCGTCCGGCGATGGTCAGCCGGCGATTGCCGAGATCGACGTCGTCGAGTATGAGGTTGGCGATCTGGGCGACCCGGGCGGCGTGGACCGCTGCGAGGGCGAGGATGAGCCGCGTCGCCGGCGTGGTGGCCGCCGCGACGGAGCGGTCGACCTGCTCGGGGACGAGCGGTTGCAGCACGGCGTACTCGTATTGCCCGACCTTGATCCGACTGGTGGGGTTGCGGAAGATCAGCCCGTTCCGCTTGGCCCATGTGAATAGCGAGCGCAGGGCGACGAGTTGGTCGTGGCGCTGGTGGCCGTGCAGTGTCTTGATGTAGGTCAGGACGTCGTCGCGGGTCACTTCACGCAGGTGGTCGTAGGGGTTCGACCATTCCAGCAGGGCCGGGCGGACTCGGTTGAGGTAGAGCCAGACTGTGCCTTCCCGTCGCGGGAGGCTGCGGGGGCCGCCGTCGTGCAGGACGCGGGTCCAGCGCTCGGCCTCCGAGCGGATGCCGGGTGCGAGACCCTCCAGCCTTTTGGCGAGCCAGCGTTCGAAGGAGGGTTCGCTGTCGTCCTCGAAGATCCCCATCTCGTCCAGGACCGTGACGGTGTGGCCGACCGGCAGGTCCAGGGCCCGCAGCGGGGTGAAGATCTCCGTGTGCCGGGTGACGTCGCCCTCGACGTGTCCGGTGAGGACGAGAGCCAGGCCGCGGTTGACGGCGAAGCGGATGTTGCGTCCCCAGCCTCGGGTCTCGGCGAGCCGGTGGGCGAGGTACTTTGCCCAGGCCAGCCACGGGCTGGTCAGGTCGGCGTCGGCCAGGGCGAGCTGGCTGTAGTCACGGGGGATCTGTGCGAACAGCGGTAGCTGCTGCCAGCCGGGATCCGGGTGCCAGGCCGGTGCAGGAGGCGGCTTGCGCGGGGCTCCCCGCCGTCCTCCCCGCGTCCGAAATGTGGGGGTCGGTCTCCTGCGGTAGTGCATCCCGACGAAGAACAGTTGGTGATGCCGGACGGCGGCGAGCCGGTCCCGCACGTCCGTCTCGTCCGTGGGCTGGCCGACGACGGCCTTCGCACTGAGGCGGGCCTGGCACCAGCACAGGCGGCAGTAGTTCCACTTCAGCGGCTGGACGCGACGGCAGCCGGTGCATGCGGCCGCGTCGTGGCCGCGGCCGAACATGTAGCAGGTGGGGCAGAGGCGGCCGCTGAAGTTTCCCCAGGCGAGGCAGCTGTCGCAGGAGTCGGTGGGCTTGACGTAGCTCTTCGGGAACCGTGCCACTGGATCACTCCGGCGGCAGCGACCGGCCGTCCCGGCGCTTGGGGATCACCTTCGGTGCGCCGGTTCTCGCACCGACCGCGGCCCGTTCCGTCTCCTCGGCCCAACCAGGGCGGCTGACCTTCTCCGGTTCGGGGATCAGCAGGTCGCCGATCTCGCAGCCGAGGACCACGCAGATGACGTCCAGGTCCTCCAGCTTGAGCGAGACCGGCTGGCCGGACCACAGCCCGGACATCTTGCCGGCCGAGATCACCAGGCCGTGCTCGGCCAGGCTCCGCTGGAGCTCGGACGCCTTCCAGATACCCTTGTGCGCGGCGGTCAGCCGCAGGTTCCACCTCATCGGGCCAGTCCTTCCAGCCGCTTCGCGGCCCGTTCCATCTCGGCGGCCCAGGCGTCCTCGACCCGGGTCTGCTGCACGTGGATATACCGCATGGTCGTGGCGATCCAGGAATGTCCTAAGACCTCCTGGATTGCGAGCAAATCCAGTCCGTTTCCGTAGAGTTGGGACGCGCAGAAATGCCGCAGGACGTGCGGTGTCAACCTGTCCGTCCAGCTCGGCAGGTGAGCCTGGACCGCGTTGTCGAGCCCGTTACGCAGGGCGTCGTCGCCGACCCGGCGGGCAGAGCCGTCGGTGTTCTTGCGCTCGCTCGGGAACAGCGGGGCACCAGGGCGAGTGTGATCGTCGTCGAACTGACCCCACACATCCTCGATGAACCACCGCAGTGTCCGGTCGGCACCATTGATCAGCGGAACCATCCGCTCGCGCGGCCCCGAGCCGCGGGCCCCCTTGCCGTGGCGGACGTGGAGCTTGCCGAAGCGGCCCAGGTCCCACTTGATGTCGCCCAGGTCGAGCCCACACGCCTTGCTCACCCGCAGGCCGACCTGGGACATCAACTTCGAGGCGGTGTAGTTCCGTGCGGTCGGGGCGAACTTCCGGCAAGTGGCCAGCTCGCCGCCCCAGCCGGTGAACAACGTCCGGATCTCCGGCTCACTCGGCGGGATCCGCAGCTGCGCGTCCTTGGCCCCGCGCGGCCGGTTCATCTCGTCGATCGGGCACTCGACCACCCGGCCGGTCATCCGGTGGATTTCGACCTTGTGCCGCAGCTCCAGGAACATGAAGTACGTGCTCAACGCCTGCGACCGGCCCAGCCGGGTGCCGCTGGGCGAGTCCCGCAGCACCTTCCCGAAGTACATGTCCGCGTCAGCAGGCTCCATGTCCCACAAGGGCCGGCCGAACCAGGTCCTGATCTGATCCAAGTGACCGACGTCCCCGCGGATGGTGCCGTCCGCCAGCCCTGCTGAGGCTCGTGCCAGGACGAACCCGGACAGCACATCGGTCTCGAACCGCTCCAGCTCCTCCGCCGACGCGGGCGCCCAGTGCTCACGCAGGTCCCGTACGACTGCCAGCGCCGCCAACCCGAGCCTCCTCGCCTTCGACCCGACTGCGAATCAGTCGGACGAGATGAGAACGCTTCAAGAATCCCGAAGTTACGTCACAAGCAAGCAGAGCACACAAAGGGGGAAGAACCCCCTGGCCACAGGTCCAGGAACTCAGCGGGCTCAGGGGAACTCACGGAATGTCGCACACTCCGACGACGGCTACCGCCGCATGATCGGCAAGCAGCTGAACATCACCGAGGCACGCCATCGTCTGGCTCGCAGGATCGCCGGACCGCGCATTGCGCGGTCCGACGCTTCTCATGGGATGAACTTCACCTCTGGGAAGGCCGTGCTCGGGCCGTCGAGCAGATGTCCCCGGCGGTGTCGCAGGTGCAGGTCGAAGAACGCGAGCGGGTAGGCCTGCTGGATCCGGACCGCCCGAGCCGGATCGAGGGTGCCGATCATGTCCTGGATCTGCTGGTTGGTCATGCCGAGGATCGTGCCCGCTTGCGGGATCAGTGTCGCGTCGTCGCCGTACGTCGTGTGGATGGCCCCGTCGGCCTGGATGCTCAGCCGCCAGCCGCGAAGGTGTGTCCAGAACTCGGCGACGTCCGGCATGGCGGCCCGGGTGAACGAGGCGGTCATCATCATGAACGGCCGGTCCAGGTCGGTGGTGATGGTCGGCTGCATCGGACCGTCGATACTGAGCCCGGCGCCAATGCGCTGGTCGGCAAGCATGGTGAGCGCGGTGGCGGTGCCGCCCTTCGACCAGCCGAACGCGCCGATGCGCTGAGGGTCGAGGGCGCCGAGCAGTCCCTGGGGCAGTGGCCTGCCGTCGGCGTCGGGGTTGTGCCCGGCGGCCATGGCCTCGACGACGTCGAGCACGAACCGGATGTCCGTGGCGAACTCCCGGGGCCCCAGGAACGGCGGGACCTCTGCCGGAACGGTGAGTCGGCCGTCGGGGAATTCGCTGAACGCGTCGTACGTGTGGTCGACGGTGACCACAGCGTAGCCGTGGCTGGCGAGTTCCTGGACCATGATGGTGTGGTCGCCGCGATGGCTGCCCGCGCCGTGCGAGTACACGAGGACGGGCAGGCGATGGCCTGTTCGGTGCACGGGCGCGCCCACGTGTGCGGCGGTGAGCGGGCCGAGGGCGGGATCG
This sequence comes from Kitasatospora sp. NPDC097643, assembly GCF_040302625.1. Taxonomy (NCBI): domain Bacteria; kingdom Bacillati; phylum Actinomycetota; class Actinomycetes; order Kitasatosporales; family Streptomycetaceae; genus Kitasatospora; species Kitasatospora sp. NPDC097643. Next base: position 13,699 of record NZ_JBEOSA010000046.1, on the reverse strand, counting down.
AGGGGGAAGCCGACGTCCGCCAGAAACGCCCGCAGCGCACCCTCGGTCATCCAGGGAGCACGCGGCAGATCCTTCGTCTTGCAAGCGGGGTACCAGACGCTGGCCATCAGCTCACGGTGATGCCCCGGGCCAGCCACAGGATCCGGACGCGAGGTGTCGACGAGGTGGAGCGGCACCATGCCCACTGGGTGCGGCCCGGTGGGCACGGGCAGCGTGAGCTGCGACGGACCGGGGGTGGCCGGAGCAGCCCACGCCTGGCGCGCTGCGCTGATCGGCACGGCGGCCCCGACCCCTGTCACCAGCGCGGCTGCGAGCAAGCGACGGCGCGTCACGTCCGTCGTGGTGACCGGTGTGATGGTCACGTGTCCTCCCTGGGTTTCTTGGACGGTGTTCGGCGTGCTGTCCGGGCCCGCCGGACGTCGGTGGGAACCGCTCAGGGCTCACCGTGGTTCGCCGGGGTGCGGATCAGGACTCCGGGGCTGAGCTGCCGTGCTCGATCTGGTGGATGAGGCGCTTGAGCTGGGCGACCTCCTCGCGCAGGGCGCGGTCGCCCGCAGGAGTGAGGGAGAGCCAGGTGCGGGCGCGTTTGCCCTCGTAGCCCTTCTCGATCTCCACCAGCCCGGCCTTCTCCAGCACGGACAGGTGCTGGCTGAGGTTTCCGGCGGTGAGGCCGAGCGCCGTGCGTAGGAAGCCGAACTCGACCCGGCGCGCCTGGTGGGCAACCGTGAGGATGCCCAGGCGCACGCGCTGGTGGACCACGTCGTCCAGGCCGGTGACGGGGTGCTGCTCGGGCTGATCGGTCATGACGGGTCGCGCCGGCCGGACAGCTCGGCCAGGCCGAAGCCGAGGGCGCCGAGCAGGAGAAGCACGCCGGGGACGCCGAAGGTGGGCAGAGCGGACCACGGCGAGGTGAACGGGATTCCCGACCAACCGGTGGACAGCGGCACCAGCTCGACGGCCAGGTAGACCGCGGCGAGCAGCAGCAAGGCGCGGCTGCGCTCCACCCAGGCCAGCACCAGCAGCGGCAGCCCGACAGCCATGGCGTTCCCGGCGAGCCGTTCGAGGAACCTCGTCACTCCGGAAGTGGGGTCGAGGTGCAGGCCCCAGAAGTCGAGCCGCTCGCCGAGCTGCGGCATCCCGTGGCGCAGGCTCCAGAGTGCGGTGGCACTCGCCAGGGCGACCAGGACGATCCCCGTCAGGACGTAGGGCCGGACCCGGGTCCCGACACCGCGGTTGCGGGAGCGGCGGATGTAGAAGAACGCAGTCGCGGCGTAGGCCAGGGCGAGCCCGAGGGGCCAGTAGAGCGCCGAACCCTGCGTGACCAGGGTGCAGCCGCTGCCGACCGCGCCTTCACGCGCCGGGCAGGTCACGGTCTCGACCTTGAAGGTGAACCGGCCGACCAGGATCCCGCCCAGCGTGAGCACCCCCAGCAGCAGAAGGGGGAACCAGGTGCCGCGCTGCGCGGCCCGGACCTTGCGGGTCAGGTCGCCGAGGCCTGTCAGGACTTCACGGGGCGTGCCCGGCGAGGGCACAGATGCATCTGTCATGCCATCAGCTTTGCATCACAAACCAGTTATGGCAAGAAATCCATGACACTCCGAGATCGGATCCGGGAAACCCGGTGCTCCGAGGCCGACCCCGTTGGCCCGCGTCGATGCCCAAGAGGCCACCAAGTCGATCCGGGCCCTGCCGGCCCACGTCCTTGACGGGAGGGGTTCAGCCGGGCCCGGCTCCGTTCAGCTGGCGAAAGACTCCGCGTAGGCACCGAAGGCGTACATCGCTTCGAGGCTGCCCGGTCATGGCGGGTCGGTCGGGTCCCAGCCCAGCTCCCGGTCCTGGATCACCTGGGTGAGCAGGGGGCGCCAGCGCGGGTCAAGGGTTTCGCGCGCCCATTCCAGTGCACCGCGCTTGGAGGTCACCTCGCCGGTGTGCAGGGTGAACAGTGCCCGGCAGTAGGTGGTCACGGCATAGCGCTGACTCCAGGCCACGTCGAAGCGGGCAGGTCCGCAGGTCTTCCATGAGGCGGGTCTGTAAAAAGAACGGTGTAACTCCCGATCAAGGAAGTAGCACCTGATGACAGACGTGACCGTCTCGGCCGAGGCCGTGGAGGCCGTGCGGCCGGTGGAGTTGCAGCCGGACGCCTTGGACGACCAGTTGATCGGGCAGTTGGTCGCTCGGGCCCGCGCCAGCGGGCTGCAGCTCACCGGTGCCGGTGGCCTGCTCCAGCAGCTCACGAAGAAGCTCCTGGAGTCCGCTCTCGAGGGCGAGATGACGGACCACCTCGGCTATGAGAAGCACGACCCGGCCGGGTCCGGCAGCGGCAACTCTCGCAACGGTGTGCGCTCGAAGACCGTGCTGACCGAGGCCGGGCCGGTCGAGATCGACGTCCCCCGAGACCGTGAGGGCTCGTTCGAGCCGCAGCTGGTCGGCAAGCGCCAGCGGCGGCTGTCGGGGGTGGACGAGATGGTGCTGTCGCTGTCGGCCCGCGGTCTGACGCACGGTGAGATCTCGGCGCATCTGGCCGAGGTCTACGGCGCGGAGGTGTCGAAGCAGACCATCTCCACCATCACCGACCAGGTCATCGAGGGCATGGCCGAGTGGCAGAACCGGCCCCTCGACCCGGTCTATCCGGTGGTGTTCATCGACTGCGTGCACGTGAAGCTCCGTGACGGCCAGGTCGCCAACCGGCCGATCTACGTCGCGCTCGCGGTCACCGTCGATGGCACCCGCGAGATCCCCGGACTGTGGGCCGGCGACGGCGGCGAGGGCGCCAAATACTGGCTCCACGTGCTGACCGAGATCAAGAACCGCGGCGTCGCGGACGTCTGCATGGTCGTCTGCGACGGCCTCAAGGGCCCGCCCGACGCCATCGGCACGGTCTGGCCGCAGGCCGTCACCCAGCCCTGCATCGTGCACCTGATCCGGGCCTCGTTCCGCTACGCGGCCCGGCAGGACTGGGACAAGATCTCCAAGGCCCTCAAGCCCGTCTACACCGCTCCGACCGAGGAAGCCGCGCTCGAGCGGTTCGTCGAGTTCACCGAGGCGGGGCAGGAAGTATCCGGCGATCGCGCGGCTCTGGGAGAACGCCTGGGCCGAGTTCGTACCGTTCCTGAGCTTCGACGTCGAGGTCCGGCGGGTCATCTGCACCACGAACGCGATCGAGTCCGTGAACGCCCGGATCCGCAAGGCCGTCCGCTCGCGCGGGCACTTCCCGAACGAGCAGGCGGCCCTGAAGTGCGTCTACATGGCGATCATGTCCCTCGACCCGACCGGGACCGGCCGCAAACGCTGGATGACCCGATGGAAGGCCGCACTCAACGCCTTCGAGATCGCCTTCGACGGCGGGCTCTCCGCCGGCCGCCGCTAACTCAACTCACCCGAGTTACACCGTTCGATGGACAGACCCCCTTCCGCTGCACGCTGATCCAGACCGACACCGAGTCCTACCGCTACCAGGCCACTCAGGAATCCCTCTTCAGCGCTCAGAGCTGACAACCCGCCAGGCAGCACGAAGGACTGGCCCCCACCGATGGCTGGCTCTGCGCATAAGAAGCGGTTCTGGCTCAGCTTTTGTTTGCGCCGTGAGGCGCCGTTGGTTCAGTGCTGGAGAGCGCAGTCATCCGCTGCCAGGTGCAGGTGCCGAAGGGTTTCCAGTTCGGTGGTGGGGAAGGCGTGCAGCTGCCACTTCTGGAGGTAGCCGTCCTCGCCGTGGGTTCGCCGCACCTTCTCGGCAGCCATCAGGACCGCATGCGCCAGGGAGGTGCGAGGACGTGTGGACGTCCACACGAGGGTGCCCTTCCCGTCCGGTGCGTCGAAGCTCGTCGACATGTCCGGGAAGCGACGGATGGTGATGCGCACGTCACTGTTTCGGCGATGAAGAATCCACCGTGCCTCTGCCGGTTCAAGGTCGAACGAGAACCGCTGGATGCCATGGTGGCCGTAGAGGCCCGACACGCCTTTCAACAGGTCGGCGAGCGCGTTTGTGCAGTAGCTGACGATGTCCCGGTGCTTCGTCGAGCCGTCCCAGATCCTGCACCTCGCCCAGCCGGAGCCGCTCAGTTCCCAGCTGAAATGCAAGGACCTCGTCACTGAACCCCCCTGATCGTCTGCGGACAACGCTACAGCGGTGCTGAAGGTGGGGGGACGGCCGGGTACGCCACGCGACAGGCAGCTGGACCGGTGCGTCAGGCACTCCGAGGAACCCAACGGGCTCGATCACGGCATGCTGTCGCAGTGCTCTCGCTTCGTATGGGGCGGGCCCTGGCCACGACTTGTCAGGGAGGCAACCCGGGCCCGCGACCACACGTTATCGACGACGCTGACCCGGTCTTTTCGGACACTTCGCCCAGACCCGCCCGGTCACCCGATCAGTGGCTCCCATTCCCGCCGAAGTGGCCCCCGAACTCGGTTCTGGTCCAACTTCTGTGAGGCGACTACCCCCTGTGACTGCTTAGCCAGTCCTTTGCCAGATCGGCTCGTTGGGCCAGTTGAGCAGGTCATGCATGTCCTGGTCTTTGCCCGACAAGGCATGGACGAGGAAGGCGACGAAGCGCATGTTGTACCGTCGCCACGCGTTCCTCAGGTCCTTCCCTCGGAACCACACCACCACCGGCCACTCCATGGGGTCCGGGTCGCTGGTGAGCCAGAAGAACTGGTCGCCTTGTACGGTGCCGCCCCAGTTGAGCAGTCCCCCCGGCTCGGGCAGGAGCGGGTACGGGCACAGGGCCGGGTCCTCGTTACGCATTTCCCGGAACACCGGACCAAGGTCATCGATGGTCCTCGACGTGAAGACGCGGAAGATTGCCCCGTCCTGCGATGCGCCCGGCCATAGCCACGGAGCGTTCACACCCAGGTAGCTGCGGACCTCTCCTGGCCCGAACTGGTCGATGAACTCGCGGTAGTCCGCGGGGAACTCAACTCCGCATGCGTCGCGCGACCGCTCCCACGGTAGCGGTGGCCCGACCGGCTCGGCCGTCAGGTCGGCCAGTTCAGCGAAGTGCATCACGTCCGTGCGCATGGCGTCACCTCCTTGCGGATCATGTCATCTGTCGCCGACACGTGATCAAGGGGCAAGGAGGACCCTCTTGCGTAGCAGGCTGAAGCCAGCGCGGCCGTACATTTGGCGCTTGATCATTTTGATCCTGTTCACGGCGCCCTCGACGTGACCGGAGTTCCAGTGCGTGTTCAGTCCAGCGTGGACGGCGAGGTAGTCGCTGTTCAGGCCGTTGGCGAAGGTGCTGATCCCGGGCAGGGATGCGGCTTTGGCTTCGGTGATCCATTCGGACAGGCGGTCGCCGTCGAGGAGGGTGAGCATCTCGGCGAATGTGGTGACCAGGTGGGCGGTGGTGTCCAGTTCGGGACAGTGGGCCAGGAGGGCCTTGCGCCGGATGGCATCGTCCGCCGTGAGGCCGTCTGGGTGGCGGGTGAGCCAGTCGGTGGCCTCGCGGACCGTGGGCGGGAGCGATGGCGGCGGGCCGTCCGGGAGAAGTTCGCGCTGCTTCCACGTGGCGAGCTGGGTGTATCCGCCGCGGTAGCCCCGGGCGGTGATCTCGCCGAGCAGCGCCATGCCGCTGACTTTGCCGCCGGTCTCCTCCCAGCGCCGCAGCATGTAGGGCTTGTAGGGGTCGAGCTTGACGGTGCGCGGGGCCTGCGGGCCCTTCATCAGGTCCTGCCACTTCTCGGCCTCTGCTTAGCGGCGCACGGTGTTGCGGCTCCAGCCCAGGTGCTTCGCGACGGCTCGCTGGCTCATACCGCTGTTCAGGAGTTCGTGGGCGAGCGCGTGGTTGGCGCGCCGCCGTTCGGCGACGCGCCCGGCTGGGTCCCCTTCACCCTCGTCGGTACTGCCGTTCTTGGCGGGCAACGGAGTCTCCCACTGGGGTTCAGGCTCCGGCTCGGACTCGGGAACGCGCAGGCAGACGCGGTGGTCGGTGACGACGCGCTCCACGGCGCGGACCAGGTTCGCCCACAGGTGGTAGCGGTCTCCTACTTGCCGGGCCTGCGGTGCCGCGCGGTCGGCAGCCTCCGCGTAGGCGCTGGCGCGGTCCCTGGCGATCACCTCGATCTGGGGATGCCTGGCGAGCCACGGGGCGAGCGTGGCCGCGTCGCGCTCGGGCAGCAGGTCCAGGACCTCGTGGGTGACCGCGTTCGTGATCGCCGTTCCGTAGGTCTGGCACTTGCGCAGAGCGAAGTCGTCGACCCCGACCGCCATCGGAGCCCCGACGGCCGGATCGGGCAGCTCCATCACCCGTCGCAGCAGCGTGCTCCGGCTCGTCCGGATGCCCAGCCGTGCGGCCATCCGCGCACCGGCCCGCCCGGCCAGCGCCAGGCCGAGGCCGGCGACCGATGAACGCTGTCGCTCGGTGACCTGTCCGTGGCGACGTGTCAGCCCGTCGACCTGTTCGACGAACGTCCGCCGCTGGCACACGAAGGACGGGCAAGCGAATCGGCGTACCCGCAAGGCAACGGTCACGGGCCGGCCGCAACCGGGCAGGTCCGACGGATAGCGCAGGTAGGAGCCGTGGACCCGCTCCGACCACGTTGCGCAGTCAGGGCAGGACGCGCCCGGAGCAGCCACGCGGGCAGCGATCCGCACCACCGCACCGGACGCTTCGACACCGACGACCTCCACCTGGGGCAGCGACGGGAACAGCAACTCACCGAGCCACGACCACGATTGCGACACAGCCGCCGACTGTCAGCCGTCCAGCTGACTCCGCCGACCAGTTCCGGACGATCTCCAGACCTCGCCAACACCCCGGATCTGTCACCCAGTGTTACCAGTCACAGAACCTGGGCCAGACCCCCATACATCCCGCCGAAAACAACAAGCCCGTGCGCTCCCCAATTGGGGAGCGCACGGGCCTGAGTGTGTGTGGAACCTAGGCCGGGCGACGGCCGACGGAGACGATGTCGAAGGTGTGCTTGATGATCTCGGCCCACGCGGACTCGTTGGACGCCAGGGGCGAGGACCGCCAGGCCGCGCGGCGCTCGGCGATCACGCCGGCGACTTCGTGCGCCTCGCGGACGAGATCCTCGTCCAGCGGGGCGACGTCCCCGTTCTCCGCCCGGTGATCAGAACGCGGCCGTAGAGGAAGTACGAGGCGCCGATGTCGAGTCCGCGCCAGGCGCTGGCGAGAGCGGTTGCCACCAGGTTCGCCGGCATGCGTTCGTTCGCGCCGTTGCCGTGCAGCCACATCAATGCCCGCCGGTGATACACGGCCCGGTCGGGGCTGCCGCTCAGCCGTGTCGTCACCGCCCGCCTCCACAACGCGGGGTCGTCGGGCAGCTCGATGGTCTCGATGGTCAGGTCGGTGTTGAGCTGGAGTGCACTGGCCACGCTGTCGAATCTCCTTGCCGTCGGGAGGTGCCTGAACGACCGTCAGGTCCACCATGCTGTCGGCTCCTCTGCAGGAGCAGCGGTGGCAGGGCGGGCACTACAGGTCGGCCCAGCCGCACGGCGGGCGCTCGGGGTTGGCAAGCGGGCTCCACACGGGAGCGGACGGGCCCTGCTCCTCGATGTCCTGAAGCGTTGCGGCCCCTGCCGGGACGTGCCGCAGCAGGTTGACCACCCGGGCGTTGTCGCCTGCAGCGAGCTGCAGGTCCTCGATCCGGTTGCGCATCGTCGTCTCCGAGCCGTTGGTTAGGATGAACAGCAGCCGGGGGAACATAGGGTAAAAGTCCTGCCACGCCGGTGGCGCGCCCTGAGCCGCGGTGGTGCCGCGCAGCCGCAGCGGGATCGGGGTGAGCTCGAAGAACCGCGCGTAGGTCGTCAGCTTCGAGGTGAGCTGCTCGCTGACCTCCGTGCAGCGGTCCAGCTCGACGAACGCCCGCAGATGGACCCGGCCCTCGGGAGTCGTCGCGGTGTAGCGCATGAGCGCGTCCGGCCGCAGAGGATCCCGCTTCACATCGGAAAGCCGGTGGTAGACCTCGGGCACCCAGTCCAACGGACCGTACTCGTCCCCTCTCCGGCGGGTGTCGCGGACGAACTGGAGGTGCGCCCTCACGACGTCCTTGGCGTGGTCGGCGTTGAGCAGTGCCCGATCGGCATCGAGCTTCGGCGGATGACCCGCCCCGAGCACCTTCGCCCCGAGGAAGCAGTCGGCCTCAAGGAGATCCAGGCGGCCTGCCCCGAACTCGACGCCGCCGTCGACCACGTCCGAGCCTTCGGCTCGCTCATGCACGAACACCGCGGCGATAACCTCGACGAATGGATCGAGCAGGTCAGAAAGAACGACTTACCGGCCATGCGGCAGTTCGCAGACGGCCTTCTCCACGACCGGGAGGCCGTCGTCGCGGGTCTGTCGAGCACTTGGAGCTCCGGCCAGGTCGAAGGCCAGGTGACCAGGGTCAAGCTCCTCAAACGCGTCGGCTATGGCCGGGCCAAGCTAGACCTCCTCCGCATCCGTATCCTCCTTCGGTCTTGAGACAGGTAGGAGCCTCGCCGGCATCCCCAAGAGTGGAGGAAAGTCATCTCGTGGACGACCTTCTGAAGTTCCTTCACGCCCGTAATGAGGCGGACAACCATGCCTATGCCTACGTGGCCCACTGCTTCGGAGGTGACGCCCTCCTCGACAGTCACTTGCCGATGCTTGACCTGGTCGACATGCTGGCGCGCGACTACGAGGCCATGGATCCCTCCGATACCCGCTTCGCCGGGCTCAGGTATGCCCTCCGCGTGCTCGCACAGTCGTACGCCGAACACCCCGACTACCGCGAGGAGTGGCGACCCGAGACACCTGAGCAAACAGAAGGACCCTGAGCGTCACAAGATCAGCGACAGAGCCCGTTCACTCGTACTTGCCTCCGCACTTCAACTCGTACGCCGACAGCGCATGAGCGGATCCTGGTCAGATCGCGATCGGGAGCTCTTCAATCCAGCAGTCGACTGACTTCGTGGTGATCGCGGCCAGGGCGTCCTCGGCCTCGGCTCTGGTCAGAAAGACGCCCGCTCCGGTGACGTCAGGCCCGTCGGAGCGGATCACCCGCGTCATAACGACGTAGACGCGGCGGTGACGCTCGCGGCGGACCGCGGTGTTGTCTTCAGCCAGCAGCGCGTCGATGAGCTCCTGGGACGAGGCGATGTTGAGGCCGGCGTCGACCCCGGAGAGAGGCTGGCTGGGCCAGATCGGCCTGTCGGGGTAGAAGTCGTTGAAGAAGCTCTGTTGCGTGCGGCCGAGCATCCCTTCCCTCCAACCGACGGCCATGGCGACCACGTAGTTGGACTCACCCTGGCTCTCCAGAACGAAGACTCGATCGTCCCGGCTGAAGGACATGCTGGCGTGGTCGGTCTTGACCTGCTCGCTCTCGGCCGCGGTCGCGCATCTGATCGCCAAGCCGCGGTAGTCGTCACGGATCTTCACCACGGCGGCGGGCTTGAACAGCAGGTCAATCGTTGTCTCGGGCTCGCCGGGTTCGTCGGGTCGGCCGAGGCTCCGCAGCAGGAGCTGGCCGTGGCTCGCCGTGTAGGCCAAGAGGTGGAACCTGCGCTCGCTGCGAAAGACCTCCTTGCCGGGGACGAGCTGGTGATCGCGGTTGAGCCAGGTGCTGTCCGTCATGGGCTTACGATCTCTGTCCCGCCCACGCTGGTCAATGTGATTGTTCAGCTGAGGGAGCCGGGTCCGCTCTCTCCCTGTTCGGCCTGCTCCCGAAGGCGGTCAGCCTGCTTCTTCTTGTCGTTGATGTGCCGCAAGCTCTCCTTCAGGGCGGCGACCTCGCCCAGCCACTGCATTCGGTGGGCTTCTTCGAGCCGTTGGTGGGTGTTGGCTTCGATCTCCAGCAGCCGGGGAACCTGGGCGAGGTCGAGGCGGAGCATCGGGCAGCGGACGCAGGCTTATCCGAACTAGCCCAGCTGGCAGTCTGGCGGGGCGGATCGCAGTCGAGTTGCTCAAAGTAGTGGTTGGAAATCTTGGCGCCCGGGAGTATCCGGGCGTGTCGCACCGCCAACTGCTGGCCGGCCGCCCGCCAGCGTGCGGAGCGCCACGGGCGGTCGCCGCCTCACTGCAGGACGACCTCGACTCCGTGGTCGGCGAAGATCTCAAGGAGAACCTCGAACGAGGTAGCAGTGCCCTGGTGCAGCGCACGCTGTCTCACGAGCCGTGTCCTGGCTACCTCCGAGTGCTGCCACTCCAACGTGAACGGAGGAGAGGCACCCCAGCCTCCGCCGAGGCAGTCGTCCAAGGCGTCGAGGTTCCATCCGAAGTACCCGCCGGGCCCGTCGACCGCTTCGCCCAGCGCACAATAGAAGCTGTCGACGTCGATGACCTGACGGCCGTCCATCCTGAACACGTGCCCCGGTGCCCGGTCGCCATTGTTGGTCCGGTGCCGGTATCCCCGGGACGACATGGCCACGGACAACCATGCAAGGCGGCCCGCCGGGCCCATGGATCTCCACAGTCCATTTCGGTTCAACTGTCCAGTGCGAATCAGTTCCCATACCCCAGCGGAGCCAGGAAGCGCATTTTGGCACCAGAGCCGGACCGTGACATCGAAGAGGCCCTTACCGAGAGCTGACGGCTTGACGGCGGTCACGGTGACGCCGCCGACGAAGTAAGACCCCATCGTGGCGCCAGCGGCATCGAGCAGGGTCAAGTAGGCGTTCCCGGCGCAGGCGTCACGTCCACCGACACGGTCGACAGCGGCCAGCAGCCCACCCTCCGGTGCACATCCGCGCAAGTCGACCAACCGGTGGTCATCCTTGAGCGGCGTGAACAAGCCTGTGCAATCGTGAGCGAAACCCCAAGGGGTGTCCTCGTCGTCGTCGCCGGTCAGGGAGTACTTGAACTCCTCCCGTGCGCCTGTCGCTTCCATCTCACCCTCGTCATCTGCCGTTCCTGCAGGAGCTCAGGTCGGGGCCCTTCGAACGAGCTCGCCGTGCTTCCTGTCGGCATGGAGTGTCGCCGAGTAGCGTGATGCCGACGTAACTGATTGCGGTGGCATCGCCCGAGCCCAAGCCTTCGATTTCCTCCAGGATCTCTATCCGGGCATCCTGCCAGGCCCGGCTCTCCATGAGAGGTTCGGTATTTCGCTGGTCGAAGATCGGGAACGCGCTGGCGTTCAGTCCTCGGACTCGGTACTGCTTCGTCCGGCATCGCGGCGGAAGTCGGGCATGCCAAGGTGGACGGTGGACGGTTGCGATGCCCGGTCGCGCATGGCCTCCAGCTTTTGCGCGGCGGCGGCCAGGGTGGTCTCGATGGCGGCGACCTCGCCGAGCCAGCCTTGGTCCTTCGCCTCCTGGAAGCGGTCGATGAGGTTGGCGTGGATCTCCTGGAGGCGTGGCATCTGGGCCGGGTCGACGAGCAGTAGAGGACATCTGACACAGGCGTTTTCATGCTGGCATGGGGTCGCGTAGTCGCGGCCGCAGGTTCCCCGGCCGCAGCGGGTCATCGACAGGGCGCCACTCACCGAGCTGATCGACGCGTTCGAGATCGCGGCTGGGATGCAGCCTGCAAGTGATGCCTACGGTGGTCTGATCCCGGGGTTCTTCCGGTTCGGCTCGATGAAGGACCACTTCCTCGGACTGTCCAGTGGCGCGATGGGGGCGAAGACACCCGTTCTCGGCTGTGAATGCGGCGAGTGGGGGTGCTGGCCGCTCATGGCCCGCATTACCACGACCGCGGACCTCGTAGGCTGGGACACCTTTGAGCAACCGCACCGCAAGACCCGCGACTACGCGGCATTCGGTCCGTTTCATTTCGACCGTCACCAATACGATGACGCCTTGCGGGCCCTGAGTGCGGTGATCGACGCCGACGGCACGCGCACATGAGCACTGCCGTTAGCCCGTCTTGCTGCAGATGAAGTGCAGCTGGCGGAGAACAGCAGCGCTGGGACTCTTCGTCACCCGTCAGCGATGGGCAGGTTGTGCCACCAGTGACCGCATCCGCCGGAGCAGAAGCGTTTGCGGCGCCGTTCGTCCGCGACCGCGAGTACCGCGACCAGCAGCCGGAACGCCTTGCGGCGCTCATCGGCAGGGGTGAGGCCGGCGATTTTTCCCAGTTGCTGGTCGATCGGGCCGCGGGTGATCAGAACCGCAGGCGTGTGCGTCGGGCAGCCCGGCACGGCGGATGCTCTCAGGTCCGTCTTCGGTGACGGCGCGGGCCTGGACGCAGTGATGGCGCAGGAACAGGAGTATCTCGGCCTGCCCCTTCGGGCCGTGAGTGTCGAACCACTCGATGCCCTGTGACATTGAGCGCAGGCCTTGGGCGAGTTCGTTGAGGATGATGTCTCGCTCGGTCGTCATCAGCTACCGGAATCCAGCGAGGCGAAGACCTCAGCGGTCTCGTCGACGAAAGCGCAAAGTTGCTGCACGGCCTGCTGGCAGTTTTGCGGGTCGAGGGCCGCCACGGCCCGGACTTCGAGCCATCGGCCCCAAGGGCCGCCTGGGGCGAGGAACCGTGCTGCGTACTCGGATCCGAGCATCTCATCGAGGTACAGGAGCGTCCCAAGGACGACTGCCTGGTCGTAGTCGAGGTCGGGACGCGACAAGTAGTGATCGAGGTATGCACTGAGGAGTTCGGCATCCGCTGCAGTACCGAACTTCGCAAGGGCGACGCAGTATGACGCGCCTGCGTACGGCCCCTCGCTGGCCAGTAGGAGCCGGCCTATGAGCTCGCGGAACTCGGACCTGTGGGCCACAGCGACCATCCAGGCGGCAGTCTTGCGCTCCCGCCATCCACCCTCGAAGAGGACGCCGAGCTCCGCCGGAGTGATTTCGTACGCAGCCTGAGCCAGAGCCCGCACAAACTCGGAGCGCTCGACCGGGCTCAACCGGAAAACGCTCCCGCCCAACCGAAGGTATCGCCGATCAGGCGTGACGAACCGCCGAACCAGATCCTGCAACTCGGGATCACTCCTGATATCACGCATAGCCGCATCCTGGCCCGAGACGGTACGCATGTGCCACAGGTTTGCCTACTGCTTCAACGGACCTTGATTACTGGTTCAGAGAAGTGACCAGGCCGAAGGTGAGCGCACCGGTCCACATGGGTCGGGCCATGACAGCCTCCTTCACCGAGCCGGTCCCGCCGCCGTTCCGTTCGGGGCGGGTCAGGGCCAGCGTCGCTGCCGGACTGGGGTGTCCGCACGCGGTGTTGGGCCGACGGGCGTCGCCGCCCTGCTGGGCGCCGCTCGGAGGCGACACGGCGACGCCCTGCTGGGCGCCCGGGCAGTGACCGCCCGCCCAAACCCGCATGCCGCGTCGGCGGGAGCTCCGGCGCTCAGCCGGCCCGACCGCTGTCCTCCCCGCTGCTGCAGCCGCTCGGCCGTCTCGGCGACGCGAACGTCACCACGATCGAGATCGACGCCGCCGTGGCCGGCCGGGTCCGTGCCGCGCTCCATCACGCCGGCTACCAGCCCGAGACGGTGTGCGGGGACGGCGCCCCCGGTTACCCGTCTGGGGCGCCATACGACCGCATCATCGCCACCTATAGCCTGCGCGAGATCCCCCCACCGACTCATCCGAGGCGATCATCCATGAGGGCCAGGAACAGCGCGAGGTGCACGTCCGGGCACAAGGACACCGCAACTCCCACGGGGAGATCGTCGCGGAGTGGCAACAACTCTGGCTGGTCGACGGCCGCGTGTGCGTCTCGTTCACCGGGACGCCTGGTGTTTGGGCCTGCCAGGACGTCTACCGTTTCGGCACGCTACCTGTCACCTGCACCGCAGTCGAATGCTGGTCGGCCACAGCGGGCCGGTGGGT
>NZ_JBEOSA010000045.1:0-74017 GCF_040302625.1 Kitasatospora sp. NPDC097643 | reverse complement strand
GGCCGCCGCGATCGCGACGGCCCCGGGCGCTCCTCGGCCGGGTTCGCTGGGCTGGCCGGGGCGGCCCGCCCTGGCGGTGCCGGGTCAGCCCTTCTTGGCGATGAAGTTGTAGAGGCCGGCCGCGACGTCGTCCAGGTACGGACCGGCTTGCCACTTCTGATCGCCGTCGTGGCCGACGGAGACGTTGCTGACCAGCGCCGGCTTGCCGTCCTTGGCGGCCAGCCAGCCGCCGCCGCTGGAGCCGCCGGTCATCGAGCAGCCGATCGTCAGCATCGGCGGGCGGTTCGGGTCGTAGGCGAGGCGGCTGGGCTTGCCGCCGTCGCAGTGGTTGAGCTCCAGGCCGTCGAACGGCGGGCCCGCCGGGTAGCCGTAGTTGGTGATGGACAGCTGGTCGCGCGGGGCGTTGAACCAGACCGGCAGCGCGCCGCCGACCGTCTCCTCCAGCGACTTGCCGGTGTCCTCCTCCGGCTTGACCCGCAGGATCGCGAAGTCGTACTGGGCGGCCGGACCGACCTCGCCGCCCTCGGCCTTCCAGACCGGGGAGGTGACGTAGTTGACCGCGTCCCACTTGCCGTACGGCGCGTACTGCGTGACGTCCGTGGGCCGCTTGCCGCCGCTGACGGCGCCGCTCGCGTTGAAGTCGGGGATGAAGACGATGTTGCTGTTGAAGGTGGAGCCCTTGCCCTGGTGGGCGCAGTGGCCGGCGGTCCAGACCAGGTTGCTCTTGCCGGGGTGGGCCGGGTCGGCCACCACGGTGCCGGAGCAGACGTAGTTCTGGCCCAGCTTGCCCGGCGCGAGGGTCTGCGCACCCGGCTTGTCGAAGAAGATCTTGCCGAACACGGACAGGTTCTTCGCGTACGGGTGGGGATCCGCCTGGGCGTTGACGGTCTTCGGCGGCGCGTCGACGCCACCGTCGGCGGGCGGCTGCCCGGGGACGGAGGGCTGCGCGGTGGCGGTCGCGGGAGCGGTGGCCGGCGCGGTGGGCTGCGGCGCCTGCGTGGTCGGCTGACCGGTGGGCTTGCCGCCCGGGCCGGGCGCCGGCGGCTTCAGCGGCTCGACCGGCTGGGCGCTGAGGATCCGCTCCAGCGTCCAGTAGCCCTTGGCCACGGCCGGGAGGGCGTAGTCCTTGGCCCACTTCTCCCAGTCGTCGGCCTTCCACTTCTTGAGGTCGTCGAGGTTGGCCGGCAGGCCCAGGCCGGTGGTGCCGGTGGCGGGACCGGTCGCGGAGCCGGTGGCTGCTGCGGTGGCCCCCGTGGCCACCGAGTCGCCGGGGCTGTTGTCCGGTCCGCAGGCCGAGGTGGCGAGCAGGGTGAGCGCGACGGTGGACGCCCCGAGGGCAGCCCGAACCGTGCGCCGGGTACGACGCGTTGCTGACATGAAGGTTGAAGTCCCCCTGAACGACGGCCCGGCTCCGTAACGGCAGAGCCGGGTACTGCGCAGAGGAGTATGTCATCAACCGTCAGACCCTCGTCCACCTGGGGCGATCGGCTCAGCCGAGCCCGGTGACGGCGTCCCCGAGGTAGGCCGCCCCGAGCACGGCCAGCACCGTGGTGTCGATGGCCGCGTGGTGCGCGGCCAGCCACGCCTTCCACTCCCCGAGGATCCGGGCGGAGGAGGCACCGCCGAGCAGGTGGACCCCGAGCGGCAGCAGCACGCACAGCGAGCCGACCAGCACCATCAGCACGCCGGCCACCGCCTTGCCCGCGCCACCCGCCGGGGCGGTCGCGATGCCGGCGGCACCGCCGACGGCCAGCGCCAGGTCCTTAGGGCCGGCGGCGACCAGGACCGCCCCGAGACCGGCGGACCTCGCCACCGTGAACCGGTCCATCTCCCGCATCCAGGGCGGCGGCGCCCGGACGTGGCCCTCGCGCGGCCGGTCGCGCCACTGCCGGGCGGCCAGCAGCACCAGGAGCACCCCGAGCGCGAACCTGAGCCAGGACGACCAGGTGGGCCTCCCGTCGCCCCCGCCCGGCCCGCTGCCCACCGCCACCACGACGGCCACCACCGCCGCCAGGGCACCCACCCAGCCGGCCGCGAGGGCGAGCCCGTTCGCCCGGCCGCGCGGCGTGGCCAACACCAGGACCATCGCGATCAGCGCCAGCGGGCTGATCGCGATGCCCGCCGCCGAGGCCAGCATCGAACCGACCGCCTCACCCATCCCCACTCCCGTGCCCACTCCCTTTCCCTCCTCGCCCGTCGTGCACGACCGAAGCTCTCATCTGAATGAGCTCCTGGGGGCCATGACCGATTCCAGCCGGCCCACGCAATCACCCGTTCGAGCGAGGTGTGGTTCGGTGGGATGACGAGCGGCCGGCCCGGGGACTCCCCATTTCTCTCGATGTGAAGTATCTTGATGTCGAGATTGATGCGGATGTGACAGCCGGTGCGACGGCCGGCGGGACAACGGGGGGCCTGCGCATGCGGGAGAACGGACTGATCGCGCAGCTGCGGAGACCGCCGGGCGGGCGGGACGCGCGGATCATGCTGATGGCGCAGGGCGTCGACCGGACCGGGACCGGCGTGTGGGCAGCGGCCTCGGTGCTGTACTTCACCTTCGTGTGCGGCATGGACGCACGGCAGCTGGGCCTGCTGCTCGGGGTGGGCGCGGTCGCGGGGATCGCCGGCTCGCCGCTGGCGGGCCGGGCGGCCGAACGGATCCCGGTGCGCGCCCTGCTGATCGGGTGCCACCTGCTGCGACTCGGGACGATGGGCCTGCTGCTGGTGGTCGACGACTTCGCCGCGCTGCTGCCCGTGGTCGCCCTCACCTGCCTGGCCGAACGAGCCGCCAAGACCCTGGAGATGCTCTTCGCCACCCGGATCGCGGGCGAGCGGCGCGGCACCTACCAGGCGCTGTTCCGCAGCGTGGCCAATGCCGGGTACGCCGTCGGCGCGGGCATCGCGGCGATCGGCCTGGCGGTGGGCAGCACGGGCGCCTACCGCGCGCTGATCCTCGCCAACGCCCTCTCCTTCGTGCTGGCCGCCGTACTGGTCCAGCGCACCCGCGAGCCGGCCGGCCACGGCCTGGTGGCGGCGTCCTCCACCTCCGAGGCCGCCCCCGGCGAACCGTCGGCGGCACCCCCGAGCCCCTGGCGCGATCGCGGCTACCTGCTCTTCATCCTGCTGGACATGCCGCTCAACCTGGACGACTCCATCCTCAACGTCGGCCTGCCGCTGTGGCTCGTGCACCACACCGGCGCGCCGTACGCCGTCGTCCCCGTCTTCCTGATCGCCAACACGGTGCTCGTGGTGCTCCTGCAACTGCGGGTCTCCTCTTGGGCCGAGGGCCCGCGCGGGGCTGCCAGGGCGGTCGGCTGGTACGGCGTGACCCTGCTCGCCTGCTGCCTGCTGACCGCGCTCGCCACCGGCGGCGGGCCGTGGACCGCCTCGCTCGCCCTGCTGGCCGCCGCGACGCTCGTCACCCTGGCGGAGCTGATGCGCTCGGTGAGCTCCTGGGAGCTGGCGGTCAGTCTTGCCCCGCCGCGCGCCCAGGCCTCCTACCTGGGGGTGGCCGGGATGTCCCAGTCGGTGCAGAAGTCGGTGGGCCCGCTGCTGCTCACCGGCGTGGTGATGACGGCCGGACCGGTCGGCTGGCTCTGCCTCGGTTCGGCCGCCACCGGCCTCAGCCTGCTCCAGCGCCGGGCCAGCCTCCGCCGCCTGGCGGCCCTCACGGTCCCTGTTGCTGAGCTGGCCCCGGCCGCCGAACCGGCGCGGGCGACCGAACCGGCGCGGGCCGCCGAGCCGGCTCACGCCCCCGAACGCGTCGGGTGACGGCTCCTGCGGGAGGAGCAGGAGCGTCCAGGTCCGGCGTCACCTCCTGACGTCGGCCTCCCCCGTCTGCTGCGCGCGTGGCTGTTCCCCGGACTCGGTGCTCCGGTCGGCCGCCGCGCACCGGGCGGTGGCGCCGGTCAGCTGGTCGAACGTGCGGTTCAGCACCGACCGTCGTTCCTCCTTGAAGGCCGGCGAGGGGTTCAGACCGTCGATGGTCCGTTCCCAGACGGCCATGTAGATCTTCTTCCACTCCTCGACCACCCCGGCCTGCGGCAGGTCGTCGGCGGCGTAGCCGGCCCGGACGAGGGCGTACAGCAACTCCAGGTTGCACGGCACGGCGACGCCCCAGTACTGATCGGGCTCGATGTCGACGGGATCGCCGGCCACCGCCTCGGCGACCTCGGTGACGAGCCGGTCGACGACGATCGACAGGTGGTCCAACGCCGTGTCGCTCTCGAAGTTCCCGCTGCCCCAGGTGCCCACCAGGCCTCCTCCGAACGATGGTGTCGTGCTCCTCGGGCCCCATCGAACCAGGCCGGAGTGACACTGCCGACCGGACGAATCCGGAACGGCGCCGGAACCGGTCGTCGAGGGCTCCGGGCCGTCATCAGGGGGCGGCGGAGAAGCCGTTGATCAGGACGCGGATGCCGAAGGCCAGGCGGGCGTCGGCCGAACCGGCGGACAGTTCGGCGGCGCACCCGGCCAGGTACGGGTAGCGGGCGGGGTCCAGGCCGGTGAGCCGGTCCTCGATGGTGGCGTTCTCGTGCCGCCGGTCCAGGGCGGCCTGGAGCTCGTCCTGGGCCGCCCCGGAACCGCCGGTCTCGGCCGGTCCGGCGCCCACCCCGGTCTCGAAGGCCACGGCGCCGATGTGCATGGCGATCAGGTCGCAGGCCCAGGCGGCGTTCTGCCGGCTCAGCCCGCCGGCCAGCAGCAGGCCGAGGACGTGGTCGAACAGCTCCAGCCAGGCGGGGCCGGTCGGGATGTGCCCGAGCGACACCCGGCCGAGTCCGGGGTACTCGGTGAGCGCGTGCACGACCCGGGTGACGGTGGCCGCCAACTCCTCGCGCCACCGCGCCGGATCGGCGGGTTCCAGCCGGACGGTCGCGACCACGGCGTCGAGCATCTGGTGCAACAGCTCGTCACGGTTGGCCACGTAGACGTAGAGCGAGGCGGGCCCGGTGTCCAGCTCCGCCGCGACCCGGCGCATGGTGACGGCAGTCAGGCCCTCCTGGCGCAGGACGCGCAGTCCGGCCGCGACGACGGCCTCCTCGCTCAGCGGGGCCTTGGCGGGGCGGCTGCGGGTGCTGCGGCGTGCGGGCGTCATGGGATGAGCCTAGCAGTTGACACGAACGCCGTTCGGTACGAACACTGTTCGTGGCGAACACTGTTCGTGGCGAACAGTGTTCGTTGCGATCGCTGTTCGTCACGATCGCTGCGCGTCAGAAGCGCTGTTCGTCACCTGTGCTGTCCGTTCCGAGGGGGAGATCCCGTGACCCAGACCGCCCTACCCGGCCCCGGCCCCGGCCCGGCCGCGTCGCCATCCCAGCCACCCCACCCGCCCCGTTCGCCGCATCCACGCCGCTGGGCGGTGCTGGCGGTGGTGCTGGCGGCCGAGGTGATGGACCTGCTCGACGCGACCATCACCGGGGTCGCCGCCCCCGCGATCGCGGCCGGCCTCGGCGGCGGCCGGGACGTCGTGCAGTGGCTCCAGGCCGGCTACACCCTCCCGTTCGCCGTCCTGCTGGTCACGGCCGGCCGGCTCGGTGACCGCTTCGGCCGCCGTCGGCTGTTCCTGATCGGTGCGCTCGGCTTCACGCTCGCCTCGGCGCTGTGCGCGCTGGCCACCGGTCCGGGCTGGCTGATCGCGGACCGCGCCCTCCAGGGGGCGTTCGGCGCGCTGCTCATCCCGCAGGGGTTCGGCATCCTCAAGGAGGTGTTCCCGGCCGAGGAACTCGGCAAGGCCCTGGGCCTGTTCGGCCCCGTCATGGGCCTGTGTGCGGTCGGCGGGCCGATCCTGGGCGGCGTGCTCACCCAGTCCGACCTGCTCGGCACGGGATGGCGCTCGATCTTCCTGGTCAACCTGCCGATCGGCCTGGCCGCGCTGGTCGGCGCGCTGCGCTGGATCCCGCGCACGAGGCCGGCCGCCGGGCAGCGACTGGACACCGCCGGCATGGTGGTGGTCGGCGCGTCCTCGGCCGCGCTGGTCTTCCCGCTCGTCCAAGGACCCGAACTCCACTGGCCCGTCTGGACGTTCGTCGTCCTGGCGCTGGCCCCGGCGGGATTCGCCCTGTTCGGCCGACTTCAACTGCGCAGCACGGAACCACTGGTGACGCCAAGTCTGCTGCGTAACCGGTGCTTCACCCAGGGGATCGCCGTCGCGATCGTCTTCTTCGCCTCCTTCAGCGGTCTGATCCTGGTGCTGTCGCTCTTCCTCCAGGGCCCGCTGGGCATGGACCCGCAGGGAGCCGGTCTCGCCGTCGCCCCGCTGGCCCTCGGCATCGCGGTGACCGCCGGGCCGGCCGGGGCGCTGGCCGCGCGGCGCGGCCGGGCGGTGATCCAGGCGGGCATCCTGCTCTCCGCCACGGGCCTGGCCCTACTCGCGGGCGTGGCCTGGATGTCGGCGGAGGACACCAGTGCCTGGCGGCTGGCGGCCGGGGTGTTCGTCACCGGCCTGGGGATGGGTCTGGTCATCCCGCCGCTGTTCGACGTGATCCTCGCCGGCGTCGCCGACGACGAGGTCGGATCGGCGTCCGGGGTCCTCAATGCGGTTCAGCAGCTGGCCAATTCGCTCGGTGTGGCCCTGCTGGTCACGGCCTGGACCGGCTTCGTCGACCACGGCGCCGCGCCGACCTCGGCACTGGCCGCCACGGCCCTGCTGACGGTGGCCCTGATGGCGGCCGCGCTGCTGCTCTCGGTCCGTCTGCCCGATCGCCTCCGGCCCTGAGCCGGCCCCGATCTCACCCTGAGCGGGTGGTGTGCTCCACCGGCTGATCACAGCAGAAGGCGGCACCACCGTGTGCGTCGGTGGTGCCGCCTCCGTTCACCGGACCCGTCGGATCAGTCGGTCCCGGACTCGATCGCGGCGTGGTCCAGCGCGGTGGACCCCTCCGCGTCGCCGGTGCCGGCCGCGATGGGGGCCGCCCCGCCCGGGGACAGCTCGCCGATCAGACCGCTCCACGGCGCCAGCTGGCCGTGCACGGCGTACTGCTCCAGCTTGCTGCGCGAGTCGGCGATGTCCAGGTTCCGCATGGTCAGCTGGCCGATGCGGTCGTCCGGGACGAACGCGGCGTCGACGCTGCGCTCCATCGACAGCTTCTCGGGGTGGTAGCTGAAGTTGGGGCCCTGGGTGTCGAGCACCGAGTAGTCCTGGCCGCGCCGCAGCCGCAGGGTGACGCTGCCGGTGACCGGGTGGCCGATCCAGCGCTGCATGCTGTCGCGGAGCATCAGCGACTGCGGGTCGAACCAGCGGCCCTCGTAGAGCAGCCGGCCGAGGCGGCGGCCCTGGGTGTGGTAGGTGGCGAGGGTGTCCTCGTTGTGGATGGCGTTCAGCAGCCGCTCGTAGGCGATGTGCAGCAGCGCCATGCCGGGGGCCTCGTAGATGCCGCGGCTCTTGGCCTCGATGATGCGGTTCTCGATCTGGTCCGACATGCCCAGGCCGTGACGACCGCCGATGCGGTTGGCCTCGTGGACCAGCTCGACGGCGTCGGCGAAGGCCTGGCCGTTGATCCGGACCGGGCGGCCGAACTCGAACTCGACGGTGACGTCCTCGGTCTGGATCTCGACCGCCGGGTCCCAGAAGGCCACGCCCATGATCGGGCTGACGATCTCCAGGGAGGCGTCCAGGAACTCCAGCCGCTTCGCCTCGTGGGTGGCGCCCCAGATGTTGGCGTCGGTGGAGTAGGCCTTCTCGGCGGAGTCCCGGTAGGGCAGGTCCCGCTCGGCGAGCCACTCGGACATCTCCTTGCGGCCGCCGAGCTGGTCGACGAAGGCCTGGTCCAGCCACGGCTTGTAGATCCGCAGGTTGGGGTTGGCCAGCAGACCGTAGCGGTAGAACCGCTCGATGTCGTTGCCCTTGTAGGTGGAGCCGTCGCCCCAGATGGAGACCTCGTCCTCGTGCATCGCGCGCACCAGCAGAGTGCCGGTCACGGCGCGGCCGAGCGGGGTGGTGTTGAAGTACGTCTGCCCGGCGGAGCGGATGTGGAAGGCACCGCAGGCGAGGGCGGCGAGGCCCTCCTCGACCAGCGCCGCGCGGCAGTCGACGAGGCGGGCCTGCTCGGCGCCGTAGGCGCGGCCACGGGCCGGCACGTCGGCGAGGTTCGGCTCGTCGTACTGGCCGATGTCGGCCGTGTAGGCGTAGGGGACGGCACCCTTCTCGCGCATCCACGCGACCGCGACCGAGGTGTCCAATCCACCGGAGAATGCGATACCGATCCGTTCACCGACCGGCAGCTGGCTCAAGACCTTCGACATGGATGCACCCTAGACCCGCAGCGTGCGGGCTCCTGACTTGGCGACGTGTGAGGGGATTCGGCGTTATCCGATGCCCGCACTCTGGCATAGGTTTGCAGAGTACCGCAAGAGCATACGGTCGCGTCGGGTGGGGTGCCGGTCGTCCGGGCCCACTGTCCGGCCCGGCCGACCGGCTGTCGATCGCCTCAACTCACCTGTACAGGAGGTGAGTTCGGGGAGGGGTCAGGAGGTGCTGTCGGCGTCCGGCCCCTGCGCGCGCAGCCGACGGACGTTCTCCAGGGATTCACGTAGTTCGGCGAGCCAGGCGTCGGAGTGCCGCTGGACGAGGCGGACGCACCAGGCGAGCGCCTCGCTGCGGCTGCGGGCGACGCCCGCCTCCACCAGGGTGTCGAGCACCTGCCGCTCGGGCTGGCGCAGTCGGGTCATGACGGGGGCCGAGACCGTGGTGAACATGCCCCGCAGGTCGCCGCACTCGGCGCCCCAGGAGACCTTGCGGCCGTAGCGGCGCTCGGCCTCGCGGGCGACGCCGATCCGGGCGTCCCGGGTGCGGTCGCGGAATTCGGCGATCCGGCCTTCGAAGGCCGCCTCGCGCTCGGCCTCCGAGGCGGAGCCGTCCAGCTCCGGCTCGGCGATGCGGCCGACGACGGTGATCTCCTCGCGGTCGGCGGTGATCTCGACCAGTTCGGTGAACAGGTCGGCGGGCAGGCGTCCGGTGAACCATCCCCGGAGCTCTTCGGGTGAGGTTGTAATCATGTAATCAGCATTACTCCGCCGAAGTGGGATGGCAAGAGCCCGGCGGCAGGAACAGCTGGGAAAGACGTCGGGCCGGCCCCCCGAGGGGGGCCGGCCCACAGCTGGAAGATCCGAGTCGCCGAGGCTCATCTGACTTCCCACTCGCCGCTCGTGCTGTTGAAGCGGACGCGGGTGTTGCTTCGGTTCGTCGACTGCGTGTAGCTGGCAGCTCCGTCGACATTGGCCCCATTGCCCGCGATGGTGACGGTGAACGCGCCGTTGCCCTTGACCTCGTGCGTCTCTCCGTCGAACGGCGCCATGGGAAGCGTGACCGTCCTCCCGGAAGCCGTGACGGTGACGAACCGTTGTTCGGTCGCGATCGTAAGGTTCACGGCCGTCGTGACTGTAGGGCCGTTCGCGGCGTAGAGCGTTTCGAACCTGGGAGCGGCGAAGGAGATCGCTGCCCCAGGACCCACCGTGCCGGCCGGAAGTGTATACGTCACATTCGTGCCGTCAATTGCGGTGATCTTCTTTGCCGCGCCGCTATCGAGTCCAGCGACCGATATGTACTGCCCGACGGCCAGTCCAGTTGCCGAGTTCACAACGAGCGTCCCTGGGGTGCTGACGGTGCCGTTCGGCATCGACGCGGGGACCGTCGCGTAGAGCGTTCCTGCGGCGACGCATCGGCGCGCGAAACGCGTTCCCCCGCTCGGCGCAGCCTCCCATACCGTGTCGCCGACCTCATAGGTGAGAGGCTGTGCATCGCGTTGCACCGACGGCAGACCCGGCGACGCAGTGAACCGCACCTGTGCACTTCCGCCGATCGCGGCGATACCCAGAGGCGAGCCGAGGTAAATTCCGTGAATGAACCACGGGGCTGGCGCGCGAACTTTCGCGATTCCTGTGGGGAAGCGCATGTATTCCCGATAGCCGGTGTTGTCATTCGTCCAGATCAACCACGGGTTGGCGTCGCCGGCGTACTTGAGTTCCGAGTGGTCATAGATGTTGGCGTCGGGGCCGACGCCAAGGACGTCCAAAGACAGGAAGGACATCCCGGTGCCACTGACCAACTCGCCGAGTCGCGATCTAACGGACCGCGCGCCCCGCTGGTTGAAGTACTCAAACGGCCGCTTCGACGCGACTCCGGCCACGATCTCGAACGGGGTGCTGCCGGCGATGGAGGCCCCTGCCGTCAGATTGCTTCCGATGACCGAGGGGCTCCCCTGGAGTGAGCAGTTATTCCCGTCCTCGTTGTAGCAGTGGAGGAAATTGGGATGGCCGTGATCGTCTTCGTGCCGATGACGCCTGTGATGGCGATCTTCTGTCCAACGAAGAGCCCCTTCGCTGAAGACCGCAAGCACATCTTGAGCAGCGGACAGAATTGTGCCTGTGCGCCCGCCTCGACGTCCCGTGATCCGAGTGGAAGACCGTGCCTGCCGACGCGTCATCCCCGATTCCGGCTGCTCTTGAGCTGCCGCCGATCGTGCCCGCCGTTCTGACCGGGGCGATCACCATGTCCGTCGGGGACGTAAAGCGGTGGACAGTCCTCCGGTGGTGCGCGAGCATCCCCGCGATGAACAGTGAACTTCCCTCCGTTCCCAAGCGCGTCCGCTTCGTCGAGCTCAACGCGACGGCGCTGCGGGCGCTTGCAGACGGTGACCTCGCCGGCGGCAGCGCCGAGGCCGGGGTCGCCCTTGACGAACACTTCGTCTGCGACCGGGCCCGTTGGATCTTCGGCTATCGCGCTGACCAACTCGCCAAGGACCCGTCTGCCGCGCCCTGGATCACGCGGGCCGCGGTCTCGGAGCCGGACGGGGTCGTTGTCGGCGACGCGGGGTTCCACGGGCCGCCGGACGAGGCCGGGATGGTCGAGGTCGGCTACAGCGTCGTGCCCGGGTACCGCCGCCAGGGCTATGCCCGCGCCATGCTGACGGCGCTGCTCGTCAGGGCCGCCGCCGAACCCGGTGTCAGGACCGTGCGGGCCAGAATCGGATCCGACAACATCGCCTCCCTGGCCACCATCGCGGGTTTCGGTTTCACGCGCGTCGGCGAGCAGGGGAACGAGCGTGATGGGATCGCGATCGTCTTCGAGGTCCCGGCAGACGCGATTCAGGCCGCGTAGCGTTACGGCCCCGCCGGACGTGGTGATCGTCCTGGTCGGGCCGTGACGTGAGAGGGGCCGCACTTCTGTGCGGCTGCCGCGCAATGGTGCGGTACGGCGGCGCCGGGTGCGGCCGGTCGGTCTGCAGCCCTGCGGTGTCCGCGCTGTCGACGGCCTCGAACATCCGCTCCCCTCCGCTGAACTGAGCCGCTGTCGGTGGTTGGCGCGGCCGGGCTAGCCTGGCCCGCATGGAGGAGTTCAACGGGGTGGAAGTCGTCGCGTTCCCGGATGCGGGGGCCTTTGACGACTGGCTGGCCGTGCACCACACCCGCCGCGAGGGCGTGTGGGTCAAGGTGGCGAAGAAGGCGTCGGGGATCGCGTCGGTCACGGATGACGAACTGGTCGACGTGGGGCTGTGCTGGGGCTGGATCTCCGGGCAGCGTCGGGGCTTGGACGACCGGTATTACCTGCAGAAGTACGGGCCGCGGCGACCGAGGGGCCTGTGGTCGCGGGTGAATGTCGAGAAGGTCGCGGTGTTGGCGGCGGCGGGCCGGATGCGAGGGCCTGGCCTCGCCGAGGTCGAACGGGCCCAGGCGGACGGCCGCTGGGACCGGGCGTACGCATCGCAAGCGACAGCTGTTGTCCCGGACGACCTTGCGGCGGCGCTTGCCGCGGACCCGGCGGCGCGTGCGGCGTTCGACGCGCTCGACCGGACCGCCCGCTACCTCGTGATGCTCCCGCTGCTCCAGGCTGCGACGCCGGAGACCCGGCAGACGCGGCTGGAGCGGGCGGTACGGGACCTCGCGGAGGGGTGGCAGGCGGGTAGAGGGTGATCGTCCCGGTGGGAACTCCTGGACCGTTGGTCCTGTGACCTGGAGCGATCCGCGAGTCGTGAGCCGGTGAATCTTCCCGGCCGCAGTGCTGGCGGACGCAGTTCAGCCGACAGCACTGCGGCCGGCTGGCCGCCAGCAGGCCGGCCGGGGCGGCCGTCAGTCGGCGCGGGCGCGGGCGCCGGCGCGGAGGCCGGTGCGGGTGCCCGCCCGGGACCGCAGCCAGGCGGTGCGGGCGGCCAGGGCGCCCAGGCCGAGTGCCACCAGGTGCCCGGCGTCCGCCAGTTGCTGGTCCAGCGCCCAGGCGGTGGCCAGCGCCAGCGCGAGCGTCGGCAGGCCGTAGCGGCGCAGCGGGACGGGCCCCAGTGCGAGCAGGCAGCCGCCGGTGGCGACCAGGCCGTAGCTGATGCCGACGTCCCGGGCGCGGGACAGGGCGCCGGGGATGTGGGTGCTGAGCATCGCCCACATCGCGCCCTCGGTGAGCAGGGTGGCTCCCAGGTGGCCGAAGAGGAAGACCGCCCCGGCCCGGGCCGGGCCCCAGCGCCATTCGGCCAGTCCGAGCACCACCGCCACCGCCGCGATGCCCGCCCAGGCGGGCACGCCGTCGACCACCAGCCCGCTGCTGAACAGAGTCCACCACTTGCCCACTTCCATGTGGTGGACGTTGCTGCTGTTGTGCCGGACGAAGCGGGCGCGCCCGGCGTGGCTCTGGCCGGCCAGCCAGCAGGCCGTGACGGTCAGCACCAGCACGTAGCCGGTGGTCAGCCGCAGCCGGGCCAGCGTGCGCAGCGCCGGGTGGCGGGCGTCGGCCGGCTCGCGGGCGGCGGGCTCGCTGATCGGGGGCTCGCCGGTGGCCGTGCTGCCGCGCTCGCTCATCCTGCCTGCCGCCCTCGTTGTACGGTGCCTGGTGCCACCGGCGAGCCTACCCGGGCCCGGCCCGCCGCCGGTCACAGCGCCAGGGTGCGCCAGCCCCGGGTGATCTCGTCCAGCAGCGTGCCCGCGTCCGGCGCCGGCACGCCCGGCGCGGAGTGCGCGGTCAGCAGTTCCAGCAGGGCCGCGCCGTCCGCTGGACGGCCCGCCGGGTCGGGGGTCAGCGCCCGGGCGACGACCGCCGCCAGCGCCGGGTCGAGCGCCTGGACGGCCGCCAGGGCGGTGGGCTCGGGGCCGGTGCTCACGATCCGCCGGATCACGGCACCCGTGCTGGTCGCCGCGAACGGGCTGGTCCCGTGCGCCGCGCAGACCACGCAGCACGCCCACGCCCAGACGTCGGCCGCCGTACCGACCCGCTCGTTGTCGAACTGCTCCGGGGCCATGTACGTCAGGGTGCCCGGCCCGCCGCCGGTCATGGTCAGCCGGGTGCCGTCCACCAGGGCCGCGATGCCGAAGTCGAGCAGCCGCGGACCGGCCGTGGTGAGCATGATGTTGGCCGGCTTGAGGTCTCGGTGGATCAGGCCCAGCTTGTGCACCCCGGACAGGGCGACGGCCAGCGCCAGTGCGAGCGCCCGCAGCGCCTCGGCGGAGCGGATCGGCCCCTGCTCGCGCAGGTGGGCGTCCAGCGGGCGGCCGTCCAGCAGCTCCATGGCCAGGTACGGCCGGCCGCCGTCCACCCCGCCGTCGAGCACCCGGGCGGTGTACGCGCCGGACACCATGGCCAGCACCTCCGCCTCGCGCTCGAAGCGGCGCAACAGCTCGGCGTTGTCGAGCAGTTCGAGGTTGATGGTCTTCAGTGCCACCTGGGTCGCCGCGCCCTCGCGCCGGGCCAGGTACACGGTGCCCATGCCGCCGGAGCCGATCCGGCCGAGCAGCTGGTAACCGCCGATCATCCGCGGCTCGTTGGGGTGCAGCGGCTGGTGCGCGACGGAGCCGACCGGCGTGAGCGGTCCCGCGGTCGGGGGTGCGGGGGCGGCCTGCGTCGGGACGTACACCGGCGGCTGCGGGTACGGCTGCGGCTGGGGCATCGGCTGCGGGTACGCGCCGGGTCGGGCCGGCCCGAACCCGGGCGGGACCGGCGCGCCCTGAGCCGCACCCGCCGGCGCGCCCTGGGCCGCGACCACCGAGGCGCTGCGCCACCGGCGGCTGGCCAGCACCGTGACGACCTGGAACACCAGGGCGCCCAGGCTCACGCCGATCGGCAGCAGTACCGCGCCGAGCAGCGCCCGCAGGACCAGGAGACCGGCCACCCGCAGCCGCACCGAGGACGAGGACCAGACCTCCGGAGGCATGTTCGCGTGCAGCACGTTGCGCTGGGTGCGGTAGTAGAGCAGCAGCCAGAGCAGCAGCACCACGATCCCCGCGATGAGGATCGCGTTCGTCGAGACGCTCAGCTTGAGGCCCAGCTCCCGTGACAGGTAGTTCGCGCCGTGCCCGCCGAGCGGCTCCGACAGCACCTGGACGCCGAACGGGCCCGTGTCGCGCGTCCCGATCAACAGGGCCGCCAGGCCGGCACCACCGGCGAGGCCGATCGCCAGCTCCGCGACGATCGCCCCCACCCCGCCCGCGGGCCCGGCACCGATGGCCGCCAACTCCCGTTGGCGTACGGCTCGCTGAGCACGCCACAGCACCGGCAGGGTCGCCAGCCGCACCACCAGCGCCAGCACCGCCACGAATATGACGATGATGGGCAGCGACGAACTCAACATTCCTGTTCCTTCCCCCTGCTGATCGGCAGAGGGAGTATAGGCGGCGCGTGCGACGGGACGGACCGCTTCGGGTCCCCCGATTGCAGCAACGGGCCTGGCAGCTCCGCGCCGCAGCACCGAGGGTCGAAGGAGTGTGCGGCAAGGGTGAGGTGGGACGGATGCGGGACGCCGACGGCGGCCACCGCGGCGGGACGCGGGTGAGGCACGCGAGGCACCCGTCGAGGAGGCGTGGATGACCGGTGGCACCACCAGGGCGGCACCGGCGCGCCGGCGCTCGCGCCCGGCGCGCCTCGCCCACGCGGCCGGGGCCTACGTCCGACGCGCCCCCGGCACCTACCTCTGGCTCGCGATCCTGCTCCTCACCACGCTGGTGATCCGTCACGTCGACCCCGCCGTCGCCGACCACATCCTGGAGAAGCGCTCCACCAACCTGCACTACCTGGCGGTCTCCCCGGTCAGGGTCCTGGTGACCAGCGCCCTGTGGATCGCCGGGGGCGGCTGGTTCGGCTACTTCGTGCTCTACAACCTCTTCCACGTGCCCGCCGAACGCTGGCTCGGCACCCCGCGCTGGCTGGCCGTCGTGCTGGCCGCGCACGTCGGCGCGACCTACCTCAGCGAGGGCGTCCTGTACTGGGCGATCCGCCACGGCCTGGCCCCGCGAAGTGCCGTCAACACCCTCGACTACGGCGTCAGCTACGCCCTCGCCGGGGTCGTCGCCGTGCTGACCTACCTGATCGTGCGGCCCTGGCGGTACGTCTACGCGGCCGGCGTGCTCGTCTTCTACGGCCTGGGGGTCGTGCAGAGCCGGGACTTCACCAGCATCGGCCACTTCAGCGCCGTCCTGATCGGCCTCGCCTGCTACCCGCTGACCCGGGGCCGCCCCGGCGCCTGGGACCCGGTCGCCACGGCCCGCACCGGGTGGCGGTGGTGGCGGCGCGTGCGGCGGCGGCAGCGGTGAACCTCAGTCGTTCCCGCCGTCGTTCCTGCCGTCGTCCTCGTCCTCGTCCTCGGCGCCGTTCGTGGACGGGGCCGGGCTGTGCAGGTAGGCGTTCAGCGGCGGCTCCTGGGCCAGCACCGCACCCGCCGTGATCGCGAAGGTGATGACGGCGCACAGCGCGATCAGCCAGGAGAGCAGCATCAGCACCAGGCCCAACGAGCCGTACTGGGCGAGCGAACGGTTCAGCGCCGTCGGCATGTAGACCCGGGCGCTGAGCGACATCACCGTCACCCCGGCGCCCGTCAGCAGCGCGCCGGGCAGCAGGGGCAGCCAGCCGATCCGGGCACTCAGCAGCAGGTGGGAGGTCCACCACCAGGCCCCCAGTGAGGCCACGAAGGTCAGCGGCACGCCCAGCCAGAGGCCGGCCCCGAACCCGTCTCGCAGCGGGCCCTGCAACAGCAGCAGCGCCAGCCAGCCCACGACCCACAGCAACCACCGCCAGGCCGCCACCTTGGTGCGGGCCTTCGGCAGCCGCCAGGCGTGCTCGCAGACCCGGCCCACCGCGCGACTGCAGCTGGTCGCCGACAGAAATGCCATCAGCAGGCCGATGAACCCCGTCGTCTGCCGCAGATCCCCGTTGCCCTTCAAGGCCTCGTCCAGCTGCTGTTGGGCCGCGCCCGAGATGCCGAACAGTGAGCGCAACGAGGAGGCCAGTTGGTCCCGGACTTCGCTCGGGGCGAAGGCGGCCACCGCGAACAGCAGCGGGATCGCCGTCAGGAACACCTGGGAGGCCATCCGGGTGGCGGCGTCCAGCAATCCGGGGGAGAACAGGCGGGCCGTCAGTTCGCTGATCACCGGGAACCGCCGCTCGGCCTCGGCCCGTGTCCGCCCGAACCGCTCACGGCCCCGCGCCATCCGCTCCTTCCAGCGGGCGGCGACCTCCCTCGCCGACGTCATCCCTCGGTCCTCCCGCAGCCGGGCAACGCTCGCCACCAGTCAAGGCGACCCCCGTACCCCCCGCCACCGGAGGCGTCCGTCCACAACCCCCCACCCGCCTCCGGTGCCGCTGCGATCCTGGGTGAGCCCGGCTCAGCCGACGGCGCGGGCTCCGTCGAGGAGGTTGGTGCGAGCCTCGTTGAGGCTCTCGGTCTGCTTGATCAGGTGGTCGACCGCGTTGGTCACCAGGGCCACCTCGGCCGGCGTCGTCCAGCCGGGCCGGTGGATGATCTTGAGCAGCTCCTCGTGGGGGTCGTTGCTCACCGCCCTGGTCACCGTGATCAGGTGGTGAATCCGCTGCTCCAGGTGGGCCAGCTGGTCCTTCTCCATGGCACGTCAACTCCTTCGGTCGTACGGGAACGGGCGGGTCATGTCTACCCACACCGGAATGCCGCGCCATCGGACCGAACGGGTGGACTCGGCGGGCCTCCTTCGCCAGGTGGGCGGGGGTGCTGGGGGCGGGTCAGCCGGTACAGGTGTAGGTGAAGGTGGTGAGGGCGCTGAGGCGTTGGGGGGCCAGGATCTCGACGGTGGCGGTGGCGGTCATGCTGCCCTGGCCGTCGAAGGTCCAGCGGAGGACCAGGCGCACGTGGTCCTCGCCGGACTGCACGGGCTGGGACAGCTCACCGGAGGAGGTGCCGTCGCTGCGCAGCCAGTGGTAGCGGATGGTGCCGGCCCGGCCGTTGGTGGCGACCGAGGCGGTGATCGCGGCCGTGCCGCCGCAGGTGGGGCCGGTGGCCGGCTCGGCGGTGACGGCGACGCCGGTCAGGGCGAGCGGGGGGTCGGTGTGGCAGCGGGTGAGCACCACGGCCAGCAGCGCGAGCAGGACGGCGGCCCAGACCAGCCAGCCGGCCGCCCGGCCCCGGCGGGTGGGCCGCTGCGGCTGCTCGGCGGGGGCCGTGCGGTGCCAGACGGCGGCGGTCTGCGGCGGGACGCCGGGGCCGAAGCGCCGCAGCTGGGGTGCGGGTGCCGGAGTGGGTGCGCCTGCGGGTGCGCCAGCGGGAGCGGGTGCGGGTGCGGCAGGTGCGGGCCCGGCGGGTGTGGGCGGTTGCGGGGCGTGGCCCCAGGCGGACGGGTCGAGGGCGGTGGCGACTCCGGCGTCCTCCTCGGCCGGTGGGCGGCGGTCGAGGGGAACGGTCCGGTCGGCTGCCGGGTGGATTCTTTCGGTCGGTGTGTCGTCGGGCGTGGGTCGGTACTGGGGCACGGGGACCTCCGGGCGAGCGGCGGCGGTGGTGCGGCGGCGGATGTGGCGCGGCTGCGGTGGTGCGGCGGTGTCAGCCGGGCTCGTGGCAGCCCGGCGCGTACAGCTCCCGGTAGGGCGTGGGCGTGCTCCCGGCGGCCGGGGTGGTGGCGACCCGCAGTCCCCACTGGAACTGGGTGTCGGCGGTGCCGAACTGGTGGCGGACGGTCAGGGTCACGCGGCCGGAGCCGAGTTTGACGGTGTCGGTGGCGACGGTCTCGTTCGGGTACTTCGGGCCCGAGTTGTGCATCCAGCTGATGACCAGGGTGGCCCCGGGCGGGCCGGAGGTCACCACGGTGACGGAGGCCTGGACGCCGTAACCGCCGTCGCAGGCGATCGAGTCGATGGTCAGCGAGTCGACCCGGACCGGCGGCGGGGTGGTCGGGGGTTTGCTGGTCGGCGGCGTCGGGGGAGGCGTCGTGGGTGAGGTGGTGGTCGGAGTCGACCGGGTCGGCGGGGTGGTCGGTGGGGTCGTGGTGGGTGGGGGGCTGGGGGCGTGCGTGGGCGAACCGGTGGTGCTGGTGCTGGCGCTCGGGGGCGGGGACGGCGACGACGAGGCGGCCGGGGACAGGGAGGGGGAGGGGGACGGCGAGGAGGTGGGGGAGGGCGGGGGCGGGACGGTCGGGCGGGCGGACGCGGTGGTGGACGGCGACGGCGACGAGGAGGACGACGAGAAGACCGTCGCGATGGGGTCCGGCGACTGCCCGCCCGGGTCCTGGCTCGGATCGCCCGGGCCCGCCAGGTGGTCGGGACCGAGGGAGGTGGTGGCCTTCGGCATCGGACTGCCCGTCACCACCCGGTCGGACCGGTCGGCGACCCCGGCCAGCGCGAACCCGGCGAGCGAGGCGGCGGTGACCGCGCCGACCACCAGCCCGGCGGTGAACCGGGCCCGTCTTCGCAGGATCGGCCGCCGGACGGCCCGTCCGCCCACGGCCCGTCCGCTGATGGCCTGCCCGCCCACGGCCGGCCCACCGACAGCCTGCCCGCCGACGACCGCGCCGACGTTGGTGTACGCCAGCGCGGTCGTCCCGGCCGGCGGGGGACCGGCCGCGCCCCAGGGCAGCAGCAGCGCGAGCAGGGCGACCAGGGCGGCGAGGTCCTGGGTGCCGCGCTCCTCCCACTGCTCGCCGTACCCGGCCGTCGCGACCGCGTCGAGCAGTCCGACGAACTCGGCCGCGCCGACGGGACGGTCCTGCGGCCGCTTGGCCAGCCCGGCCCGGACCAGCGGCCGGACCTGCTCCGGCACCAGCTCCTCCGGCACGCGCGACTCGCGGTGCTGGACGGCGAGTTCGGCGATGCCCGGCCCGGGGAACGGCCGGCTGCCGGTGAGGCACTCGAAGAAGGTGACGGTCGCCGCGTAGACGTCGGCGGCCGGGGAGGCGGGGGCGCCGGTCCACTGCTCGGGCGCCAGGTAGGCCGGTGTGCCGGAGATGTCGCGGTCGGCCCCGCTGGGCACGGCGATCCCGAAGTCGACCAGCTTGGAGGCCCCGCCCGTGGCGACCAGGACGTTGGCGGGCTTGTAGTCGCGGTGCACCAGGCCCGACGCGTGGGCGGCGGCCAGCCCCAGCAGGGAGCCCTTGAGCACGACCAGCGCGGCCTCCGGCGTGGTCGCCCCCTCCTCCTTCAGCAGGGTGCGCAGCGAGACGCCGTCCACCAGCTCCATCACGAGCGCCGTGTAGGGGCCGCCCTCGACGTACTCGTAGAGCCTGGTCACGTACGGGGAGTCGACCCGGGCGAGCATCCGGGCCTCGGTGCGCAGGGCGGGGCCGTCGGCCGCGTCGTGCAGGTACTTGATGGCGACGGGGGTGCCGGTGAGGTCGTGGCGGGCGAGCACCACGCGTCCGCTGGCGCCCGCGCCGAGCGTGCGCAGGTGGGTGTAGCCGGGCAGTTCCCAGTCGGCGGGGTCCGCCGCCGCGTCCTGTGCGCCGTGCTCGTGCATCGCTGCCCCCTCGGCTCCGGGCCGTCGCCGTGCTGCGGCCGCCTGCGGTGCGGCTGGCCGTGGTGCGACCGGCTGTGGTCGCCTGCAATCGACGCGGCCGCGAAGCCCCGGGTTCCCGGTTCCACGGCCTTCCGGGACCCGGTCGTGGACGGGGTGTGCACTACCTCCGCGTTGTCGCAGGCAGGAGCCCCACCAGGCCGGACGGCGGCCGACCGACGACTGGGGACACACCGGCGCGCGGGGGAGTCGCGCGTTGCCGCGGTACGCGCCGGACGTGCGCCACCGCGCCCGCGCCGCACCCGTACCGCAGACCCGCTCCGGCCGTCGGGCGGGCCCTCGGGGAGGGGCGGCCGACGGCCGGCGCGGGTCGCGGGATGCAGATGTCGGGATGCGGGTGTCGGGATGCGGATACGGGGGTTGGCAGGGGCCTGGCACGGGCCGGGCTGGGGGTCGAGCTGAGCTGGGGGTCGGGTCGGGGCTACTGGGCGAGGCGCTGGGCCACGCAGAGGATGTTGCCCTCGCTGTCCTTGAACCAGGCGGCCCGGATGTCGTCGCGCTCGGCGACGCCGTTGACGGTCTTCAGGCCGGGGAAGTCGTACTCCTCGAACGTGATGCCACGGTCACGGAGGGCAGCCATCTCGCCGTCCAGGTCGGCGACCTTGAAGCTGGCGAGGGTGTGGGCGGCTTGTCCGCCGCTGGGGGTCTGGTAGACCGAGAACTCGGTGCCCCCGCAGTCGCAGTAGAACTCCTCGGGAGTCTCCCCGGTGATCTTGAGGCCGAGGGTCTCGGTGTAGAAGGCCTTCGCGCGCCCGAGGTCGGCGGCGGGGATGACGGCCTGTAGCGGTGCGTCTCCAAGCATGGTGATACCTCCTCCTGCTTCCAGGCTAGGTACCCCGGCCCGAGGACGCCCGCCCACAGGAGTCAGGCCCGCTGCGGCCAGCCCCGGGGCACCCGCTCCAGCACGCCCTCGCCGAACACCTCGTACAGCGGCAGGGTCTCCAGGTGGACGTAGCCGATGTGGCAGTCGCAGACCGGCAACGGGCAGCCGCGCGGCCGCAGTTGGGCCCGGTAGGACCCGTCGTAGAGGTTGCCGAGGACGTCCCGGACGAAGTGGCAGCGACGGACGGTGCCCTCGCCGTCCACCGACAGCACCGAGGCGCCGGTGCGGCAGGGGCGGCCGGCGCTGGGGTGGGCGTGCCGGCTGTAGCCGAAGTGGGGGTCCAGGGCGGACCAGGCGGCGGCCTCGGCGTCGGTGTAGGCGCGCCCCTCGGCGGCGTTGACCCACAGGTAGACGCCCGGGGCGAGCTCCTCGCGCAGCCGCCCGGCCTCGGCCAGGTGCTCGGGCTGCCCGACCACACCGACGCTGTAGCGCACGCCCAGCGCGTCCAGCTCCCGGCACTTGGCGAGGAAGCGCGTTCGGGTCACCTGGCCGGGG
Source organism: Kitasatospora sp. NPDC097643 (assembly GCF_040302625.1). Classification (NCBI taxonomy): domain Bacteria; kingdom Bacillati; phylum Actinomycetota; class Actinomycetes; order Kitasatosporales; family Streptomycetaceae; genus Kitasatospora; species Kitasatospora sp. NPDC097643. The sequence goes on along the minus strand of NZ_JBEOSA010000045.1, from coordinate 52,930 downwards.
TGGTACGTCACCCAGAGCGCCAGGGTGTTGCGGTCCGCTTCGGCGAGCCAGCCGGTGCGGCAGCTGAGGTTGGTCTGGATCGCCACCCGGCGCACGTGCGGCAGCCGGCTCAGCTCGACCAGCGCCCGCCGGTACCAGGACCGCACCAGGCCCTCGCCCCAGGGCGTGAACAGCAGCGACAGCGTGTCGCCGGTGCCCGCCCGAGCCGCGGCCCAGGCTGTGAACCGCTCCAGCGCGGCCCGGTCGGCCCGCAGCTGCTCGGTGGTGTCGCGGCGCTTGGCGAACGGGCAGTACGGGCAGTCGTAGTCACAGGAGGCGAGCGGGCCCCGGTAGAGCAGGGTGAGGTCGAGCCCGGCGTCCACCGCGTCCCCGCCTCCGGTGGACGTCGAGCGGGTCGATGGCGTTGAGGGCATCCCGAGGAAGGTCATTTCGCCTGGTAGCCCGCCATCCGGCCCCGGACCTCGGGCGAGAACAGCAGCGGGCCGACCGCGTCCGAGTGCGCCAGCCCCTCGGGGCTGAGCAGCAGACGGTCCGGATCGTCCGCCAGCCAGCCGCGCTCCGCGAAGGCGGCCAGCTCGGTGGCGAAGTCCTCGGTGGGCATGCTGCCGAACCGGGCGCGGTAGTCGGCCAGCGGCATGCCCTCGGCCTGCAACAGCGACTGGACCAGGTGGCGGCGGCGCGACTCCTCGGCGGCCATCCGGTAGCCGTGCCGCGCGTGCTCGAAGTCGTCCGTCCCGACGTAGTCGTCGATGATCGCGCGCACCTCGGTGGCGTTCACCGCGTAGTCGAAGGAGTAGTGCAGGCGGGAGGTGTAGGAGCGGGCGCCGCAGCCCAGGCCGACCATGCCGTCGGTCTGGCAGGCGTACTCGCTCGCCCCGGCCTGCGGGGAGGCGGCGCGGCGGAACATCCGCATCGACACCTGCTGGTAGCCGTGGCCGAGCAGGTGGTCACGGCCCGCCCGGTAGAGGGCGAGCCGCCGGGCGTCCCAGGTGGCCGGGCCGTCCTGCTCGCCGCGCCGGGCGAGACCGGTGAGCGGGCGCACGTACAGCGGGTAGAGGTACAGCTCCTCGGGTTGCCAGGCGAGCGCGGCGTCCAACGAATGCAGCCAGCTGGCCTCGGTCTGGCCGTCGATGCCGTAGATCAGGTCGATGTTGAGCACCGGGAACCCGGCCGCGCGGATCCGCCCGAGGGCGGCCTCCACCTCGGCGCGCTGCTGCGGGCGGACGGCCGAGCGGGCCTCCTGGTCGACGAAGGACTGCACGCCCAGGCTCAGCCGGGTGGTGCCCCGGGCGGCCAGCACCTCCAGTCGGTCCGCGGTCGCGGTGGCGGGCGAGGCCTCCACCGACAGCGGTATCGCCCGCAGGTCCGCGCCCATCCGCCGCTCGGTGATGTCGCACAGCCGCTCCAGCTCCGCGGCCGTCAGGTAGGTGGGCGTGCCGCCGCCGAACGCCGCCAGCGCGAACCGGGCGCCCTCGTCCAGCGCCGCGCGGACGGCGACCGCCTGCCGCTCCAGGGCGTCCAGGTAGGCGGTGGTGAGGCCCTCGGGGCCGCCGATCCGGGTGAACAGGTTGCAGAAGCCGCAGCGGACCTCGCAGAACGGGATGTGCAGGTAGAGCGAGAGGGCATGCTGCGGCTCGCCGGCCCACAGCTCGCGCAGCGCCGGGCGGTCGGGCAGCGGGCGGTAGGCGGTCTTGTGCGGGTAGGCGTAGACGTACGACTGGTACGGCGAGTCGGGGAGCGGGGGTGCGGTGGTCATGCGCGCTCCTCAGCGGTGGCGGTGGCGGTGGCGGTGGCGGTGGCGGTGGCGGTGGCGGTGGCGGTGCCGTGGTGGGGAGGGGCGGTGAGCGGGACGGTGAAGTGGGCGTACGGGACCGTCCAGACCACCTCGTGGCCGATCCGGTGCCCGGTGTAACCGTCCTCGCCGTACGCCGTGCCGTGGTCGGAGCAGACGATCGCGAAGCACGGGCGGCGGGCACTCATCGCCGCGAACAGCCGCCCGATGTGGGCGTCCACGTACTCCAGGGCGGCGGCGTGGCTGGCCCGGGAGTCGCCGTGCTCGCGGGTGGCACCGGGCAGGTGGAACCAGTTGGGCTGGTGCAGTGCGGAGACGTTCAGGAACAGGAACAGCGGTTGTCCGGCGGGCTGTTCGGCGGCGACCTGCTCGGCCCGGGCGACCTGCGCCTCGAAGGACGTCGGCGAGGGCACGCCCATCGCGGGCTCCCAGTGGCTCTCCTGGAACAGACCGGGGAGCACCGAGCCGAGCGGGCCCTGCTTGTTGAAGAAGCCGACGCCGCCGATGCAGACCGTCCGGTACCCGGCCGAGGCGAGGGCGGTCGGCAGGTCGGGGGCGTCGAAGACCCAGGTGCGCGGGGCGGTGCTCTCGGAGCCGGCGAAGCGGGCCGCGAACAGACGCGGATGCGGGCCGTCGGGGGAGGCCGGGGTCGGCAGGAAGCCGGCCAGGATCGCCTGATGGGAGGCGTAGGTGAAGCTGCCGGGCGCGTGCCGGCGCTCCCAGCGGCCGCCGGGCAGGAAGGCGGCGAGGTGGGGGATCCGGCCGGCGGACGCCAGCTCCTCGGCGACGTCGAAGCGCAGCGTGTCGAGCGTGACGAGCAGCAGGTCGTGGCTGCCCACGATCGCGTTCATGTCGGGGGCCTGGGCGTGGGCGTGGGGCTGGGCGTGAGTCTGGGTCTGGTGGTTCATCGGGCTGGTTCCGTGATCTGGTCGTTCGTGGAGAGATCGTTCGTCGGGCGGTTGTCTGCCGCCAGGTGGAGGAGCGCGGCGAGCTGGGCGCCGTAGGTGTCGAGCCCTTCGGCGGGGCCGCCGGGCAGGCCGGCGAGGTTGGGGAGCAGGTCGCCGAAGGCGTTGACCTCGCCCACCAGGGCACGCCGCCAGCCCGAGGTGGGCAGGACGTCCACACCCACCATCAGCGAGCCGGGGAAGCAGGCCGCGGCGCGCTCGGCCGTCTCCAGCAGGGCCGGCCAGGCGGGCCCGGCGGCCTCCCGGGCCAGGTCGAGGCTGCCCCGGGCGCCCCCGAGGTGCAGGTTCGTCATCGGCTGCGCGCTGGTGCGCACCACCGCGTGGGTGGCCCGGCCGGCCACCACCACGACCCGCAGGTCCGCCGCGCGGCCGGACTGCGAGGCCTTCGGGATCCACTGCTCGACGTGCAGGCCGTCCGGCGCCAGCCGGTCGACGATCGCGCCGATCTCCCGCTCGCTGCGGTAGCGGCGCACCCGCAGCGAGTTGTGCAGTTCGCCGTCGGCCAGCTCGACCGAGGTGGTCGCCAACAGCTGCCCGCGCGGCCCGAACTGCAGCGCCATCACCCCGGAGGCGGAGGACCCGTGTGCGGGCTTGACGAAGACCCGGTGCAGCCCGGCCTCGGCCAGCCGCCCGCGCAGCTGCTCCCAGCCGCTGACCTCGCCGCCGAGCGCCGGTGGCACCGGCACGCCGGCGGCGGCCAGCAGCGCGTGCGCGCGGCGCTTGTCGAACATCACGGCGATCTCCTCCGGATCACCGAGCAGCCGCACGCCCGGCCGCACCGCCGGTTGTTCACCCCGTCGTACGGCCGGCTGCTCGGCCAACCCGCGCAGGGCTGTCAGCACTCCCGCGTACCAGGCGGCGGTGCCCTCGACCCGGGTCGGTGCGTAGGAGGCACCGAGCACCGGGCCGCGCAGCAGCTCGTCGACCTGCGGATCCTCGCCGGGCGATTCGATGCGCAGCAGACCACCCTCCGGCAGCCGGTACCGGCCGCGCAGCACGTCCAGCCAGGGCAGGACGGTGGGCTCGGGCAGCCCGGCGGCCCGGGCGGCGGCGCTGAACAGCGTCACCCGCCGGTGGCCCGGGTTGCCGAGGACGGTCAGCCGCGTCGTCATCGTGTCGTCACCAGCCCGCTTGCTTCCGGTTCATGTGCTTCCGGCCTCTCGTCGCTACTCGGCGACCGCGACGTAGCGGTCGTCGTCCTCGTCGGCCTCCTCGGGTTCGCCGAGGTCGACCACGACGTCGGGCAGGGCGTCGGTCAGACGCTGCTGCATCTCCTCGCTCAGGTAGTGGTGGTGCAGGTCCAGGATCTCCAGGTGGGTGAGCGGCTGGCCCTCCAGCAGGGCGGCGGCGCCCTCGTCCGAGAGCACGCCCATGGACAGGTCGAGCGTCCTCAGCCGGGCCACCACCGGGGCGTGCGCCACGGCGGCGGCGATCTCGTCCTGGAGCTCGCTGTTGGCCAGACCGAGGTGGCGCAGGGCCGGGAAGCGTGCGCCGTCCAGGAAGGGCGCGAGGTCGTCGAGCGTCGCGTCGCCGCCGTACTCACCCACGCCGAGCCAGAACGTCAGGCGCTCCAGGGCCGGGAGTTCGGAGCCCCCGACCGCCCGGACGACCTCGGCGGGCAGACCGCCGGACTCGAAGCGCAGCGCCGTCAACTTCTCGTGCTGCACCGGCTTGAGCACGAGGTCCATGCCGCCGCGCACGGCCAGCTCGGTCAGCCCGGGGAAGGTGGTGAGCAGCGGCGTGACGTCGCCCAGCGTCAGCCAGGAGATCTCGCACTCGTCGTACGTCACGTCGGCGAGGAACACCGCCTCCAGGGCGGGCAGCCGCTCGGCGTCGCCCGTGATGGTGGCGATGACGGTGTCCACCGGGCTGTAGTCGCCGGACCACCAGGGGCCGATGACCACGGCGCGGATCCCGGCCGGGTCGACGGTGTCGAGCAGGCTCCGCCAGAGCTCCGGGAAGCCCTGCTCGGCGTCGTACTCCACGCTGAGTCGCCAGGCGGCGTCGCCGGGCTTGGGGAGCCGGCGGGGGTCGCCGGTGGGGGTGAAGTCGTGGATCGGCAGCCCGTGAAAGCGGCCGAGGTGGTCGTTGACGGTCATGGCGGTTCCTGGCGGGTGAGCGGACGGGACGTTCTGGCGGTCGGTTCGGGTGATCGGTTCGGACGGTGCCGGTTACTCGGCCACAGCGGTGTAGCGCCGCTGGTCGTCGGGCCGGCGCGGGTCGGAGAGGTCGATCGAGACGCCGGGCAGGGCCTCGCGGAGCCGCTCCTGCATCTCCTCGGTGACGAAGTGGTGGCGCAGGTCGAGGGAGCGCAGGTGGGTGAGCGGCTGGCCCTCCAGCAGGGCCGTCACCCCCTGGTCGGAGAGCACGCCCATGGACAGGTTGAGCGACTCCAGCCGGGCCACCACCGGGGCGTGCGCCACGGCGGCGGCGATCTCGTCCTGGAGCTCGCTGTTCTGCAGGCCGAGGTGGCGCAGTGCCGGGAAGCGCGAGCCGTCCAGGAAGGGCGCGAGGTCGTCGATCGTGGCGTCCCCGCCGTAGTTGGCGACGCCGAGCCAGAACTCCAGGCGCTCCAACGCGGGGAGGTCGCAGCCGGCCACCGCCCGGACGACGTGGCCAGGCAGGCCGCCGGACTCGAAGCGCAGCGCCGTCAGCCGGTCGTGGCGGAGCGGCGTGAGCGTCAGACCGGTGCCGCCGTCCCAGTCCTCCGCGCCGCCGCGCACCACCAGCTCGGTCAGCTCCGGGAAGGCGGTCAGCAGCGGCGTCAGGTCGCTCAGCTGGAGCCAGGAGATCTCGCACTCCTCGTAGGTGATGTCGCCGACGAAGAGTCCGCGCAGGGCGGGCAGCCGGGAGGCCGAGCCGAGGATCGCTGCCAGCGCCTGCGGGAAGTCGCCCGGATCGTCCTCCGACCAGAGCCCGATCACCACGGCCGTGACCCGGTCGGCGTCCACGGTGTCGAGGAACTCCTCCCAGCGCTCGGCGAAGGTCTCCTCGGAGCCGTACTCCAGGCCGATCTTCCAGGCGACCGAGCCCGCCTCCGGCAGCCGGTCGGGAACGCCACCGGCGGCCACCTTCTGCCCGGCCTCGTCCACGGCACGCACGAAGTCGAAGACCGGGAGACCGTGGAACTGCTCGATGTGGTGGTTGACGGTCATGCGCTGCTCCTCAGTGGTCGGGGCCGGACATCTGTCTACCAGCCGGGTCCGACAATCCGGCGGCCGGGTCGGGGCACAGGTCAGGGAGCGGATCGGGGGACTGGGTGCGACGGCTCGGGGCCACCCGGGATTGTCAGACCCTTGCTCTATGTTCTGGTCGTGGCTCCGGAGCGTGACCGGCAACGGCACGGCGGAGCCCGGGTTCCGGCGTTCGCCGGCGTCCGGTCGTACGGCGAGGGAGGACTGATGTACCGCCAGGGGGATGTGCTGATCGTGCCGGTCGCGGAGGGCGCCGTGCCGGCGCGGGTCGGCGGGTTGGCCGTGCAGCCGCGGGACGTGCGGGGCCGGATGGTGCTCGCGCTCGGTGAGGTCACTGGCCACGCGCACGCCGTGGTCGGCCCGGGGGAGCTGCGCCGGGAGGCCGGGCCGTTCGGCGCCGGCTGGCTGCACCTGCCCGACGGAGGCCGGGTGGTGCACGAGGAGCACGCGGCGATACCACTGCCCAAGGGTTGGTACCGGGTGGTGCGTCAGCGCGAGTACACGCCGGGCGCGGTGCGGGTGGTCGCGGACTGAGCCGTGCCCCCCCGGGCGTGGGGGTACGGGTGCGCGGCGCAGGGCGCGTGGCGCGGGCTGGAACGGAAGCGGATGGCCGGGTGGGGAGCCCGGCCGGGAACGGAGCAGAGGATGGAGACGGTGGAGACGGTGATGCCCGGCGTGGTGACGGAGGTGGTGACGGGGGCGGCGATGGTGACGGTCGAGGCGGCCGGTCCCGCCGAGGTGACGGCCCGTTGGCGGGTCGTGGCGGCGGCCACCGGGCCCGCCGACCGCGCGGCGGTCGAGCACGCGGTCCGGGCCGCCTACCGGGCGGCCGAGCTGGCCGAGCCCGTGGAGGTGCGCTGGTTCGGCTCGCCGTTCGCGGCGGCGGAGGAGGCCCTGCGGCTGCGCGCCGGCGGCGCGGTGAGCGTGCGCGAGGCCGTCCGCACGGCGCCGTGGGAGGAGGCCAGGCGGCAGGCCGTCGCCGAGGTCGGCCCGGCGGGGTGGGCCGCGCACTGGGCGCTCACCGGCGGTGAACTCGGCCCGGTCACCACCCCGCTCGCCGACCGGGTCCGCAACGCCGTCCTCGACCGCCTCGCCCCGGAGGTGGACCGCGAGGAGGCCGGCTCGCGCGAGGCCGCCGAGGCCGCCCGGGCCCGCCGAACCACCGCCCGCCTCGCCCTGCTCGACGCGGTGCGCGGCCAGCACGACGCGCCCTGGTTCGCCGCCCTGGAGGCCGCCGGGGCCGGCGCCGCCGTCGCACCGCTGGCCGAAGTGGCGCGCGAGGCCGGCTGGTGGTGGCCGTACCAGGACGTCGCCCTGGTCAGCGAACGGCCGGTCGCGCTGCACCGCGACGAGGCCGGGCGGCTCGACCGGGCCGACGGCCCCGCCCTGGAGTACCCCGACGGCTTCGCCCTGCACGCCTGGCGCGGCATGCCGGTCCCCGCAGAGTTCCTGGCCGGTCTCGGCTCCGTCACCGCCGACCGGATCCGTACCGAGGAGAACGCCGAACTCCGCCGTGTCCTGCTGGAGCACTACGGCTACGACCGCTACCTCGTCGACTCCGGCGCCGAGCCGATCCACCGCGACGAGACCGGGGTGCTCTGGCGGATCGTCCTGCCCGACGACGAGCCGGTGGTCATGGTCGAGGTCGTCAACTCGACCGCCGAGCCCGACGGCACCTTCCGCACCTACTGGCTCCGCGTCCCGCCCGGGACCCGCACCGCCCGGGCCGGCGTCGCCTGGACCTTCGGCATACCCGAGTCCGAGTACCACCCGCAGCGCGAGACCTGACCGGCGGTTCTGTTGCGTGTCCCGGCCCGGTCCAGGTCGCTGACCTGCGGGTCTTGACCCTTACCCCACGTCAGGCCGCAGGGTGGGGGCAACGGAACGGCACGGGCCCCGGCGGCGGACGAACGACCACCGGCGGCGGAGCAGCAGGCACAAGGACGAGGTGGGGCAGATGAGCTGGTCGGTGGGGCAGGTCTCCGGATTCGCCGGGGTCACGGTGCGGACCTTGCACCACTACGACCGGTCCGGGCTGCTGTCGCCCAGCGAACGCAGCCCGGCCGGCTACCGGCTCTACAACTCCGCGGACCTCGCCAGGCTCCAGCAGATCCTCTTCTACCGGGAGCTCGGCTTCCCGCTCGACGAGATCGCCACCATCCTGGCGGACCCCCGGGCCAACGCGCTCGACCACCTCAAGGCCCGCCGCCAGGCCCTCACCGAACAGATCACCCGGCTGCAGAAACTGGTCGAGGTCGCCGAACAGGCCATCGAGGTGCACACCACCGGAGTCGAGCTCACCCCGGAGGAGCGCTTCGAGGTCTTCGGTGACGTGGTCTTCGACCTCAGCTACGCCACCGACGCCCACCTCAAGTGGGGCGACCGCGAAGGACACCAGGAGGCCCTGGCCCGCGCCGCCACCCACTCCAAGGAGGACTGGCGGCGGCTGATGGCCGAGGCCGCCGACTGGCGCGCCTCCCTCCTCGGCGCCTTCGACCAGGGCCTGCCCGCCGCCGACCGGCAGGTGTTGGACCTCGCCGAGGAGCACCGGCAGCACATCACCCGCTGGTTCACACCCTGCCCGCCCGAGATGCACTGCCGGATCGCCGACGACTACGAGGCGGACCCGCGCTCCTTCGCCCTCGTTGTCCCGCCCGCCCAGCAACGCCCCGGCCTCGCCGGATACCTGCGGGCGGCCATCGGCCTCAACGCCGAGCGCCGCACCGGGAGCGTCCACGCCGAGAGTACCCAGGAGGAGCAGCGGTGAGGATCCTCGTCATGGCCGCGGGCTCGCACGGCGACGTCGCCCCGTACACCGGCCTCGGTGCCCACCTGCGGGCCGCGGGCCACCAGGTCGCGCTCGCCGCACCCGAGGCCTTCGGCACGATGGTGACCGACAGCGGCCTCGACTTCCGTCCGCTCCCGGCGGATCCACGCGCCAACCCGTCCGACTCCGGCGGTGGCCGCTCCGGCCTCCTCGCGAAGGCCGCCGCCTTCATCGACCGCCTCGGCGACGGCCTCGCCGACGCCGCAGTCCCCGGCGCCGACCTGCTCCTGCTCGCCACCACCACCGCCCCGCTCGGGTGGCACCTCGCCGAGGCCATGGACATCCCCAGCCTCGGCGTCTACCTCCAACCAACCCTTCCCACCAGGGAGTTCCCACCCGTCGTCGGCACCACCCGATCCCTCGGCCGCTGGGGCAACCGGGCCGCCGGTGCTCTCGGCCAACGCGTCGTCGACCGCCTACACGCCGACGCGGCCCGCCGCCTGCGCAGCCGCCTCGGCCTGCCCGCCCGCTCCCAGACCGCCCAGCGCCGGGCCCGCGAACGCGCGAACTGGCCGGTCCTGCACGGCTTCAGCCCGACCCTCGTGCCACGCCCCGCCGACTGGCGCGAGGGCCTGAGGGTGGTCGGCCCGTGGTGGCCGCACGTCCCGGCCGACTACCGCCTCCCCGCCGAAGTCGAGGACTTCCTCCAGGCCGGGCCGCCCCCGGTGTTCATCGGCTTCGGCAGCATGGCCGCAGGCCAGGGCGAACGGCTGAGTGCACTCGCCGTGGACGCGCTGCGCCGTGCCGGGGTCCGCGGCATCCTCCAGTCCGGCTGGGCCGGTCTCGCGGCCGACGGGGACGACGTCCTCACCGTCGGCGAACTCCCGCACTCCGACCTCTTCCCGAGGATGGCCGCCGCCGTCCACCACGCCGGAGCCGGCACCAGCGCCGCAACCCTCCGGGCCGGCATCCCCAGCGTCCCCGTCCCCGTCCTGGCCGACCAACCCTTCTGGGCCGCCCGCCTCACCCACCTCGGCACGGCCCCACCCCCCATCCCACACGCCCGCCTGACCGCTGAACACCTGGCCCACGCCATCCGCCAGGCCGTCGAGGATCCGACCCACCGCACCCGGGCGGTGGCGGCGGCTGGTTTGGTGGCGCGGGAGGACGGGGCTGACCGGGTTGCGGAGGTGGTTGACCGCATGTGTTGACCCTGAGAGGGCGGTGCGTGACGGGAGCGTTTGTGTGGCCGCGCTGGTGAGGTGGCTCCGTAGGGCGGCTCCGCTCGGATGGTGGAGGTGGTTGGGCGCTTGTGTCGACCCCGAGGGGACGACGGTCGGTGGGGGCAGGGGGCGTTGGTGGAACCGCCGTGTGGAATGAGAGTGCCGCTGGTCAGAGTTGACGCCTGATCTGCCGGGCCAGTCCTTCGAAGAAGTCCTGGAGGTCGGAAGCGGCCAGGTCGAACTGGTCGGACCACGAGGCGGTGGTGGACCGCCAGACGCGGCCGGAGCCGGACAGGGCGAAGAGGTGGCCGCCGCCGTCGCTGGCGAATACCAGGGCAGGCTCCTCCCCGGGGATCTGGATGGCTCCGTACTCGCGGAAGTGACCGGCGACCGTGGTGGCCGGGTGGACGAAGTAGCCGTTGTCCACGTCGGGCAGGGAGACCTCGCGGATCACCCAGTACATCGTCGTCAGGTCCGAGGGGATCGGCGTCAGTTCTACGAGCGCCTCCGTGGCCTTGTGGCTCTCGTCCGTTGCTCGGGTGACCACGTTCTGGCCCGGCGGGAAGCCGTGCCGGGCCTCGAAGGAGGCCGCCAGTTCCAGGAGAGCCGTGTCCGCTTGCTGGCACCAGCCGCGCACCCACTCGGCTTCGAGCCGTTCACCGGCCACGATGGACCTCCTCAGCCGCTCAGGGGACGTGCCCTCCGTGGGCCCCGAGGACGATACATGGGCCCTCACCGGACGCTGTCGTCGGAGGGCCGGCCGAAGGTGGCGGCGATGACGGTGGGGAGGTCGGCGGGTGGGATGGTGGTGCGCAGGTCGGCGAGGACGGGGAGGTCGAGTTCCAGGCGCCAGGCGTCGTCGGGCCCCTTGTCACGCTGCGCGGGCGATCATCACTGGTTGGAAGAAGCCGGTGCGGGCGGGCGGTTCCCAGCTGACGGAGGTGAAGCCGGCCTCGGTGGCGAAGGCGGTCAACTGGGCCTGGGTGAGGGCCCAGTAGGTGGAGCGGTGGACGTCGACCTGCCACTGGTCGGTGGGGCCGGTGTCGTCTGGGGCGGACAGCTGGAACAGCTCCAGGTCGTACCGCTCGCCGTCCTCGTGCCACTGCCAGAGCTGGAAGATGACGGACCGCCGGCTGTCGTGTTCGGCGGTCTGCGGCGGGGTCGCGGTCGGGCGGTGCCGGCGCAACTCGTCGTAGGGGCGGGTGGAGAGCAGGAGGAGCCCGCCGCTGCGCAGGGTGCGGCGCATGGCGGTGAGGGCGGCGCGGACGTCGGCGGCGGTGAGCAGGTGGGGGAGAGCGTTGTCGGCGCACACGACGACGTCGAAGGAGCCGTCGGTGAAGGGGAGTTGACGCATGTCGGCGGCCGCGACGGGTAACTGGAGGCCGCGTCGGGCGGCCTCGGCGGCTGCGCGGGCGACTGCCACCGGGCTGAGGTCGGTGCCGGTGACCCGGTGGCCCCGGGCGGCGAGCCCGATCGCCTGGGTGCCGATGCCGCAGGCGCAGTCGAGCACGTCGAGGGGTGCGTCGAGGGGTGCTTCGGAGGGCGTTCGGGAGGTCGCGTGGGAGGGCTCGTCCCCGAGTCGGCTGCGGATCAGGGCGTCGAGGGCGGCGCCCTGCCGGGCGACGGAGGCGTTCCAGTCCGGGTAGAGGAGGTGGTACCCGGCCGCGAACGCGTCGTAGAACCGACCGACGCCGGAGGAGGAGTGGGTCATGGCGTCGAGGACTCCACGGGTGAGGGGACGCGGGCTCTGAGCCTCCGCAGGTTGCACGAGGCCGCGAGCTGCTCGGCCCATTCCTCCGGCCAGAGCCCGTGGGCGTCGGCGTGGCTGCCCGCCTCGCGGGTCAGGGCGCGCAGCAGGGCGGGGCTGTAGACGCCCTGGACGCGGAAGTTCTCCAGGTGGCGCAGGTTGGTGACGAGGGTGACGTAGCGGCGGCCGTTGCCCCGGTGTCGGCCGGCCACGATCACCTGTCCGTCACCGAAGTCCCAGCGGGGCACGGCGATCCACAGCTTGGCGCCTGGTGCGAAGTGTCGCAGGCCGCGCTGGAGGTCGAGGCCGTCCGGCCCGTGCGCCGTCTCCTGCGCGACGTTGGCGACCAGGCAGAGGCCGTAGGCCTCGGTCTGCTCACCCTCCGACGGGATCGTCCGGTTCGTCATGGCGCTATCCTCGCGGAGCTCAAGATGGGCTGGACAGTGGTTTTCCGAGCGGACGGGTGGTGCGGCGTGGAGCGGTTGCGGGAGGATGATCCGTTGGGCGGGATGCGGCCGCTGCTGGAGGCGGGCGACGCCGTGCTGGGGTACGAGCCGGGCGGGCCGGAGGACGGCTTCGCGGACCACTGCTGGGTGTTGCACTCGATGTACGTGGGCGGGGAGCGGGTGCGCTGGGCCGATGTGCTGGCGGAGTCCGGCCGACGGCTCGCGGACTGGCCGTCCACCCTGTCGACGCGGGTGTTCGGCCCCGGGGTGCGGCCGGACGGCGTCGACTACCCGGACAGCGGCGAGCCCGACCGGGCGTGCCTGGAGCGGCTGGTGCAGATCCTGGCCCGGCACAGCGCCGAGGGCCCGGCGACGGAGTGCTACTGGGCGCAGGCGGCGATCGAGGACCTGGGGGATCCGGTCCCGGCGCACCGGGGCCGGCTGGCGGAGGCGGTGGCGCACCACGACGCCTGCCGGGGACCGGCCCGCTCGACCGGTCTGGCGTTCCCCGCCCACTGGTGGCCGCTGGACCGTTCCTGGTTCGTCCTCTCCGACTGGGACCTGAGCGCCACCGAGGTGTTCGGCTCGGAGGCGCTGATCGCGGACCTGCTGGCCGACGGCGAGCTGGAGGCCGTCCGCCATCCGCGCATCGCGGAGGCACCGCCCAGCCGGGCCGGGTGGCCGGTGTGATCGACCTGCCCCAGGGCTCCTGGTGGGACTGGGACGTCTGGTCGTGGTGCCCGGGCGAGCTGAGGCTGGCCGCCGGTTACGACCTGGCGTACCACCACGGCCTGGAGCTGGTGTTCGCCGACCCGCTGTACGTCCGCTGCCCGGCGGCCTTCCAGGATCCGGTGTTCCGCGCGCCGACGCCGCAGGAGCGAAGGCTGGTCGAGCGGCAGTGCGGCGAGCCGCCGGGTGTGCTGGTGGCCTTCGAGGCGGACGGCGCAGGCACGGAGCCGGCGAGCGGCCTGATCGCGGCGGGCAGTCTGGCCGTGGTCGTGGGAACGGTGCTGCGGTACGGAGGCGGTTGAGGCGGCCGCTCCGGGGAGAAAAACGGGTGGCCGGGCGGGCGCGACGGCACCATGATGCGGGCATGCGCACCTTCGAGGAACTGATCGCCGAGGCCGAGGCGGCGTCCGTGGACGGCTGGGACTTCTCCTGGCTGGACGGGCGCGCCACCGAACAGCGCCCGTCCTGGGGCTACCAGCGGCTGCTGGGCGAACGCCTGGCGCACGTCGAGGCGGCGCTGGACCTGCAGACGGGCGGCGGCGAGGTGCTGGCCGGGGCGGTACGGGCCGGCGGGATGCCGCGCACGATGGCCGCCACCGAGTCCTGGCCGCCGAACGTGGCGCGCGCCACCGGGCTGCTGCACCCGCTGGGCGCGGTCGTGGTGGCGGCCGCGGACGAGCCGCCGCTGCCGTTCGCCGACGCGGCCTTTGACCTGGTCAGCAGCCGGCACCCGGTGAAGCCCTGGTGGGCGGAGATCGCCCGGGTGCTGCGGCCGGGCGGCAGCTACTTCGCCCAGCACGTCGGGCCGGCCTCCGTCTTCGAGCTGGTGGAGTACTTCCTCGGCCCGCTGCCCGAGGCCCGCGAGGGCCGCCGCCCCGAGATCGAGAGCGCGGACGCGCGGGCCGCCGGGCTGGAGGTGGTGGACCTGCGCTCGGAGCGGCTGCGGATGGAGTTCTTCGACATCGGCGCGGTGGTGTACTTCCTGCGCAAGGTGATCTGGATGGTGCCGGGCTTCACCGTCGACGCGTACCGGGAGCGGCTGCGCGAGCTCGACGAGCAGATCCGCACCCAGGGCCCGTTCGTCGCGCACTCGGCCCGCTTCCTGATCGAGGCGCGCAGGTAGATCGACCCTGCCGCGCACGCCCGACACCTCGACGCGCACCTGACCGTCGGCCGGGTCACGCGGACGCGTTTCGTGGTTTCCGCGTCAGTTCGCGTTGCCTGCCCCTAAGCTGACCGGGCAGCTGGTTCGCCCTGTCCGCCAGGCAGGCGCGTCGCAAGAGGGAACCCGGTGGGAATCCGGGACTGCCCCGCAGCGGTGAGCGGGAACGACCGCCGTCATACGCACTGGGCCCGACCGGGCCTGGGAAGCGACGGCCAGTAGGTGTCCGCCCTTCACAGGGTGGGCGTGCCCGCGAGTCCGAAGACCTGCCCGCTGCCCGCCCGCGGACCATCCGCGCGCGGATATCCGGTGACCTCGAGGGCGGGTCGGCGACCACACCAGGCGGATCAGGCACGCATGTCCACGGCGGCCGCCGTCCGGTTCGTCATCCCTTCGCGCCCTCCTCCCGTCCCCGGGTACTTGAGGAGAAAGACTCGCGAAGGAGAGTCCCTTGACCACGAAGTCCGCAGCCGCGGCAACCCTCGCCACCGCGTACGGCTACCCCCGCCAGGGCCGGGGCCGGGAGCTCAAGAAGGCCATCGAGGGGTACTGGAAGGGCACGGTCACTGCCGGGGCGCTGCTGGCCACGGCCGCCGACCTGCGCCGTGCGAACTGGCGGCAGCTCGCCGACTCCGGCATCGAGGAGGTCCCGACCGGTGACTTCTCGCTGTACGACCACGTGCTGGACACCACGGTCGCCGTCGGCGCGATCCCGGCCCGGCACCGGGACGCGGTCGAGGCCGACGCGCTGGACGGGTACTTCGCCATGGCGCGCGGCACCCAGGAGGTGGCGCCGCTGGAGATGACCAAGTGGTTCGACACCAACTACCACTATCTGGTCCCGGAGTTGGGGCCGGACACGGTCTTCGCGGCGAGCCCGGCCAAGGCGGTCGGCGAGCTCAGGGAGGCCCTGGCGCTCGGCCACGACGCCCGGCCCGTACTGGTCGGCCCCGTCACCTACCTGCTGCTCGCCAAGCCGGCGCCCGGTGTGGACGAGGACTTCCAGCCGATCACGTTGCTGGACCGGCTGCTGCCCGTTTACGCGCAGTTGCTCGCCGACCTCAAGGCCGCCGGAGCCACCTGGGTCCAGTTGGACGAACCCGCCTTGGTGCAGGACCGCACCCCGGCCGAACTGGGTGCCGCGGCCCGCGCCTACCGCGACCTCGGGGCGCTCGCCGACCGGCCGCAGCTGCTGGTCGCGAGCTACTTCGATCGCCTCGGTGACGCCCTGCCGGTGCTCGCCAAGGCCCCGGTCGAGGGCCTGGCACTGGACTTCACGGGCCCGGCCGCCGCCAACCTGGACGACCTCGCCGCCGTCGGCGGGCTGCCCGGCAAGCGGCTGGTGGCCGGGGTGATCGACGGGCGCAACGTCTGGATCAATGACCTGGAGAAGTCACTGGCCACCCTGGCGACCCTGCTCGGCCTCGCCGACCGGGTCGACGTCGCCCAGTCCTGCTCCCTCCTGCACGTGCCGATCGACGCCACGCTCGAACGCGACATCGATCCGCAGATCGCCCGCTGGCTGGCCTTCGCCAGGCAGAAGGCCGCCGAGACGGCACTGCTGGCCCGCGGCCTGCGCGAGGGCACCGGCGCGATCACCGCCGAACTCGCCGCGAACCGCGCCGACCTGGCCTCCCGAGCCCACTCGCCGATCACCCGCGACCCGGCCGTCCGGGCCCGCGCCGCCGCCGTCACCGCGGACGACGCCCGCCGGGCCCAGCCCTACCCTGTCAGGGCCGAGGCCCAGCGCGCCCGGCTCGGCCTGCCGCTGCTGCCGACCACCACCATCGGCTCCTTCCCGCAGACCGGCGAACTGCGCATCGCCCGAGCTGATCTGACGGCGGGTCGGATCGGTGCGGAGGCGTACCGCGAGCGGATGGAGGCCGAGGTCCGCGAGGTCATCGCCTACCAGGAGAAGGCCGGACTGGACGTGCTGGTGCACGGCGAGCCCGAACGCAACGACATGGTCCAGTACTTCGCCGAGCAGCTCACCGGCTACCTGGCCACCCGGCACGGCTGGGTGCAGTCCTACGGCACCCGGTACGTGCGGCCGCCGGTCCTCGCCGGGGACATCTCCCGGTCGCACCCGATGACGGTGGACTGGTTCCGCTACGCCCAGGGCCTGACCGACCGCCCGGTCAAGGGCATGCTCACCGGCCCGGTCACCATGCTCGCCTGGTCCTTCGTCCGTGACGACCAGCCGCTCGCCGACACCGCCCGCCAGGTCGCCCTCGCGCTGCGCGACGAGGTCACCGACCTGGAGGCCGCGGGTGCCGCGGTCGTCCAGGTGGACGAGCCGGCCCTGCGCGAGACCCTCCCGCTGCGGGCCGCCGGGCGCCCCGCCTACCTGGACTGGGCCACCGAGGCCTTCCGCCTCGCCACCTCCAGCGTCCGCGCCGACACCCAGATCCACACCCACATGTGCTACGCCGAGTTCGGCGCGATCATGACGGCGATCGACGACCTCGACGCGGACGTCATCTCCCTGGAGGCCGCCCGCTCCCACATGGAGGTCGCCGGCGAACTGGCCGCGGCCGGCTACCCGCGCGAGGTCGGCCCGGGCGTCTGGGATATCCACTCCCCGCGCGTCCCGAGCACCGAGGAGGCGGTCGCCCTGCTGCGCGCCGGCCTCGCCGCGATCCCGGCCGAGCGGCTCTGGGTCAACCCCGACTGCGGGCTGAAGACCCGCGCCTGGCCGGAGACCCGCGTCTCCCTGGACAGCCTGGTCGCCGCCGCTCGCCACCTGCGCGAGGAACTCGCCGGCTGACACGCTGACATGGGATCAAGGGGCAGGCACGGTGACACGCACCGTGCCTGCCCCGGTGGCCCGCCCTTCGTCGAGGATCTCGCCGTGGAGGTCGGCCGCCGTCGTGACCGAGAGGGTCACAGATGAGCAGGAGGCCAGCGCCGCGCCGTTCCCGTTCGCGGATGTGACGGTGGCCCGGCCCGTGTGACGGGGCCGGGCCACTGGCGAGGCGTGCTCGGTCAGGCTGCCCGGTGGGTGTGGAAGCCGCGACCGGTCTTGCGGCCGAGGAGGCCGGCCTCGACCATGCGGGAGAGCAGCGGGGGCGGTGCGAAGAGCGGCTCCTTGTACTCGTCGTACATCGACCGGGCGATCGCCTCGACGGTGTCCAGGCCGATCAGGTCGGCGAGTTGGAGCGGGCCCATCGGGTGGGCGCAGCCGTGGACCATGCCGGCGTCGATGTCCTCGGGGCTGGCGTGCCCGGCCTCGGCCATCCGGATCGCGGACAGCAGGTACGGCACGAGCAGGGCGTTGACGAGGAAGCCCGCGCGGTCCCGGGAGTGGACGACGCGCTTGCCGAGGACGTTCGTCGCGAAGGCCTCCACCCGGTCCAGTACGGTCGGCGCGGTGTGCAGCGAGGACACCAGCTCCACCAGCGGCATCACCGGGGCCGGGTTGAAGAAGTGCAGGCCCAGAACCTGGGAGGCGCGGCCGGTGGTGATGCCGAGGCGGGTGACGGGGATGGCCGAGGTGTTGGTGGCCAGCACGGCGTCCTCGGCGACCAGCACCTTGTCCAGGATGGTGAGCACCTCGGTCTTGACCCGTTCGTCCTCGACGACCGCCTCGACGACGAGCTGACGGTCGGCGAGCGCCTCCAGGTCGTCGGCGAACAGCAGGTGGGCCCAGGCGTCGGTGCGCTGCTGCTCGGTGATCCGGCCCCGGTCGACGGCGCGGTGCAGGGAGCGGTCGATGCGGGCGCGGGCCGCGCGCAGGGCGTCCCGGCCGGCCTCGCAGACGACGGTGTCCAGCCCGGCGCGGGCGAAGACCTCGGCGATGCCGGAGCCCATCTGCCCGGCGCCGACGACGGCCACGCGGCGGATGTCGTTCATGCGGTTGCCCCTTCAGAGCTGATGCGGGTCGGCACGGGTCAGGCCACCGGGGCGGTCGTGTGCACGAGGTGGCGGGCGTAGGCCTCGGTGGTGAGGAAGGCGGGCAGGTCGGCGCCGAGCGCGGTCTCCTCCAGGATCCGCACCGCGTCGTCCACCAGCGCCGGATCGGTGCCGTCCGCGAGCAGGTCTGCGCGCTCGCGGTCGATCAGGCGCCGCACCATGTCCGGAGTGACGAGCGAGCCGCCGGTCAGCCGGGAGCAGTGGTGCTGCCACTGCCAGATCTGGCAGCGGGCGATCTCGGCGGTGGCGACGTCCTCCATCAGCCCGAACACGGCGACGGCGCCGGAGCCGCCCAGCCAGGCCGTCAGATAGCGCAGGGCGACGGCGACGTTGGAGCGCAGGCCCTGCTCGCTCGGCAGACCGACGGTCAGCCGGTGGACGCCGAGCAGGTCGGCGGCGGTGACCTCGACGTCCTCGCGGCTCCGGTCGAGCTGGTTCGGGCGGTCGCCGAGGACGGCGTCGAAGGCGGTGCGGCAGGTGGCGACCAGGCCGGGGTGGGCGACCCAGGAGCCGTCGAAGCCGTCGCCGGCCTCCCGCTCCTTGTCGGCACGGACCTTCGTCAGCGCGACGGCGTTGGCCTTCGGGTCGCGCTGCGGGATGGCGGCGGCCATGCCGCCGATGGCGTGGGCGCCGCGGCGGTGGCAGGTGCGCACCAGCAGGTCGGTGTACGCCCGCATGAAGGGCTGCGTCATGGTGAGGGAAGCGCGGTCCGGCAGGACGAACCGCGGACCGTGCTGGGCGAAGTTCTTGATCAGACTGAACAGGTAGTCCCAGCGGCCGGCATTCAACCCGGCGGCGTGGTCGCGCAGCTCGTAGAGGATCTCGTCCATCTCGAAGGCGGCGGTGATGGTCTCGATCAGGACGGTGGCGCGGATGGTGCCGTGCGGGATGCCCAACTCGGCCTGGGCGAAGGTGAAGACCTCGTTCCAGAGCCGGGCTTCCAGGTGGTTCTCCAGCTTGGGCAGGTAGAAGTACGTGCCGGAACCGGCCGCGATCTGCGGTCGGCCGCAGTGGAAGAGGTAGAGGCCGAAGTCGACCAGGGCGCCGACGGCCGGGCGGCCGTCGATCGAAAGGTGCTGCTCGTCCAGGTGCCAGCCGCGGGGGCGGACCACGATGGTGGCCGGGTCGTCCCCGATGTAGTACCGCCTGCCCTCCGGCGTGGTGTCGTCGATCCGGCGCTCGATCGCGTCGAGCAGGTTGAGCTGACCGGTGACGAGGTTGTGCCAGGTGGGGGAGGTGGCGTCCTCGAAGTCGGCCAGCCACACCTTGGCGCCGGAGTTGAGCGCGTTGACGGTCATCCGGCGCTCGGGCGGGCCGGTGATCTCCACCCGGCGGTCGGCGAGGCCGGGGCCGGCGCCGGCCACCCGCCAGGTGGGGTCCTCGCGGATGGCGCGGGTCTCCGGGAGGAAGTCCAGGGTGCCACCGGCGGCCAGCGCGGCGGTGCGGCGGCCGCGTTCGTGGAGCAGCTCGGTGCGACGGTCTGCGAACCGGTCGTGCAGGCGGGCAAGGAAGGCGAGTGCCTCGGGGGTGAGGATCTCGTCGAAGCGGTCCTCGTGTGCTCCGAGGATCTCGATGCGGCTGGGCTGGCTCATCCGGTTCTCCAGGAGGCGGGTGGGAGGCGCCCGGGGCCTCGCCCCTCAACGAGGCCCCGGGGCGCTGGGTGGAAGGCGGCTCGTCCCCAACGAGGCCGCCGGGGTGGCTCAGTGGAACTGCTCGGCCTCGGTCGAGCCGGTCAGGGCGAGGGTCTCGGCGTTCGGGTTGAGCGCGGTGGAGACCAGGTCGAAGTAGCCGGTGCCGACCTCGCGCTGGTGCTTCACCGCGGTGTAGCCGTCCGGCACGGCCGCGAACTCGGCCTCCTGGAGGTCGACGTAGGCGGTCATGCCGTGCTCGGCGTAGCCGCGGGCGAGCTGGAACATCGAGTGGTTGAGCGCGTGGAAGCCGGCCAGCGTGATGAACTGGAAGCGGTAGCCCATCGCACCCAGCTCCCGCTGGAACTTGGCGATCCGGTCGTCGTCCAGCGCGGCCTTCCAGTTGAAGGACGGCGAGCAGTTGTACGCCAGCATCTTGTCCGGGTACTCGGCCTTGATCGCCTCGGCGAACTCGCGGGCCTGCGCCAGGTCCGGGGTGCCGGTCTCCACCCAGATCAGGTCCGCGTACGGCGCGAAGGCGAGGCCGCGGGAGATGACCGGGGCCATGCCGGGCTCGACCCGGTGGAAGCCCTCGGCGGTGTGCTCGCCGGTGCAGAAGCGGGCGTCGCGCTCGTCCACGTCGCTGGTGAGCAGGCTGGCGGCGAGCGCGTCGGTGCGGGCCACGATCAGGGTCGGCACGTCGGCGATGTCGGCGGCCAAGCGGGCGGAGTTGAGGGTGCGGATGTGCTGGGCGGTGGGGACGAGCACCTTGCCGCCGAGGTGGCCGCACTTCTTCTCCGAGGCGAGCTGGTCCTCGTAGTGGATGCCCGCCGCGCCGGCCGCGATCATGCCCTTGGTGAGTTCGAAGGCGTTCAGCGGGCCGCCGAAGCCGGCCTCGGCGTCGGCGACGATCGGCACCAGCCAGTCCGGGCCGTCGTTGCCCTCCGCGGCGTCGATCTCGTCGGCGCGCAGCAGTGCGTTGTTGATCCTGCGGACCACCTGGGGAACGGAGTTCGCGGGGTAGAGGCTCTGGTCGGGGTAGGTCTGCCCGGCCTGGTTGGCGTCGGCCGCGACCTGCCAGCCGGACAGGTAGACCGCCTGAAGCCCGGCCTTCACCATCTGCACGGCCTGGCCGCCGGTGAGCGCGCCGAGGGCGTGGACGTAGTCCAGTTCGTGCAGCTGCCGCCACAGGCGCTCGGCGCCGCGCCGGGCCAGGGTGTGCTCCTCGCGCACCGTGCCCGACAGCCGCACCACGTCGGCCGCCGTGTAGGTGCGCTCGATGCCCGCCCACCGGGGGTCGGAAGCCCACCGGGCGGCGAGCTCCGCCGCGCGCTGCTCCTGCTGCTGCCGAACCGACTGAGTCATGGGTCTGCTCCCCAGGGGTGCTCGTTTGCGAAGGGTGTGACGCGACTCACCGTGAGGGCGAGTGGGCGGCCGGGCGGTGCCGGGCGGCGGTGGAACACCGCAGGACGTGGATGCCCGGACAGCCCGTCAGGTTCGCGACCGACCTGCGCTTTCCCGGCTGTCCTGCGCACCTCCCGGCCGCACCACCGACTCTGGCAGCTCGCCGGGCCGTCGTCACCGGTGGACCACTGCCAAGTTCTGCGAACGATCATCAGCGAATCTGCGAAGGTTGCGAACGTCGGACCGGCCGTTCTGCGGTTAGGCTGCCCGCGCCGACTGGTCAGCCGATGCACACAGCGGGGAGAACGACACCATGGGAAAGGCCTTCGCCGGCGCCCGACTGCGCCGCCTGCGCGAGGAACGCGGCCTCAGCCAGGCCGCCCTCGCTCGGCTGCTCGACCTCTCGCCCAGCTACCTCAACCAACTGGAGCACGACGCCCGCCCGCTCACCGTGCCCGTCCTGCTGCGCCTCACCGAGGCCTTCGGGGTCGAGGCCGGCTACTTCGCCCCGCCGGACAGCGCCCGGCTCACCGCCGAACTGCGGGACACGCTCGGAGAGGAGATCACCGTCGGACGGGTCACCGCAGGCGACCTCGACGAGCTGGCCGCCCGACTGCCCGCCGTGGCACGGCTGCTGACGGACCTTTCCCGCGGCCGACGCGACGCGGCCGAGCAACTCGCCGTCCTCGCCGGGGACCGCGGCCCCGGGGCCGACGCCCGCACTCCGCACGAACAGGTCCGCGAGTTCTTCTACCGCCGCCAGAACTACCTCCACGAACTCGACACCGCGGCCGAGGAGTTGGCGGACGGCATCGGGCTGAGGCGCGGCGGGGTCGGGGAGGCGCTGGCCGAACGGCTCGCCACCACGCACCAGGTCCGGATCGGCACCGGAAGCGGACAGCTGCACCGGTACGACGAGCAGACCCGGACCCTGCACCTGTCGGACCGGCTGCGCCCCGGCCAGCAGGCCTTCCGGATGGCCACCCAGCTGGCCTACCTGGAACACGACTCACTGCTGTCCGAACTCGCTGCTCAGGACAGCCCGGAGGGCTCCACCGCGTTCTCCCTCACCCGGATCGGACTGGCCAACTACTTCGCCGCCGCCCTCGTCCTGCCCTACACCGCCTTCCACAGCCAGGCGGAGTCGGCGCGCTACGACATCGAGCACCTCGCCGACCACTTCGGCGTCGGCTACGAGACCGTCTGCCACCGCCTCAGCACCCTCCAGCGCTCCGGCCTGCGCGGGGTGCCCTTCTCCTTCGTACGCGTCGACCGGGCCGGGAACGTCTCCAAGCGGCAGTCCGCCACCGCCTTCCACTTCTCCCGCACCGGCGGCACCTGCCCGCTCTGGAACGTCTACGACGCCTTCGCCGCCCCCGGCCGGGTCCACGTCCAGGTCGCCGCCATGCCCGACGGCCGCCGCTACCTCTGGACCGCCCGCGCCGTCACCCGCTCACCCGGCGGCTGGGGGAGGCCCGGCAAGACCTTCGCGATCGGCCTCGGCTGTGAGATCCGCCACGCCGGACGGCTGGTGTACTCGGCCGGCCTGGACCTCGGCGACGAGAGCGCCGCCACCCCGATCGGCCTCGGCTGCAAGGTCTGCGAACGCCCCACCTGCCCGCAGCGCTCCGCCCCGGCCATCGGCCGGCCGCTCGCCGTCGACGAGCGCACCAGCACCTTCGTTCCGTACGCCGCGGTACCCGACCCCCGAAGCTGAAGGCAGGGAGCGGCGCACCGGTGTCCCCCATGCTTCGCTTCGTCCTGGGATTTCGTTGACGGCGGGCCGATCCGGGGGGGGGTCCGGAACTCCGTTTGACCCCGCCTCCGACCCCCGCCCCGCCGGTAGCCCGGCGGGGCGGGGGCGTGTCCGGGGTCAGCCGCGGAGGATGGCGGCCAGGAGCGAGGGCCGGAAGAGCAGGGTGGGCGGGGCGACGAGGGACATCACCTCGTGGAAGGCCGCGGTGACCTGGGGGTTGTGGGCGGCGGCGGCGAGGACCTTGTCGAGGAAGCGGTGCTGGACCTTGAGCAGGGCGCCGGCCGGGCCGCCGGTGGTGGCGGCGAAGCGGGCGTCCTCGGAGCTGGACATCACCCAGGGGTTCTTCGAGGCGCGGGCGACCTCGCGGCGGGCGTCCCGCGCGGTGGCGTGGCCGATGCCGCCGTGGCGCAGGGCGGTGCGGCGCAGCGCCTGGGCGCAGAACAGGGCGACGGTGATGCCCTGGCCGTACACCGGGTTGAAGGTGCTCGCGGCGTCGCCGACCACCACCAGGCCCTCCGGGGCGCGGCGTTCGTAGTGGCGCCGGACGCCGGGGCCGGGGACGAAGCCGCGGACCTCGCCGGCCGGTTCGGCGTCCAGCAGCGCCTCGCGCAGGCTCGGGTCGCGCAGCATGGTCAGCTGCTTGGTGAACCCGGCCTCGCCCGGCTCGGGTTCGGCGCCGCGCATGCCGGCGACGCTGACGATCCAACGGTCGCCCTCGACCGGCAGCATGACGCCCAGTCGGGGGGCGTCGGGTGCCTTGGTCTGGAGGTAGATCGCCCGGTACCCGAAGTCGGCGCCGGCCGGGCGGTGGAACAGCCGGGAGGAGTACGCGACGCCCGCGTCGACCCGCTCCTCGGGCGCCGGCTGGCAGCCGAGTTCGGCCAGCCAGCCGGGCAGCGGGGTCGAGCGCCCGGCCGCGTCCACCACCAACTCGGCCGGGATCTCGCGGACTTCGCCGCGCTCCGGGCCGCGGTCGCGCACCTTGACACCGGTCACCGCGCCGGCCGAGCCGAGCAGGCCGACCACGTCGACGCCCTCCAGGAACTCGATCGAGGGTTCGGTGCGGACCCGGTCCAGCACCACCTTGTCGAGCACCGGCCGGGTGCAGGAGAGGAAGGCCAGCTGCGCCGGGTACTCGGCCATCCACCCGGCCGAGCTGAGCCAGCGCAGATCACCCGAGACGGCGACCCGGTTGGCGCCGGCGTCGGTGAGCTCCTGCTTGATGCCGGGCATCAGCTCCTCCAGCGCCCGGTGCCCGGCCTCCAGCACCAGGTGGGCGTGACGGCCCTGCGGCACCCCGGCCCGGAACGCCGGTTCCGCCGGGTAGCGGTCCCGTTCGACCACCACGATCCGCTCGGCGATCCCGCGCAACGCCCAGGCCGCCACCGTCCCGGCCAGCCCGCCGCCGATCACCACCGCCGTGCCCCGCCCGGGGGGCCTTTCCGAAGAAGTCATGCCACGTAGCGTAGTTGGCCGGGGGTGCCGCCGTAATCGCCGCACCTCGACGAATGTGCCACGCCCGTACCGCCCTTGACGGCGCGGATCCGGACGCGGATCCCGACGCGGGTTCCAGACGTGGATCCCGGCGTGGTTCCCAACGCGGGCCCCGACGCCGATCCCGGCGTGCTTCCGGACCCGGTTCCGCACGCCGATCCCGGCGCGCGCGGGTCCGGTGCGCAACCCGGTGCGCAACCCGGCGCGGCGGTCGCGGGCCGAGATCCCGGTGGGAAGCCCGAGCGGGTGGGTACTAGACTCGACGAGGTTGTGCAGGCACCTCTTCCGGTGTGCGGGCGCGGAGGCGAGGAGGTGAGAGCCGTGGAGTGCAGTAGTCCGGGCCGAAGTCGGCCCCGCCCCCGGTCGTCCCGCAGCATCCGCGGCACCCGGCACACCTCCTCCCGTACGGCTCCCGTGCGGCGCTGACCCCGCTCGGTGGGGCGGCTCCGGCCGCGGCGGTCGCGCCGTGCGGGTGGCGGGCGGCCGGGCGCCCCCGGCCCGCCGTGCCCCGCACCGGCGGCCGGGCACCCCACCGTGGAGGTACCCCGCCATGTCCGACTGGCGTGTGCGCGCCGTGCGCGCGAGCAAGCGTCCGTTCTCCCGTCCCGCCACCGCCGCCGGGCGGCACGCCGACGCGCTGCCGGCGCCCGAGCACTCGATGGACCCGCGGCCCGACCAGCCGGTCGAGCCGGTCACGCTGGAACGCTCGGTGGTCGACGCGGCCGTCTACCGGGACGGTCGCCGGATCGACGCGGCGCCGGTCAGCCTCGCCGACATCTACCGCGACCTGCCGGGCCGGCCCGACACGATGGCCTGGATCGGCCTGTACCGCCCGGCCGAGGCGCAGCTGCTGGAGGCCGCCGACCGGTTCAACCTGCACGAGCTGGCCGTCGAGGACGCCATCGTCGCCCACCAGCGGCCGAAGCTGGAGCGCTACGGCGACACGCTGTTCGTGGTGCTGCGCGCGGCCCGCTACCTGGACGAGGCGGAGGAGGTCGACTTCGGCGAGATCCACCTCTTCGTCGGCCCCGACTTCGTGCTCACCGTCCGGCACTCCCAGGCCCCGGACCTCTCGGCGGTGCGCCGCCGCCTGGAGGCCGACCCGGACCTGCTGGCGCTCGGCCCGGAGGCGGTGCTGTACGCCGTCCTGGACGCCGTGGTGGACGGCTACGCGCCGGTCATCGCCGGGTTGCAGCACGACATCGACGAGATCGAGACCGAGGTGTTCGGCGGCGACCCGCAGGTGTCCCGGCGCATCTACGAGCTGTCCCGCGAGGTGATCGAACTGCAGCGGGCCACCCGGCCGCTGCTGGAGATCATGAAGAGCCTGGAGGCGGGCTTCGGCAAGTACGGCACCGACAACGAGCTCCAGCGCTACCTGCGCGACGTCGCCGACCACGCCACCTACGCCGCCGAGCGGGTGGACGGCTTCCGGCAGATGCTGCAGAACATCCTCACCGTCAACGCGACGCTGGTCTCGCAGCGGCAGAACGAGGAGATGAAGCAGCTCGCCGAGGCCGGGCACGCGCAGAACGACGAGATCAAGAAGATCTCCTCCTGGGCGGCCATCCTCTTCGCGCCGACCCTGATCGGCACCGTGTACGGCATGAACTTCGAGACCATGCCGGAGCTCCAGTGGGCGTTCGGCTACCCCTTCGCGATCGGGCTGATGGCGCTGGTCTGCACCGGGCTGTACCTGGTGTTCAAGCGCCGCAACTGGCTCTGACCGGCCCGCGGCCGGGACGCCCAGCCCCCGGACGGAAAGCCGGCCGCTAAGAAGTCGTCAAGATCGGCGCCCGGCGGGGTCCAAGTGGCGTCCGCGGGCGTCTCATCGTCGGGGCGCGGCACCGGCCGCGCCCGGCGAGAGCAACGGCCCCGCCCCGGTTCCTCCACGAGGCCCGGGCGGCACGGGCCACGGGGGAAAGGGACGGACGACGATGACCACCTCGACAGCGGGCGCAACAGCCACCTCGGGGGAGACGGACCCGGCGGGGGAGGTGGATCCCGACCCGGCCCCAGCCGGGCCCGCCCCGCGGGCCCTCACCCACCGGCTCGCCGACGGCCCGCTCGCCCGGCTCGGCCAGGGCGTACGGGCGGCCGGCACCCGCGCCTACTGGACCACCCCCCGGCTGGTCCGCGGCCTCACCGCGCTGAGCCTGGCCACCCTGATCGGCCTCGGCGCCACCGCCACCACCGTCCTCGGCGGGGCCCGGGACGGCACCGACACCATCGGCCACCGGGCCGCCCCGCAGGCCAC
This sequence comes from Kitasatospora sp. NPDC097643, assembly GCF_040302625.1. Lineage (NCBI taxonomy): Bacteria > Bacillati > Actinomycetota > Actinomycetes > Kitasatosporales > Streptomycetaceae > Kitasatospora > Kitasatospora sp. NPDC097643. Next base: position 26,454 of record NZ_JBEOSA010000045.1, on the reverse strand, counting down.
CCGCGCCGCCGACCTCTACTTCGCGCTCAGCGACATGGACGCCCAGGCCGCCAACCTGCTGCTGATCGGCGCCGACTCCGACTACACCGCGCTGCACCGGCAGACCCTGGACACCTACGAACAGCGCCGCACCCAGGCCGACAACGATCTCCAGCAGGCCGCCGAGGCCGCGGCCGACGACCCGGCCGGACAGCGCGCCGTCCGCCTGGTGCTCGGCCAGCTCGGCAGCTACGAGGCCCTGGTGGCCCGCGCCCAGCTGCTGGAGGAGCAGGCCAAGGCGCCGGCCGGCCAGCCCTCGGAGGCCGCCCTGGCCGCCTACCGGCAGGCCACCGACCTGCTGCGGCAGCAGCTGCTGCCCGCCGCCGACCAGGTGACCGCCGCCAACGAGGCCGTCGTCGACCAGGTCTACGACGACCGCCGGGGCGCCCTGGACAGCGGCTGGTGGTGGCTGCTCGGCCTCGGCCTGCTCACGCTCGCCGCGCTGCTCGGCCTCCAGCGCGTCCTCGCGCTGCGCTACCACCGGGTGCTGAACCCGGCGCTGGCCGCCGTCACCCTGCTCACCGGCATCACCCTGCTGGTCGGGCTGCACCTGGCGAGCCTCGCCGAGGACAACCTGGTCACCGCCAAGAGCAACGCCTACGACTCGGTGATCGCGCTCAGCCGCGCCCGCGCCGTCGCCTTCGACCTGAACGCCGACGAGAGCCGCTACCTCGCCGACCCGGCCCGCGCGGCCGCGTACGAGCAGAGCTTCCTCGACAAGGCCCAGGCGATCGCCCGCTTCGACGGCGCCACCCTCGACGCCTACAACTCCCGGCTGGCGGCGGCCGCCGACGCGCACCGCACCGACCACGCGGTGGTGCCGTTCGGCGGTTTCCTCGGCACCGAGCTGCGCAACGTCACCTTCCCCGGCGAACAGGAGGCCGCGGAGCGGGTGCTGACCGCCTTCCAGCAGTACCAGCAGGACGACCGGAGGATCCGCGAGCTGCGCGCCGCCGGGCGGATCAAGGAGGCGGTGACGCTCAACACCGGGCTGTCGCAGGGCCAGTCCAACTACGACTTCGGGCAGCTGAGTGCCGCGATCGGGGACACCGTCGCGGTCAACGGCCGGGCGATGGACGAGGCGGTCGAGGAGACCGACGGCGAACTCGACGGCACGACGGCCGGGTTGGGGGCGGCCGTGCTGGCGGTGGCGCTCGGCCTCACCGTGGCGGGCGTCCGGCCCCGGCTGCGCGAGTACCGCTGAAGCCGTTGGCACGGCTGGGACCGGCAGCACAGCTGAGGCCGTAAGTACCGCTGAGACCTCGAGCACCCGCGAGACCGGAAGCACGGCGGGGCCCGGTGGCGAACCGCATCGCCACCGGGCCCCGCCGTCGGCCGCCCCGCCGCTACCGGATCTCATCGCAGTGCACCGGGCTTTGGCCCGGTGGTGAAGCGATTCTGGATCCTGCCGTGACGTGCACGTTCGCACCTTCCCGCACTGTTGTCAGTGGCGCCGGATAGGTTGGTCAACGTGCAGCTTCGGTACTCCTTCCGGCTCTATCCGAACGGGCCTCAGCGTTGCGCGCTGGCCCGTGCGTTCGGGTGTGCGCGGGTGGTGTACAACGACGCGTTGCGGACCCGTGAGGACGCCCGCGCGGCCGGGCTGCCGTTCGTGCCGTCCGGCGTGTTGTCGAAGGCGTTGACGGAGGCGAAGAAGACCCCGGAGCGTTCCTGGCTCGGCGAGGTGTCTGCCGTGGTGTTGCAACAGTCGCTGCGGGACCTGGACGCCGCCTACCGGAACTTCTTCGACGGTTTGAAGGGCAAGCGTCTGCGCATGGGCGCACCGCGCCTCAAGTCGCGGAAGGACCACCGGCAGGCGATCCGGTTCACCGCGAACGCCCGTTGGTCGGTCACCACGGGCGGTGACCTGGCATTGCCGAAGATCGGCGATGTGCGGGTGAAGTGGTCCCGCCGCCTGCCGTCGGTGCCATCCACGGTGACCGTGGTCCAGGACGCCTCCGGACGGTACTTCGCCTCGTTCGTGGTGGAGACCGACCCGGCCGACGACCTGACCCGGATGCCGGAGACGGACGCCGTCGTCGGCATCGACCTCGGACTGACCCACTTCGCGATCCTCTCCGACGGCACGAAGATCGACAGCCCGCGCTTCCTGCGCCGTGCCGAGAAGCGACTGAAGAAGGCGCAACAGGCCCTGAGCCGCAAGGCGAAGGGGTCGAAGAACCGCGAGAAGGCCCGTGTCAAGGTCGCCCGCGCTCATGGGCGTGTGGCGGATGCGCGGCGTGAGTTCCACCACCAGCTCTCCACGAAGGTGATCCGCGAGAATCAAGCGGTAGCCGTGGAGGACCTGGCGGTCAAGGGGCTCGCCCGCACTCGCCTGGCCAAGTCCGTGCACGACGCGGGATGGTCGCAGTTCGTGACCATGCTGGAGTACAAGGCCGCCCGTTATGGGCGGGCCTTCCACAAAATAGGCCGCTTCGAGCCGACCTCGCAGCTCTGCTCGCACTGCGGTGTCCAGGACGGACCCAAGCCCCTCGGCGTTCGCGCGTGGACGTGCGGGGCGTGCGGGGCCGTCCTGGACCGGGACATCAACGCGGCGGTCAACGTCGCCATGGCCGCCGGACTGGCGGTGACAGCCTGTCGAGCGCGGGTAAGACCGGAACATGTTCCGGCGCAGCGCGAAGAAGCAGGAACCCACCGAGACGGTCAGCCGACCGTGGCAGGAATCCCCGGCCCTTAGGCCGGGGAGCGGAAGTCAAGGGGCCTCCTGCTGGAGCAGTCCGGCGATCTGCCAGACGTCGTCGTTGATCTGGAAGAAGCTCTCGATGGTCGGGGTGGACGCGCCGTTGACGGCGAGGAAGAAGGTGCGCAGACAGCCGTTGTCGGTCAGCAGGTAGCCGGCCAGGGCCTCCGATCCCACCGCCAGCTGGTCGTTGAGGTGGTCGAACCCGATCGCCGTGCCGGGCTTGGCGAACACCTTGCCCTTGGCCGGGCAGCCGGTGGTGCAGGTGGTGGCGCCGGAGCCGTCCACGCCGAGGATCGGCAGGGCGTTGCGGAAGGCGTCCGCGTCGGGGGTGCGCAGCCAGTACGCCAGCACCTCGTTGATGCCCCGGGGGGTGACCCGGTCGACCGGGTCGCCGCCGCGCCCGTCGGCGAGCTGGAACTGGGTCGGGTCGACGTTCGCGACGCCGGTCAGGAAGTCGCGTTCCACCTGGAAGCCGGTCTCGCAGTCGTGGCTGCCGCGGGCCGTGGCCATGTTGCAGAGGGCCAGGTTGGCGCCCAGGTTGTGGCTGACCTTGAGGATCAGCTTGGCGTACTCCCGGTACGGCGGGGAGACGAAGGCGGCGACCTGCGGGGCGCCGGCGTAGGAGGCGGGCAGGTCGGCGACCGGGTTGGGGCCGGTGGGCGGGGCGGTGACGGTGACGCCGGCCCGGGCGAGCGCCTCGATCAGGGCCGTGCGGCCGAAGGCGTTCGGGTCCCGGACCGGGGAGGTGCGCAGCACCGGCTGGGCGTCGGCGGCGACCGTGCCGGAGAGGGTGATCTGCGTGCCGTCGGGGGAGGCGGAGACGTGGATGTCGGTGGTGCCGCCGGCCGCCACCGTCTGGACGGTGGAGGTGACCTGGTAGGGGGCCACCTGGGGGCGCCAGCTCAGCTGGGCGGCCTGGCCGGGGGCGGTGGGGGTGGTCAGCAGGTCGATCAGGTTGTCGTTGATGATCAGGGGGGTGGGCAGCGGGTCGAGCGCGGGGAGGTCGAAGATCCGCGGGTCGACGACGACGTCGCCGCGCACCGTGGTGATCCCGGAGGCCGCGACCTGCTGGGCGATCTGGTCCAGCCCGGCCAGCGGGTCCTCCGGGGTGAGGGTGGCGCCGGGGAGGTCGTTGGCGTAGGTGTGGTCGATGGTGGTGTAGTCGACGGTGCCGTCCGGCCGGGTGCGGCCGCCCATGGTCAGGTCGCCCTGGGCGACGAGGGCGAGGTTGCCGTCGAGGGTGGAGCCGGTGCGGGTGCCGAGGGCGTGGACCGGGGTGGTGAACCGGTGGTCGGGGCCGAGGGTGTGCCAGGCGCCGGAGATGGTGACCAGCTTGGCGGTCGAGCCGGGGATGAAGAACTGGTCGGGGAACTGCGCGTGGATGCTCCGGCCGGAGGCCGGGTCGACCTCCAGCAGGCCCCACTGGGCGTGCTCGTAGCCGGGCTTGTTCATGATCGCCCGGATGGCGGGGGAGAGGCGTTCGGCCGGGTCGGCCGGGGCGGCGGTGGCCGGGGTGGCGGCGGCAGGGCCGGTCACGGCCAGCAGGGCCGCGCCCGCCACCGCCCAGGAGCGGAGCCGGCCGGGTCTGGGGAGGGTCATGCGTTCAGCCGTTCTGCAGTCGGGGCCCGGGTGCCTGCCCGGGCGGTCATCGCCGCATCGTAGGGAGCGGGACCGCCGGTGGCGGGCTGGCCGGGCCGGGCCGACGGAGCGCGGGTCGAACGTCATCCGGTCGGCGGAGTGCGACTGCTCCGACAGGTCCTGCCGGGGCGTCAGCCGGCGGCGGCGAGCCGGTCGTACTCGGCATCCGGGTCCAGCTGGCGGCGGTACTCGACGTGCAGTCGGACGGTGTCCTCCGGGCCGGTGCCGGTCACGAGGCGGGCGCCGGTGCCGGTCACGAGGCGGGCGAGCGGGCCGCGGCCGGCGGGCAGCGGGCGGGGCTCGGGCCACTGCTGGGCGAGGACGGCGAGGGCGGTGCCGTCGGCGGCGCGCAGGATCCAGCTGGCCCGGCCGCCGCCGATCAACGGCAGGGTGGGACGGGGCAGTCCGAGTGCGGCGCACACCGCCGCCAGGTCCAGGCCGTCGGGCACGGTGAGCGTACGGGCGTGCGGGGCGTCGACGTCGTCGCCCGCCGCGACGCTGTCCCGGGTGAGGTGGATGCGCATGGCGGGCAGCCTAGGTGACATGTCGTCCGCTGGGCGGGCGCGGCCGGGAACCTCTGTTCGGTAGGTTCGTTCCCTGACAGGGGGCTTCAGATCCGGGCTCCCGTCAGGCCGTCGGGAGGGGCCGGGGAATGACTGTCCAGCAGAGCACGGAGTCCGATGAGAGCGGTGGAGCCGGCGAGCGGGGTGAGACCGGCCCGGAGGAGGTAGCGGGGAAGGCGGCGCCGGCGGCGGCGGGCGAGGTGACGCGGGAGGCAGCGGAGGAGGACGGGAAGGCGGCCCGGAAGAAGCGCCCGTTCTGGCAGGAGCTGCCGATCCTGGTGGTGGTCGCCCTGCTGCTCTCACTCGCCATCAAGACCTTCTTCGTCCAGGCCTTCTCGATCCCCTCGGGCTCGATGGAGGAGACCCTCTCGATCGGCGACCGCGTCCTGGTGGACAAGTTCACCCCCTGGTTCGGCGCCGAGCCGGAGCGCGGCGAGGTGGTGGTCTTCCGCGATCCGGGCGGCTGGCTGGAGGGCGGCGCGGAGCACTCCGACGACTCGGTGGGGGGCACCATCCAGAAGGTGCTGAGCACGATCGGCCTGATGCCCTCGGCGGACGAGAAGGACCTCATCAAGCGGGTGATCGCGGTCGGCGGGGACACCGTCGAGTGCAAGGCGGGCGCCCCGGTGAAGGTGAACGGGGCCGCGCTGAACGAGCCGTACCTGTTTCCCGGCTCGACGCCCTGTGACAACGACCCGGTGGGCACCGTGACCGTCCCCAAGGGCAAGCTCTGGGTGATGGGCGACCACCGCAACAACTCGCGTGACTCCCGCCCGCACCAGAACGAGACGGGCGACGGCTTCGTCCCGGTGGACAACGTGGTCGGCCGGGCCTTCGTGGTGGCGTGGCCGCTCGGCAACTGGCGCACCCTGCCGGTGCCGGACACCTTCGACCAGGTGCCGTCCGCCGCGGCGGGCCCCGCTTCCTCGCCCGAGGGGCCGTCGGCGCCGGGCGCGGCGGCGCTCGCGCTGGCGGTGCCGGTCACGCTCTGGAACCGCCGCCGGGGCCAGCGGAGCTTGCGGGGTCAGAGCGGCCACAGCGGCCTCAGCGGCCGGAATGGCCGGAGCGGCCGGTGGGGCCTGGGCGGCCGCCGCTGAGGCCGCACCGCCCGTCGCCGGGTTCGCCGGAACTCCACCCGCCCTGCTCTACACGCCTGTAGAGTTCGAGGGGTGAGCTGAACGCCCGGTCGCGTGGCCGCCCGACCCGGGAGGCCGCCGGCCGGGTCCGGTCGGGAGGCGGAACCGTGGTGGAGAGTCGGCGCAGTCCTGCGGGTGCCGGAGGACCGGCGGATCCGGACGTCGAGTGGGTGTACCAGCCCGTCGAGGTGGACCTCGGCGACGGGGCGTGGGCACTCGGGCGGATCAGCGGCTGGTGGCAGGACGCGGCGGGGGAGACCTGGTGCCGGCTGCGGCTGAACCGCGGCGGCCGCCCCGCCTGCTGGGAGCCGTTCGACCCGGCCCGGGTCCTGCTGCTGCCGGTCGCCGGACTCTGAGCGGAACCGGCCGCGGGCCCGCGCACGTCCCTTGGGTCGGCGGTCACCGAGGAGTCGACCCGACGTGATTCCCAAGAGGTGACGGCCTGTGCGATTCTGTGCAGCGCGCCAGGGCCGGGCCCCTGCCGGTAGGGGCCGGGAACCGCCGACATGCCACTTCAGCGACCGGGGACGACGTGAGTTCCGAGATCTACTTCAGCAACAACTACCGCGACCTCTGCGAGCAGCACGGCACGGGCGCGGGCTTCCAGTTCGAGTTCTACTGCTCGCGCTGCTCCGACACCTGGCGCTCGCCGTTCGAGGCGTTCAAGACCGGGCAGATGGCCGGCTGGATCGGCAAGGGCTTCAGCGCGGCCTGGAACATCATCGGCGGGAACGCCACCAACACCATCAGCAACGCTGCCGACGGCCTGGCCGGCCACACCTGGGGCAACGCGCGCGACACCGCGTTCCAGCGCGCGATCGAGAACGCCCAGGGCCACTTCAACCGCTGCGCCCGCTGTACGTCCTACGTGTGCGGCCGGTGCTTCGACCCGGCCCAGGGGCTCTGCCACAACTGCGCCCCGGACACCGCCGCCGAGGCGATGGTGGCGCAGCGGCGAGGCCTCAACGACATGGTGTCCGAACGCGCCTACCAGCACGGCCAGCAGGCCGGCGCCGAGTTCGACGCGAGCACGCCGCGGCAGCTGGTCTGCCCGCAGTGCCACGCGGAGACGCACGGCACGCCGTTCTGCCCGGGCTGCGGCCACCGGCTCGCCCAGGCCGTGCAGTGCGTGCAGTGCCAGAAGGACGTGCCGGAGGGCGCCGCGTTCTGCCCCTCCTGCGGGACGAGGCGCTGAGCCTCCGGCAGGTCGGACCGAGCACGCCGAAGCGCCCCCGAGGACGGTGTCCCGGGGGCGCTTCGGCGTGCGGACGGTGGCGGATCAGCCGTACGAGATGTTGGCGCACGGGTCGTCGTCGGCCGAGCGGGCGGCGTCGCTGACGCTGGTCGGTACCGGGGCGGGGGCGGCGGAGGCCGCACCGGCGGGTGAAGTGCCGCTCGCCGAGGCCGGGTTGGCGGCCGCGAAGTCGTGGCCGAGCACGACGCTGAGGCCCTTGCCGCCGGGCTGGACGGTGGCGCCCGGGAACAGCTTCGCGACGGCCTCGGCGGCGGCGCGCTCGCCGGTGCCGTACTCGACCACGGTGGTGGCGCGGGGCTTGCCGGCGGCGGTGCCGAGGGTGGTGGAGGTGTAGCCGGCGCCCTTGAGGACGTCCGCCGCCTTGCCGCCGAGGGCCGCCGCCCCGGTGGGGTGCAGCACGGTGACCTTCACGTCGGCGGGCTTGGCCTCGCCGGCCTTGGTCTCGGTGGGCTTGGCGTCCGCGGCGGGGGTGGGCGTGGCCGGGGCGGAGGTGGCGGCGGCCGTGGTGGGGGCGGTCGGGTCCGCGGTGGCGGGGACGCTCGCGTCCTGCCCGTCCAGGGTGCGGTCGGCCCTGAGGGCGGCCCAGAGCTGGTCGACGTCCGGGTGGACCAGGGCGACCCGGGGGCCCTCGTAACGCCACGGTGCGGTCACGAACTTGACGTCGTGCAGGTCGACGCCCTTGAGCGACATGGCGAAGGAGAGCAGCTTGGCGGCCGAGCCGAGGTCGGGGTCGACGGTCAGCGACCTGGTCGCCGCGTCGGCGAGCGGCAGCATCGTCGTCGGGTCCATGCCGCCGGCCTTGACCTGCTTGATGAGCGAGGAGAGGAAGGCCTGTTGACGCTTGGTGCGGCCGATGTCGGAGCCGTCGCCGATGCCGTGGCGGATCCGCACGTAGTCGAGCGCGGCCTGGCCCTCGACCTTCTGCTTGCCCTTGGCGTAGAGCAGTTTGCCCTTGCGGCCCAGGTTGGGGTTGAGGTCGCCCTCGTGGATGTCGTTCGGCAGGCAGACCTCGACCCCGCCGACGGCCTTGGTCATCGAGGCGAAGCCGTTGAAGTCGACCACGATGGTGTGGTCGACCCGCAGGTTGGTCAGCTTCTCGACGGCGTTCTGGGTGCAGGCCGGGTTGCCCTGCTCGGTGTCGCCCACCGAGAAGGCGCTGTTGAACATGACGTTGGTCTGCTCCTTGGTCCACTTGCCGTTCGGGAGCTTGCACGGCGGGAGGGTGACCAGGGAGTCGCGGGGGATGGAGATGCCGGTCGCGTGCTTGTGGTCGGCGTAGACGTGCAGCAGGATCGCGGTGTCCGAGCGGGCGCCGCCGTCCCCGCCGCCGCCGAGGTCGCTGTTGCCGTTGCCGCGGCTGTCCGAGCCGATCAGCAGGACGTTGACCGGGGTGTGGCCCTGGGCATCGGGGGGCGCGGCCGCCGGACGGTCCTTGCTGAGGCCGTCGCCGTCGAAGGTGGTGAGGTTGCTGTTCAGGCGGAGGTAGACGGCGCAGCCGCCGAGGAGGAGCAGCGCGGTGCCGCCGGCGGTGGCCCAGAGCACCTTCTGCTTGGTGCTGCGCTTGGGCTTGGCCTTGGCCTTCGCGCGGCGGGCCTCGACCCGGGTGCCGGTCGGACGGTCGCCCTCGGTACCGTTTCCCCCGGTGCGGTTGCCGTCGGCGCGGTTCCGCTCCGCCCGGCGTGGCGAGTTTTCGGCTCCGGTGGAACCCCTGCGACCAGACACGTCGTCATCCTCCACAGTTGCCACGCGCCCCCCGTCGAAGCGGTGGGTGCGTGACCGGGGCCGGAGCCGAGCAGGCCTGGCCCGTCGCTAAACTTTTACACCGCTGTAGAACTTCAGTGGAGCATACTAGGCGTTGATGAGAAAACCACCTGGTCAGACCAACTGATCTGGCCGACCGGACTCATCCGCGCTGCTCCAGACCTGTACGAGGAGCACGATGACTCACCGGATCGCACGTTCGATAGCCGGCGCCCTGGTGGCACTGCTGGCCGCCGTCGGCCTCACCGCCGCGGCGTCGAGCGCGACGGCGGTGGCCGCACCCCGGCCCGCAGCGGCCGCCGGCACGACCGGCGACGGCGCGGTCGGCGGCGGCACGACTGCCGTTCAGGGTGCGGTTGTCCAGCACGGCGTCCGAAGCGCCGTCGAGAGCGACCGCTCCGGCGCGGTCGCGCAGCTGGCCGCCAAGACGAAGGAGAAGAAGAAGGGCTTCTTCGCCAAGCTCGGCAAGTTCGTGCTGGTCGTCGTCCTGCTGATCATCCTGTTGTTCGTGCTGCTCATCGTCGGCATCGTCTACGCCGCGAAGCGGATCTTCAGCCGCCGCAAGTGAGCTGCCGCAAGTGAGCGGCGGCAGGTGAGCGGCAGCGGGTGAGCCGCAGCCGCCGGCGCCGTCAGGGCCCGACCCCGCACGGGGCCGGGCCCTGACCCGTCGCGCTCGTCGGCCGTGCGGCGAGAGCCGGGCGGCCCGCTGGGGCTGGCAGCCCGTCGGGGGGATGGGGCCTGACCAGGGGGTATGGCTGTCCCGGGCGGGGGTGGGGCATCGCGGCGATACTGGAGCTGGACGCCGTGCGCCCGCGCGGCGGCGAGAGGAGCCCCGGCCATGGCTGCTGCTCCCAGGAAACCGTCCGATGACCGGCGTGCCAGGATCGAGGAGCTGCGCCGGGAGGAACGGCGGCACCAGCGCCGTCGGAAGATCGTGTACGCGAGTGTGGCAGGGGCCATCCTCGCCGGGTTGATGGCGGGCGGCATCTGGGCCGTCACCTCCGCCGAGAACAGCGGGACCAAGGCCCAGGCGAGCCCGATCGCGGGTGTGCAGACGTTCGGGACGCTCGGCCGCACGCACGTCCAGACGCCGGTGACGTACCCGCAGACCCCGCCCGTCGGCGGCGATCACAGCCCGGTCTGGCTCAACTGCAACGGCGACGTCTACACCAAGCCCGTTCCGAACGAGAACGCCGTGCACTCGCTGGAGCACGGCGCAGTCTGGATCACCTACGGTGACCAGGCCTCCCCGGCCGACGTCGCCACCCTCGCGGCCAAGGTCCAGGGCCGGCCGTACACCTTCCTGAGCCCCTACCCGGGCGAGTCGGGGAAGATCACCCTCACCGCCTGGAGTACCCGGCTGGTGGTGGACAGCCCGAACGACCCCCGGGTCGACGCCTTCCTCTCCCGCTACGTCCAGGGGCCGCAGACCCCCGAGCCCGGTGCCCCGTGCACGGGTGGGCTCACTCCGTAGCGGGCCCGAGCCGCCGCCCACCGACCGCCGCCCGCCCAGGTCGGGAGCCTGGACGGGCGGCGGTCATCGGTCGGTGGGCCGACGGTGTGCGGGCAGCCGGTCACCCCGCGTCGACCCACTCCGGCGCCGGCTGGTCGTCGGCGGCCGCAGCGGCCCGGCCGGTGCGGAGGGTGACGGCGGCGGCCAGCGCTCCCAGCAGGGCGATCGCGGCGGCGCCTAGGAAGGCGGCCGAGAAGCCGTTGGTCAGCGCGGTCGGGTCGCCGAGCTCCCGGGAGCCGTGGGCGGCGGCGACCGCGGTCATCGCGGCCAGGCCGAGGGCGGAGCCGACCTGGTAGCCGGTGTTGACGATGCCAGCGGCGAGGCCGCCCTCCTCCGGGCGGGCGCTGGAGAGCGCGGTGCCGAGCGAGGGGATGAAGGCCAGCGACATGCCGACCGCGGCGAGCAGCGAGGCGGGCAGGACGTCGACCAGGAAGCCGCCGTCCGGGCGGGCGAAGGAGAGCCAGAGCATGCCGCCGGCCAGGGCGGCCAGCCCGACGACGATCAGCGGCTCGGGCCCGAAGCGGGCGATCAGCCGGGGCGCCAGCACGATCATCATCACCATGATGGCGGCGGTCATCGGCAGCAGCGCGGCCCCGGAGACGAAGGCTTCCAGGTGGAGCACCTGCTGGAGGTAGAGGTTGAGGAAGAACCACATCGGGATCCACGCGGCGGCCATCAGGAACTGGGCGAGGTTGGCGCCGGCCAGGTTCGGGCTGCGCCAGATGCCAAGTCGCATCAGCGGTTCGCGCCGCCGGGCCTGGAGCGCGACGAACGCCCCGATCAGCAGGACGCCGACGGCGAGCACCAGCCAGGTCCGCGCCGAGCCCCAACCCGTCTCCGGGGCACGGACGATGGCGTAGACGGAGGTGGCCAGGCCGGCCGTGACGGTGACGGCGCCGAGCCAGTCCACCGAGCCCCGCCGGGCGGCGGCCGCGGGCATCACGCCCGGGGCGGTGGCGAGCACCGCGAGCGCGACCGGGACGTTGATGAGGAAGACCCAGTCCCAGCTGAGGTACTGGGTGATGACACCGCCGAGGAACACGCCCGCCGTGCCGCCGGCGGGCGCGGCGGCGCCGTAGAGCGCGAGCGCCTTGCCGAGCTCCTGGGGGCGGCCGCCGAAGAGCGTCATCAGCAGGGTGAGCGCGGACGGGGCGATGAGCGCCGATCCGGCGCCCTGGAGCGCGCGGCCGGCGAGTTCGACCCAGGCCGTCCCGGCCAGGCCCGCGACCAGCGACCCTGCGGCGAGGACCGCCCACCCGGCGGCGAACAGCCGCTTGGCGCCGAGCAGGTCGGACAGCCGGCCGCCGAGCAGCAGTAAGCCGCCGAAGGCGACGACGTAGGCGTTGAAGACCCAGGACAGGTTCTCCTGCGAGAAGCCGAGCGCGGTCTGCATCTCGGGTAGTGCGACGCCGATGATCGAGGTGTCCATGATCACCATGAACTGGGCGAGCGCGATCAGGCCGAGCGCCGTCCAGCGGCGGGGCGAGGGAGGTGCGGCGAGGTCCGACACGACCTGACTCCTATACGGGGGAGGGGTATCTGTGGAACGTGAAGGAACATACCCCCAAGGGGTATCTTGTGCCAAGGGTTCCCCGTCGCTTCTCGGCCCGGACCGACACACGGGCGTTACCGCTTGACAGGGTGCGTAATACTGTAACGCGCCTGGTCCGAGACGCCTGGAGCCCGACATGCACCCTTTCCTTGACCATCCGGGGCCGCTCGCCTTCGCGCACCGGGGCGGTGACCTCGGACACCCGGAGAACTCGCTGGCCGCGTTCGAGGCCGCCGTCGCCCTCGGGTACCGCTACCTGGAGACGGACGTGCACGCCACCAGTGACGGCGTCCTGGTGGCCTTCCACGACACCCTTCTGGACCGGGTCACCGACCGCACCGGTGCGGTGGCCGAGCTGCCCTGGGACACCGTCAGGCGGGCCCGGATCGGTGGCACCGAGCCCGTACCGCTGCTGGAGGACCTGCTCGGGGCGTTCCCCGGGGCGCGCTTCAACGTGGACGTCAAGGCGGCGCCGGCCGTCGGGCCGCTGGTCGAGGCGGTCCGCCGCACCAACGCCTGGGACCGGGTCTGCGTCGGCGGCTTCTCCGACAGCCGGCTCGCCGCCGTGCGCGCCGCCGCCGGCCCCCGGCTGGCCACCTCGCTCGGCCCGCGCGAGGTGGCCCGGCTGCGGCTGCGCTCACTGGCCGGACCGCTGCTGCGCGGGCGGCGCGGGGCGCCGTTCGCCGGGGTGTGCGCGCAGGTGCCGGAGCGGCACCGGGGCGTGCCGGTCGTCGACCGGGCCTTCGTCCGGGCCGCCCACCGCCTGGGCCTCCAGGTGCACGTCTGGACTGTGGACGATGCCACACGGATCCGGGCTCTCCTCGACCTCGGTGTGGATGGCATCATGGCCGATCGCATCGACGTCCTGCGGGACGTCCTCGGCGAGCGCGGCTGCTGGAACGACGGCAGCACCGGCTCCAACACGGTGACAGGAACCGCATGAGCACCACGGACCGCGTGCCCGAGCACGTGCCGAACGACCTGCCGGACCACCCGGCGACCGCCACCGACGACCGCGCCGCCCTGCGCCGCATACAGTTCGGCTGGTACGTCAACGACTGGGCCAACGCGGCCTTCTCGGCCACCGTCCTGACGGTGTTCCTCGGCCCGTACCTGACCTCCGTCGCCAAGAACGCCGCCGACGCGGCCGGCGACGTCCACCCGCTCGGCCTGTCGATCCGCGCGGGGTCGTTCTTCCCGTACACGGTCTCCTTCTCGGTGCTGCTCTCGGTCGCGGCGATGCTGCTGACCGGGACGGTCGCGGACCGCACCGGGCGGCACAAGGAGCTGATGTGCGGCTTCGCCTACGTCGGCGCCGTCGCCACGATGGGGATGTTCCTCCTCGACGGCGACCGCTACCTGCTCGGCGGCGCCCTGCTGATCGTCGCCAACATCGCGTACGCGGTGTCGGTCGCGCTCTCCTACGCCTACCTCCCCGGCCTGGCCGCGCCCGACGAGCGCGACGCCGTCTCCTCCAAGGGCTGGGCCTACGGCTACGCGGGCGGCGGCCTGCTGCTGATCGCCAACCTGGCGCTGTTCGAGGGCCACGACGCGCTCGGCCTGTCCTCCGGCACCGCGGTGCGGATCTGCCTGGCCTCGGCCGGCCTGTGGTGGGCGCTGTTCACGATCGTCCCGCTGCTGCGGCTGCCCTCCCGGGCCGGCGTGGCCCCCGAGCGCGCGGCGGCCGTGCCCGACCAGCCCGCCGCCGGCAGCCTGCGCGAACTCGCCCGCACCCTGCGCGGCATGCGCAGGTACCCGCTCACGCTGCTCTACCTGGGCGCCTTCCTCTGCTACAACGACGGCATCCAGACCGTCGTCTCGCAGGCCTCGCTGTACGGCAGCGAGGAGCTCGGCATGGACCAGACCTCGCTGGTCGCGGCCGTGCTGCTGGTCCAGATCGTGGCGATCGGCGGCGCGCTGCTGCTCGGCCGGATCGCCCGCCGGTACGGTGCCAAGCGGACCGTCCTCGGCTCGCTGGTCGGCTGGGTGGTCACCCTCGCCCTCGGGTATCTGATGCCCGCCCACCAGCCCGCCTGGTTCTTCGCCCTGGCCGCGATGATCGGCCTGGTGCTCGGCGGCAGCCAGGCGCTCTCCCGCTCGCTGTTCTCCCACCTGATCCCGGCCGGCCGGGAGGCGGAGTACTTCAGCGTCTACAAGGTCAGCGACCGCGGCACCAGCTGGATGGGCCCGCTGGTCTTCGGCCTCGCCTACCAGCTCACCGGCAGCTACCGCTCGGCGATCATCTCGCTGCTGGTGTTCTTCGTGATCGGGTTCGCCGTGCTGCTGAAGGTCCCCGTCCGGCGCGCCATCGAGGCGGTCGGCAACCCGGTGCCCGAGCGGCTGTGACGAATCCGTCCGATGAGGGCCGGCGCCACTCGGCGCCGGCCCTCATGTCGTCGCCGGGGACCAAGAGTTGACCGCGGGAATCCCCGCCCGACGACCCACCTGCGGCGATGCACCCACTCCTGTTCATTCATAACGAATCGGGTGGCGTCACGCCCGAATGTTCCTTCACTTATTGACGTCATGGCCGGGTGGCGCTTGACTCCCTCATCTGTCGCGGCACCAGCGCGGCACGGCACAGGAGGCACCACCCATCATGAACAGACCCATGCGTCGCGCGGTCCAGAGCACCACCGTCCTGTCCCTGGCGATCGCCCTCGCGGCCTGCGGACAGACCGACGCGACGCAGAAACCCCAGGCCGCCCCCGGCGGCCGGACCATCGGTCTGCTGCTACCGGAGAACTCCTCCTCGACCCGCTACGAGGCCTTCGACGCACCGCTGATCAAGGCCGGCGTGGCGGGCCTGTGCCCGGACTGCACCGTCGACTACGCCAACGCGGACGGCGACGCGGCCACCCAGAAGAAGCAGTTCGACGACCTGCTGGCCAAGGGCGTCAAGGTCATCCTGCTCGATCCGGTCGACTCCAAGACCACCGGCCCGTGGGTCGAGGCCGCCGCCGCCAAGGGCGTGAAGGTCGTCGCCTACGACCGGCTGGCCGAGGGCAAGGTCGCCGCGTACGTCTCCTTCGACAACGAGCGGACCGGCGAACTCCAGGGCCAGGCCCTGCTCGACGCGCTCGGCCCGAAGGCCGCCGCCGCCAACGTCGTGATGATCAACGGCGCCGAGTCCGACCCGAACGCCGCCATGTTCAAGGCGGGTGCGCACCGGGCGCTGGACGGCAAGGTCAAGCGGATCGCCTACGAGCAGTCCGGCGAGTGGAAGCCGGACGTCGCCGCGGCCAAGATGACCGAGGCCCTCCACAGCCTCGGCAAGGACGGCATCCAGGCCGTCTACTCGGGCAACGACGGCATGGCCGGGCCCATCATCGACACGCTGAAGGCGGCGGGCGCCAAGAACGTGCCGGTCGGCGGCCAGGACGCGTCCATCGACGCGGTGCGGCGGGTGCTCACGGGCGACCAGGCCTTCACGATCTACAAGCCGTACAAGCCCGAGACGGACGCGGCGGCCAGCATCGCCGTCCAGCTGGTCGAGGGCCTGGACATCAGCACGGTGGCGAGCTCCGTCACCGACAGCGGGACCCTGCACATCCCCTCGCTGCTGCTCACCCCGGTCGTCGTGACCAAGCAGAAGGTCGCGGCCACGGTGGTCGGCGGCGGCCTGTACAAGGCCGCCGACCTGTGCACCCCGCCGTACGCGGACGCCTGCGCGGCGGCCGGCGTCAAGTAGCGGCGCCGAGGCGGCCGGTGCGGTCGGTCCGGTCGGGGTGGCCCGGGTGACCGAGGGTCACCCCGGTCACCCCGGGTGCCCGGCCGCGCGGGCCCAGGCCGCCGTCACCGCGGCGTGCGCCGTCGCGGTGGCGTCGGCCGCCCCGCCCGTCAGCCGCAGCGGTGTGCCGAGGTGGACGTGCAGGGCCGGGCGGCGGGCCGGCGCGGTGGCCAGACCGGCCAGCTGCTTGAGCGGGCCGCCCGAGGTCAGCCGGCGGGCCCCGGCCTGGCCGAGCGGGACCACGGGCGCCCCGGTGGCCACCGCGAGGCGGCCGAGTCCGCTGCGGAACGGGCCGGGCGGCTGTTCTGCGGAGTCGCGGCGGCGGGGCAGACCGCCCTCGCCGTAGATCAGCACCACCCGCCCGGCGGCCAGCGCCTCGGCGGCCCGGTCGAGGGCCTCGGAGGCCCGGGCGGTGCCGCGGTGGACGGGGATGTGGCCGTCCCGCCGCAGCAGTCGGCCGAGCACCGGCACCCGCCACAGACCGGCCGTCGCGAGGACCACCGGGCGGGCGCCGAGCCGGTGCAGGGCGGCGAGCACGACCGCCGGGTCGCTCAGCGCGGTGTGGTTGGCGGCGACGATGCTCCCGGGCGCCAGGACGGCGCCGGGGTCCGTGGTGATCCGCAGCGGCCCGAAGGCCGGGACGAGCAGGGCGGCGGTACGACCGAGCATGACGGCGACCTGTTCCTTCGACGGTCGGATGAGTCGCTCACCAGTCTTCGCCGCCCCGCCCCGGCGCACCTGAGTACGCGTACTCAAACCCTCGAACCCGCCCGGCATCCCGGGCCACGTGACGGTCAGGCGCGGTGGTACTGGACGGGCGTGGGCACCTCGCCGCCGAGGGCGGCGGCCGCGTGGCGGGCCCAGTACGGGTTGCGCAGGAGTTCGCGGCCGAGCAGGACGGCGTCGGCCCGGCCGGTGGCCAGGATGTCCTGGGCCTGCACGGGGTCGGTGATCAGGCCGACGGCGGCCACCGGCAGCCCGGTGCCGCTGCGCACCGCCTCGGCGAAGGGCACCTGGTAGTCGGGCCCGGCCTCGACCTTGGCGTCGGGGGCGATGCCGCCGGTGGAGACGTCCAGCAGGTCCACGCCGTGGGCCTGGAGCTCCTTGGCGAGCAGGACGGTGTCCGTGGCGGTCCACCCCTCGCGGCCGTCCTGCGGGTTCTCGGTGAGCCAGTCGGTCGCCGAGACGCGGAAGAACAGCGGCAGGTCCTCCGGCCACACCGCCCGTACGGCGTCCACGACCTCCAGGGCGAAGCGGATCCGGCCCTGGAACGAGCCGCCGTAGCCGTCGGTGCGGTGGTTGCTGTGCGGGGAGAGGAACTGGTGCACCAGGTAGCCGTGCGCGCCGTGGATCTCGGCGGCCTGGAAGCCGGCGTCGAGCGCGCGCCGGGCGGCGTCGGCGAACTGCCGCACGATCCGGCCGATCTGCTCCTCGGTGAGCTCCTCCGGCCTGGTCGAGGCCGGGGCGAACGCGACGGCGCTGGGGCCTACGGGCGTCCAGCCGTGCTCCTCCTCCGGGGCGAGCGGGCGCCCGCGGTCGACCCAGGTGCGCTCGCTGGACGCCTTGCGGCCGGCGTGGGCGAGCTGGATGACCGGGACGGTGCCCTGCTCCTTCAGGAAGGAGGTGATCCGCCGGAAGGCCGCGACCTGGGTGTCGTTCCAGATGCCGAGGTCGTAGGGGGAGATGCGGCCCTCGGGGCTGACGGCGGTGGCCTCGGTGATGATCAGCCCGGTGCCGCCGGTGGCACGGGCCGCGAGGTGGGTGAAGTGCCAGTCGGTCGGGACGCCCGTCGCGTCGCCGTCGGGGGCGGCGCTGTACTGGCACATCGCCGCCATCCAGACCCGGTTGGGGACGGTGAGGGCCCGCAGCGTGAAGGGGGTGAAGAGGGTGGTGCCGCTCATGTCGGACTCCCGGCGAGGTGCGTGCAGGTGCAATGTATGAGGCTGAAGATAGTTGCACACGCGGCTATACGGCAAGCGGGCGGGTCGAGGCCTTCGGGGCGCGGTCAGCTTTGCGACGGCTCGCGGTGGGCCGGCTCGCGGTGGGTTGGCGCGCCGCGCCGCCACTGCGCCCGGTACGCGGTCGGCGTGAGCCGGACCCGGCGCACCAGGTGCTGCCGCAGCGAGTCCGCGCTGCCCAGACCGCTGCGCTCGGCGACCTGGTCGACCGGCAGGTCGGTGGTCTCCAGCAGCTCGCGGGCCCGGTCGACACGCTGCTGAAGCAGCCACTGCAACGGGGTGAGGCCGGTTTCCGCCTGGAAGCGCCTGGTCAGGGTACGCACACTGGTGTGGGCGTGGGCGGCCAGGTCCCCGAGGGCGAGCGGCCGGTCGAGCCGGTGCAGCGCCCAGGCCCGCGTGGCGGCCAGCGAGAACTCGCCCGGCGGCGTCACCGGCGCGGGCACGGTCTGGGCCTGCTCGCCCAGCCGGGCCGGCGACACCAGCGTCAGACGGGCGACGGCATTGGCCACCGCCGCGCCGTGGTCCGCCCGGACCAGGTGCAGGCACAGGTCCATGCCGGCCGCGAGCCCCGCGGCGGTGGAGACCTGGCCCTCGTCGACGAACAGGACGTCCCCCACCACGTCGACCCGGGGGAAGCGCTCGGCCAGCTCCGCGGAGTACGGCCAGTAGGTGGTGGCCCGGCGGCCGTCCAGCAGACCCGCCTGGGCCAGCACGAAGGCGCCGGTGCAGATGGAGGCGATCCGGGTGCCGGCGGCCGCGGCGCCGCGCAGGGCCGCGAGCACCCGCGGGTCCGCGTCGCTGCGCGCGCCGGTGCCGGTGACGAGGACGGTGTCGGCCTCCGCCACGATCTCCAGCCCGTACGGGACGCCGACCTGGAGGCTGCCCAGGGTCTCCACCAGGCCCGGTTCCGGGGTGCAGACCCGTACCTCGTAGGCCGGGGCGTCCGCCACCCGGGCCGCGCCGAAGACCAGTTCGGGGATCGCCAGGTCGAACGCGGTGGCCGGGGGCACGGCCAGGACGGCAACGCGGTGCATGGTGGCCAGATCCTCCGGATCGTCGTCGTTTTCGCTGGTGGTCGCGGTGCCGCCGGCACGGGAGGCTGGTCGGGCACGGCACGGGAACGGCAACACCGCGTTGCCGCCCGGCCATTCCCCACCTGCCCACCACCCACTCTTCCGGGGGTTCGTCATGTCCCGATACGTCGTCATGGGAGCCGGCTCGACCGGCCTCGCCGTCGCCGCGCAGCTCGCCGAGGAGGGCGTGCCGGTCCGTCAGATCACCCGCAGCGGCACCGGCCTGGACCACCCGCTGGTCGAGCGGGTCGCCGCGGACGCCCTCGACGTCGAGCGCCTGACCGGGCTCGTCCGGGGCGCCGAGGCCCTGATCAACTGCGCGATGCCGCCGTACCACCGGTGGATCACCGACGTCCCGCCGCTCGCCGCCGCCCTGCTGACCGCCGCGGAGCGCACCGGCACCGGCTACGTGATGCTCGGCAACCTCTACGGCTACGGACACGTGGAGACGCCCCTCATCGAGGACCTGCCGATGGCGCCGGTCGCGGCCAAGGGCGAGGTGCGCGCCCGGATGTGGCTCGACGCCCTGGCCGCCCACGAACAGGGGCGGGTGAACGTCACCGAGGTGCGCGCGGCCTCCTTCCTCGGCGAGGGAACGGTGGGCACCTTCAGCCTCTTCATCGCCCCGCAGGTGCTCGCGGGCCGGCCGGCGGCCTACCCCGGCCGGCTCGACGTGCCGCAGAGCTGGTCGTACGTGGGCGACGTGGCCGCGACGCTGGTCGCCGCGGCCCGCGACCCCCGCTCCTGGGGGCGGGCCTGGCACGCGCCCGCCACGGCGAACCTCCCGGCGCGGGAGCTCACCGAGCGTTTCGCCGAGCTCACCGGCTCACCCGCGCCGCAGCTGTCGCGGCTCGACCGCGCCGCGCTCCTCGACCTGGCGCAGGGCGAGCCGATCTACGG
The DNA here is from genome assembly GCF_040302625.1 of Kitasatospora sp. NPDC097643. Taxonomy (NCBI): domain Bacteria; kingdom Bacillati; phylum Actinomycetota; class Actinomycetes; order Kitasatosporales; family Streptomycetaceae; genus Kitasatospora; species Kitasatospora sp. NPDC097643. Next base: position 6,632 of record NZ_JBEOSA010000045.1, on the reverse strand, counting down.
CGAACTCGTCGAGATGCTGTACGCCACCGAGAACCCGCACGTCCTCGACTCCACCGGGACGGAGCGTGCCCTCGGCCTCACCCCGACCGGCCTGGACGAGGCGCTGCTCGCCACCGCCCGGGGCCTGACCGGCGGAGGGCGCTGACACCGAGGGCACTCCAACAGGGGCGGCGCGGGTCCGGTCGGGTCCGGCGGAGCCGGGGTGACGGCCGTTCGGCCCAGCCGCCCCGCGCGTCGCGGGCCCGGCCCGGTCCGCCGCCTACCGTGGGCGGATGACCGATCACCGGACCGTACGGGCGGCGCGGACCGCGGACGCAGGCCAGGCCGGCTACCTCGGCGCCGCCGCCGCCTTCGCCGTCTGCATGGCGGGTACCACCCTGCCCACCCCGCTGTACGGGCTGTACCAGGAGGAGATCGGCTTCTCCGAGCTGACCGTGACGGTCGTGTTCGCGGTCTACGCCCTCGGCGTGATCGGCGTCCTGCTGCTCGTCGGCAACGTCTCCGACTCCGTCGGGCGCCGGCCCGTGCTGCTCTGCGGGCTGGCGCTCGCGGCGGGCAGCGCCGTCTCCTTCCTGGCCGAGGGCGGCCTGCCCCTGCTGTACCTGGGGCGCCTGCTGTCCGGCCTGTCGGCCGGCCTGTTCACCGGCACCGCCACCGCGTACGTCCTGGAACTCGCCCCGCCCGGGCGCCGGGCCCGCGCCGGCTTCGTCGCCACCGCCGCCAACATGGGCGGACTGGGCTGCGGACCCCTGCTGTCCGGACTGCTGGCCGAGTACGCACCGAACCCCCTGGTCCTGCCGTTCGTCGTGCACCTGGTGCTGCTCGCCGGATCGTTCGCGGTCACCTGGCGCCTGCCGGAGACCGTCGTCGGGGCCCGCCCGCTGCGCACCGCCCGCCCGCGACGGCCGTCCCTGCCGCCCGAGGTCCGCGGGGTCTTCGTCCCGGCCGGGCTCGCCGCGTTCGCCGGCTTCTCGCTGCTGGGCGTCTTCACCTCGGTCAGCCCCGCCTTCCTGGCACAGGACCTGGGCATCCACAACCGCGCCGTCGTCGGCCTCATCGTCTTCGCGGCCTTCTTCGCCTCCACCCTCGGCCAGCTCCTGGTACCCCGCCTGGGCAGCGCCCGGGCCATCCCGCTGGGCTGCCTGGTCCTCATCGCCGGACTCGCCCTGCTGGCCGCCTCGCTCGCGCGGACCACCCTCCCGCCCCTGGTGCTCAGCGCCCTGGTCGGCGGCGCCGGCCAGGGCATGGGCCTGCGCGGCGCGGTGGGCGAGGTCGCCGCCGCCGCACCCGCCGAACACCGCGGCGGCGCGCTCTCCCTGCTCTTCGTGGTCGCCTACTTCGGCATCTCCATCCCGGTCATCGGCGTCGGCCTGCTCGCCGAGCCCCTCGGCCTGGCCCACGCCGGCCTGGTCTTCACCGCCTGCATGGCGCTGCTCGCCGCCGCCTCCGGCACCTACCTGCTACGCCGCACCCGGTCCGGGGCCTGACGCCGGCGGCAAAGGCGCTGGAGTCCGGCCGCGCACCTTGAACTGATCACGAGGAACCGCGGTGAGCACCCCGTCAACCGACCCTGCCCCGGCTGCCGTTCGCCGGACGGTTCGGTCGACGCGTCGTCAGGGCTCTCCGGTAGCCCCCGGGCAGTGCGGCGGGGTGGTCAGGCCGACGGCTCGCGCGGCGCGATGCGGTAGCCGAACGGCAGCGTCCCCGCGTCGAGCGTGCTGGCGCCCCCGTCCACGGTCAGCGTCGCGCCGTTGACGAAGGAGGCCGCCGGGGACAGCAGCCAGGCGATCGCCTCGGCGACCTCGCGCGGCTCGGCCGGGCGGCCCGCCGGCAGCAGGCGGGTCGCCTCCGCGTAGGCCGCGTCCAGACCGTCCGCGCCCAGCCCTGCCTCCTCGGCGAACCGGGCCATCCGGCGGTCGGCCATCTCGGTGCGCACCCAGCTGGGGCAGACCGTGTTGGCGCGTAGCCCGCGCGGGCCGTAATCCACAGCCAGCGAGCTGCACAGTTGCAGCAGCGCCGCCTTGGACGCGGCGTAGGCGGCGCTGCCCACGCCGTTGCGCAGTGCCGAGACCGAGGCGACGGCGACGACGGCGCCACCGGACTCCAACAGGTGCGGCAGGGCCGCCCGCATCGTCAGGAACGGACCGGTCAGGTTGGTGCGCAGCACCAGGTCCCAGTCCTCGTCGGAGATCTCGCCGACCCCGCCGCCGCGGCCGACCCCGGCGTTGACCACCAACCCGTCCAGCCGCCCGTACCGGGCAACGGTGGCCGCCACCAGCTCGCGCACGGCGGCGGGGTCCGTGGTGTCGGCCGGGTGGGCCAGCGCGCCGGTCTGCCGGGCCACCTGCTCCAGCAGCTCGCTGCGCCGCCCGGAGACGACGACCTCGTGCCCGCCCTCCCGCAACAACCGCGCGGTGGCTGCGCCGATGCCGGTGCCACCCCCGGTCACGATCACAACCCGCTGCTCCGCCATGGGACTTCCCCTCCTGGTCGACCACGAACCGCCTCGCCGTCCTAGCTGTATCACGGGCACCACGAGCTCCGGCGCGGGGGCCGGTGGTGCCTGTAGTACAGCCACGCCCGCTGATGCAGGCGGCGCCGGACACCGGTGGGAGGCGCCAGGTCGTCGTCAGTCCAGGAGCCCGGGCGCGAAGTAGTCGCGGAGGTGGGCGATCCTCCCGTCGCGGACGCGGAAGATCTGGACCAGTGAGACGGTCACGTCGTCTCCGTCCCCGTCGGCGTTGCACAGCGGGGTTTTCGGGGCAGCGGATTCGGGCGAGGGGACGCATCGTGTACCGGGCGGTGGGTGGGGTGGCGGGCGCTGGGTGGGAGTCCGTTGGGGTCGGTGAGTGCCCCTGCGCGCTCTGTGGGGCGGGGGTGTCGGGGCGGGAGGATGGCCGGGGCCGGTGGGCCGTTGTCGGAGTGAGCGAGGAGGACGAGCATGACCGTGGTGATGTCGATGTTCTGGGCCGGGGTCACGCCGGAGCAGTACGACGTGGTGCGGGACGCGGTCGACTGGGAGCAGGTCCCGGCGGCCGGGGGACAGCTCCATGTGGCCTGGTTCGACGCCGAGGGACTCCACGTGACCGACCTGTGGGAGTCCCCGCAGGCCTTCGAGGCGTTCCTCGCCGAGCGGCTGGTGCCGGCGGTCCAGAAGGCCGGGATCACCGGGGCCCCGGAGGCCTCCTTCGCCCCGCTGCACCGCCGGTTCATTGCTCCCGGGGTCGTCGGCGTGGAGTAGCCCCCGGGGTGGTCAGCCGATGAGGCCGAGCCGCGGTCCGCCCCGGTCGTGCAGGCGCCGGACGAAGCCGAGCACGCCGGCGGAGCCGCCGGCCCAGGTGGCGGTGGACCGGGCGAGGCCGGCGTCCGGGAAGACCGGGCGGGACGGCGTGCCGCCGCTGCGGCTGAGGACGATCGCGAGGACGGTCTCGGCGGCCTGCCGGAACTCCTCGGAGCCGGACGCCGCGGCGAGGTCCACCATCAGCTCGCCGACCCCGGCCAGCCCGCAGCACTGGTTGACCAGCGGCATGCGCGGCGCCAGCTCGGCGCAGGTGCGGGCGGCCTGTCGGGCGAGCGCGAGGTACCCGGGTTCGCCGAGCCGGTCGGCGGCCCGGACCAGCACCGTTCCGATCCCGGCCAGGCCCCGGCACCAGGAGCCGTAGCGGCGGGTCGCCCCGGGGGCGGCCGCCGACGCGACGAGGCCCGGGGTGAGGGCGGCGAGCTGCGCGCAGGCCTGCTCGGCCCGGCGGGCGGCGGCCGCGTCCCCGGTCGCGTTCGCGTACTCCAGCAGGAAGTACGCGACCCCCGCCTCGCCGTGGGCGAATCCTTCGCCCAGCGCGGCCCTGCCGATCGAATCGGTGCCCGTGAGTGTCAGCCGGGCCCGGCCGGAGGCCAGCATCCGGGCGCACTCGGTGGCGACCTCGAGGTGCTGCTCGGCGCGGTGGTCGTCACCGGCGGCGGTGGCGTGCCGGGCGAGCAGCAGACGGCCGACGCCGATGCCGGCGACGCCCTCGATCTGGTCGGCTTCCGGGAGTCCGCCGGCCGGCCCCCGGGTGGGCAGGGGCGGGTGGTCGTCCGGCCCGTGCGGGCCCTGAACGGGCGTGCCCGCCTCGGCGAGGAAGAGCTCGACGCCGGTGCGGCCGGAGTAGAAGCTCGGCGACAGGCTCCTGGACTGGCCCGCCGTCCACTGCGCCAGGGCGTCGACGGCGGCGCGCACCCCGGGCCGGTGGAGGTGGCGGAGGAGTTCCAGGCCGAGCCCGGAGCTGCCGCCGTAGATGTCGATCGGGGTGGGGATGTTCGTGCGGGCGGCCTGTTCCGGGTCCACGATCTGGTGGGCCTCGTCGACGCAGAACGCGGTCGTGTGCGCGATGATCTCCTGGAGCAGGTCGTCGTCGATCCGGAGCCGGCCCGGTCCTCGGGAGGCCGACTGGGCCTCGGGGGCCTCGGCGGTCCGGGTGCGGAGCCGGTCGGCGCCGGCCGTCCGGACGGCCGGATCGAAGCTCATCAACTCGCCGATCACCGCCCGGATCCACCGGTGCCCGTCGCCGGGCAGGGCCCAGGCCAGGCCGGCCAGGGTGCGGTCCCGGTTGACGGCGGTGTCGGCGTCGATGATCACCGGGTCCAGGCCGGTGGCGGCGAAGCAGAGGGTCGCGCCGAGGGCGTAGTAGTCGTCGGCGGGTTCGGCGGGTTCGAACGCGTCGGCGGCGCGCCGGACCGGGTCGCTGTAGCCGGGGGTCGCGCCGTCCGGGCCGGTGCCGTTGACCGCGCTGATCCCGAAGTCGACCACGTGGCAGCGGTCCGAGGGGTCGAGCACGACGTTGTTGGGCTTGAGGTCACGGATGACCACGCCACGCTGGTGGATGCCGTCCAGGACGTCGAGGAGTCCGGCGGCCAGCGCGTCGAGCGTGCGCGCGGGCCGGTCCGGGTCGTCCCGGTAGGGGCCGTGCTCCTGGACCTCCCGCCGCAGGTCCCGGTCGCCGCAGCTGGTCATCACCAGGTACTCGTCCGAGCGGTGGCGGAAGTAGTCGAGCGCGCGGGGCACCCCCGGCGCGGTGTCGAGGGCGGCCAGGACGGTGCGTTCGTTGCGCAGCAGGTCGCGGGTGTCCGCACCGGACTCGCCCTCGGCCACGAAGGCCCGGGCCTGCTTGACGACCACCGGCAGCCCGGAGACCCGGTCGACCGCGCGGTAGACGTTGCCCTGCGGTTTGCGGGCGATGCCGCCGGTGACCCGGTAGCGGCCCCCGCCGAATCCGGCGGAGGAGTCCGGCCGGGCGCGGTGCCCGGGGCGGTCGGCGAAGGGGTCCTCGGCCCAGGGCGGGCACCGGTAGGAGCCGACGGCCAGGCCGTCGAAGACCTGGCCGTCCGGGCCGGTCATGACCGACTCGGTCCGCCCGCTGCGGCCGGTCCGGTAGTCGCCGGTGAAGGGCCCGTAGCGGTAGTAGACGGGGGAGTCCGGATCGACCCGCCGGTCGCTGACGATCTGCGGGCCCTCGCGGTCGCGCAGCACGGCGACGAGTTCCTCGGCGAGCCCGACGACGGTGCCGGGGGCCGGATAGACCGTGATCGCCTTCCCGACGGCGCCGGCGCTGGAGGTGCCGGAGTTGATCACCCGCAGGGTCTCCGGGCTCCGGGCCCACTTCGCGTGGCAGACGTGGCGCAGCAGTACCGGCAGGACGAGGCCGGTCACGGTCTCCAGGTCGCCGGGGCGGGCCGAGACGTGGAGCTTCCAGCCGTGGTCCACCGCCGGCATCCGCGGGTCGTTCAGATACGACCAGGTGTCATCGGACCACCCGTTTCGGCCGGCGATGGACCCCGTCACGTCAGGAGTTCCCGTCGCAGTTCCACCAAGTGGTCGCGGTGACCCACGGGTCCGCCAGACAGGCCGTGGCGTCGTGGTCGCTGTTGTGGTCGTCCTCGAACACGAGGGCCTCGTCGTCGACCAGCAGCGGACCCGCGTCGCGGATCTCCTCGAGCATGGCAATGGGCATGTGACGCCTCCAGGTCTTGTCGTGCGTCCTGCGACGGCGCGGGTTGCGTCGTCGCGGCCCCCGGGCCCGATGGGCCGGGGGACCTGAACCCCGAAGGTAGGGAGGAATGATCGACCTGACAAGGGGTCAGGGTGCATGTTTTTCACGCCGTGGACACATCTATGGAGAAGTGGTGTGTTCGATCTGGTGTGCTGCTCGGGGCACGGCGGGGCGGCTGACCTGCGGCGGTTCGGTCGTAGGGCCGGGTCCCACCGGGTGTGGACGCGATCCCACGCCTGGAGGGTGTCAGGACCTCCCGGACCATCCGAGGAAGGTGATCACGATGACCACCCTGGAACTCCTGGACCCCGTCAAGCGGCCTCGGGCACGAGGTGACCGAGCAGGACCTCCCCGGCCTCACCGAATCGGTCGCCGAGGCCATCGGCACCGTCTACGGCGCGGCGATGGCCTGGATCCTCGGCTACTGGATCCGCGAGCTCGGCCGCCGACCCGGGCCGGACAGCTGGAACGCGCCCGGCCGTGGAGCGGGCGGGCACCGGAGCTCGCGGGTCTAGGGCCAATGCCGGTGACTTTGGCTTCCCGCTGTCGTTGGTTGTGGTGTGGCGAGGGTGGGGCAGGTCAAGTCGCCTGCGGGTGAGCGGTTGT
>NZ_JBEOSA010000044.1:0-74396 GCF_040302625.1 Kitasatospora sp. NPDC097643 | reverse complement strand
CGCCGACAACCGCTCCGCCACCCGCCGCCCCGTCTTCCCCGTCCCCCCGACCACCAGCACCACACCCGCATCCACCGGCAGAACCCCAGCACCCGCAGCAACCACGATGACCACCTCATTCAGAGAAACGGAGGAAACCCGAGGAACCGGACCGCCGGAGAGGTCCGGCCGGTCCGACGCGATCCGTGGGCCGCGGCCGATCCGCGGGCCCGACGGTTCGTCGTCATGGCACCCATCAAATCCCCCCGCGAGCCGGCGAACCATAGCCACTGCACTCACGTCCATGCGCGAGCGTCTACACCGCCGCCCACCAGCGGTATCCGCCGGTGACCGCCTGTCCACGGGGCTGCACCCCCGGCTCCCCCGCCATCCACGACAACACACCCCCATCCGGCCCGAAAGCCCTTTCCACCGCGTCTCGACCCGCCCTCCACCGGGGCGGAATTCCGGCCCGGAAATGCGGATGCGGGCGGCAAAAAGGAAAGGGAGGGGGGAATGGAAAGGGAGGAAGGAAATCGGGCCGGAAAGCACGGCAGGCCGCGACCCGCCGTAGGGCCCGGCCGACGAGCGCTGCCGGGCCCTACGGCGGGATGGCCTCGATGGCCGTGCGGAGCCGCCGGAGGGCGGGCGCCAGCTCGGCGCGGGGTGGGGTGGCCAGGGCGAGTCGGAGGGCCTGGGGGTGGTACGGGCCGGTGGCGAAGGCGTCGGCGGTGGAGACCAGGATGCCCTCGCCGGCCAGGACGGCCGCGACGTGGTCGGGGCGCTGGTGCGGCGCGAGGCCGAGCCAGAGCAGGTAGGAGGCCGGGTGGGCGGTGATGTCCAGGCCGGCCAGTTCGGTGCGGGCGATGTCCTGCCGGGCAGCGGCGTCGGCGCGGCGGTCGCGTTCCAGGCGGGTGACGGTGCCGTCGGCGAGCCAGCCGGTGGCGAGCGCGGTGACCAGGCCGGGGGCGCCCCAGGCGGCGGCCCGCAGGCTGGCGGTGGCGGCCTTGAGCAGCCTGGTGGGCAGCACGGCGAAGCCGAACCGCAGGCCGGGGGCGAGGTTCTTCGAGAGCCCGGCGAGGTAACAGGTGCGGTCGGGTGCGAGGGCGTGCAGGGGCGGGGGCGGCGCCGCCTCCAGGAAGGCGTACGTCCCGTCCTCGACGAGCAGGCAGTCGTGGACCCGGGCGAGGTCGGCCAGGCGGTCCCGCTGGGGCCGGTCGAGCACCCAGCCGAGCGGGTTGTGGACGGTCGGCATGGTGTAGACGGCGCGGACCGGGCGGGCCCGGCAGAGCCGGTCGAGCGCGTCCAGGTCGGGGCCGGCCGGGGTGACCGGGACGGGTGCCAGGTCGAGGCCGTGGGCGGCGGCGAGCAGTTTGACGCCGGGGTAGCTGAGCGCGTCGACGGCGAGGACGTCGCCGGGCCGGGTGAGGGTGCGCAGCACGCAGTCCAATGCCTGCTGGGCTCCGCTGGTCAGCAGGACGTTCTCCGGTGCCGTGTCGATCCCGCGCGTCAGCAGGTAGGTGGCCACCACCGCACGGTCGTGCCGGTGTCCGCCGGGCGGCTGTTGGCGCAGCAGCGCCTCGACGTCGCCGGAGGCCGCCAGGGCGCGCAGGGCCTGGCGCAGCTGGTCGCCCTGGCCGGGGGCCAGCGGCTGGTTGAAGGAGAGGTCGGCGATCCGGGGCACCGGGAGCGCCCGCGAGGGCTCGATCCCGTCGAAGCCGGAGCGGGTGCGGACGAAGGTGCCGCGGCCCCGCTCGCCCACCACCAGGCCGGCGGCGGCCAGTTCGGCGTAGACGCGGGTGGCGGTGGCCAGCGCGATCCGGTGCCGGCGGGCGAGGGCGCGGTGGGTGAGGAGCCGGGTGCCGGCTGGGAGTTCGCCGGAGCGGATCGCGGCGGCGAGCTCGTCGACGACGGCCTTGTAGGCGGGCGGGCGCATGCGGCTCCAGGGCGTCGGGGCTGCCGCCGCGGGAACCGGCCGCAGGTATATCCAGGACAATAAGTGGATCGTCCTGGATACCCCTCCTAGCCTCGCAGTTGTCCGCACCGAGGCACAAGGAGCACCCCGGCATGAGCGTCCGCACCGAACGGGACCGGCAGATCGTCACCCTCACCATCGACCGGGAGGCGAAGCTCAACGCGCTCGACTACCCGACGATCGACGCGCTGCTCGCGGCGCTCGACGGGATCGAGGCCGACGACTCCGTCCGCGCCGTCGTCCTGACCGGGGCCGGGGAGCGGGCGTTCAGCGCGGGCGCCGACATCCCCTCGTTGGCCGCGAGCATCGGCGGCGGGCCGGAGCGGGCGCTGCGGGAGTTCGTGCGGCGCGGCCACGCGCTCACCCGGCGGATCGAGGAGTTCCCGAAGCCGGTGATCGTGGCTGTCAACGGCCTGGCGTACGGCGGGGGTTGCGAGCTCACCGAGGCCGCGCCGCTGGCCCTGGCCGCCGAGCACGCGACCTTCGCCAAGCCGGAGATCACGCTGGGCTTCCCGCCGCCGTTCGGCGGCTCGCAGCGGCTGGCGCGCCACGTCGGCCGCAAGCGGGCGCTGGAGCTGATCCTGACCGGTGACCCTTTCCCGGCCGCCCGGGCGGCCGAGCTGGGCCTGGTCAACGCCGTCGTCCCGGCCGCCGAACTGCTGGACGCGGCACGGGACCTGGCGGACCGGATCGTCCGGCACGCCCCGACGGCGGTGGCGGCCTGCCTGCGGGCCGTCACCCGGGGGATCAACCTGCCGATCGACGAGGGGCTGGCCGTCGAGGCGGCCTGTTTCGCCGCGACCGTGCCCACCGAGGGGGTACGGGCCGGGCTGGCCCGCTTCCTCGACCGCTCGGCGGGGCGGGGAAGCGGGCCGGCCCGCTGAACGGGCAGGGGGTTACCGCAGGACGCCGTGCACGGCCTCCGGGTCCGTCGGCGCGAGCGGGCCGGCGCCGGTCCCGGTGCCGGCGGCCGCCGGGGCCCCGGCGGTCTTGGCGGTCGCGGCCGGCGGCGGGGTCACGTAGACCGGGGCGGGATCCGCCTCGGGCGCGCAGGTCTTGGCGATCCGTCCGTTGCCCTTGGGGAGGCTGCCGTCCCGCAGGTAGGCGGTGAAGGTGTCGTCCAGGCAGGCGTTGCCGTGGAACAGGATCTCGTGGAAGCTGCCGCCGGTCTGGACGACCAGCTTGGAGCCGGGCAGCGCGTCGTGCATGGCGAGCCCGCCCTCGTACGGGGTGGCGGCGTCCTCGGTGGCCTGGAAGAGCAGGACGGGCGGCAGGCCCTTGCCGGTGATCTTCAGCCGGCCGGCCGGGTTGCCCTGGTAGGGCCAGAACATGCAGGCGGCGTTGTACCACATGTTGTTGTAGGTGTAGAAGGGCGCGACCTCGTTGACCTTGGCCTGGTCCTTCTTCCAGACCTCCCAGTCGCGCGGCCAGGCGTTCTCGGTGCACTGCGCGGCGTTGTACGCGGGGAAGGTGCCGTCGTCGGCGCCGGGCGCGGCGTAGCGGTTGTAGGCGATGTTCAGCGGCCGGGTGTCGTGCTGGGTGACGTAGGCGGAGAGGACGGTGGCCATCCGGGGCCAGCGGAGGAAGTTGTAGCCGCCGCCGTAGAAGGTGTCCTCGAACTCGGCCGGGCCGATCTTGCCGGGCGCGGGCGCCGCGTCGACGGGGCTGGTCCGCAGCGCGGTCTCGACCTGGTCGTAGGCCTTCTTGACGGCGGCGGCGTCGGTGCCCAGGTGGTAGACGTTGTCGGCCTTGGCCGTCCAGGCGGCGAAGGCGTCGAAGCGGCGCTGGTGTTCCTTGTCCTGCAGGATGTTGTGGTCGTACCAGCTGATGGTCGGTCCGACGATGCTGTCCAGCACCATCCGCCGCACGTGCGAGGGGTAGAGCTGGCCGTAGGTGGAGCCCAGCGAGGTGCCCCAGGAGCCGCCGTAGAAGTTGATCTTCGGTGCGCCGAGCGCCCGGCGGATGCTCTCCATGTCGCGCGCGTTGTCCACGGTGGTCATGTGCGGCATCAGCCAGGACCAGTCGGCCGCGCAGTCGGCGGCGTAGCCGGCGGCCTTGGCCAGCCAGGCCTTGGACGTCCCCTGGCTCACCTGGTAGTCGGGGCGCTCGCCGTCGAAGTAGTGGGCGTCGCAGACGACATGGGGGTCGCTGCCGTTGGTGCCGCGCGGGTCGAAGCCGATCCAGTCGTAGGTCGAGGCGACGTCCTGCGGGATCTGGCCGGAGATGTAGGCGGGCATCCAGAGCCCGGAGTCGCCGGGACCGCCGGGGTTGAGCAGGATCGGGCCCTGCTGCTTGTCCTTGGGGGCAGTGGCGGGGAGGCGGTTCACCTTGATCTTGATCTTGCGGCCGTGCGGGTCGGCGTAGTCCACCGGCACCTCGAGCATCGCGCACTGGAGCGCGGGCGTGGCGGCGTCGTTACAGGAGCTCCAGACGAGCCTGCCCTGCCCGAGGTCCTCGGGGGCGGCGGCGTCGGGTTCGGTGGCGGAGGCGGAGGTGCCGCCGAGGGCGGCCACGGCCGCGACGGCCGCGAACAGGGCGATGACTTTTCTCATGGGGAGCATGATGTGATATGTGCAATGTCACATCTAGAGGGATCGCCAGACTTTACCAAGCTTTGACGGGAGCAGAGTTGGGGCCGCCACCTCCCGGCCACCCGCACCCGTCTCCCCACCAGAGCGCCCGGAACCGCGCTCGACGGGCACTCGAGGAATCCGGCCCCCACTTCCCGGCGCAACTAGGGTGCGACGCATCCGCCCGACCATCCCCTGGATCCGAACACCAGACCGAACCGCCTGCCCGAGAGGAGAACCGTCATGCACCTGAAGGTCCTCGGCCCCCTCACCGCCGACCTCAACGGCATCTCCGTCGTCCCCAGCGCCGCCAAGCAGCGCCAGATCCTCGCCCTCCTCGCGCTCTACCCGAACCGCATCCTGCCCACCGCCACCCTGATCGAGGAGATCTGGGGCGACAGTCCTCCCAGACAGGCCCTCACCACCATGCAGACGTACATCCTCCAGCTGCGCCGCCGGATCACCCAGGGGCTCGGGCCGACCCCGCACATCACCGCCAAGGACATCCTCACCACCCGGCACGGCGGGTACCAGCTCACCACCCACCCGGACAACCTCGACGTCCACACCTACAACCTGCTCACCACCCAGGGCCAGCACGCGTTCAACCACGGTCACGACCACCAGGCCGCCACGCACTTCCGGCAGGCCCTCGCGCTCTGGCACGGCCCCGCCCTCGTCGACGTCCGTCCCGGACCGATCCTCACCATCGAGATCATGCGCCTGGAGGAGAGCCGCCTGATCACCCTGGAGCGCCGGATCGACACCGACCTGCGCCTGGGCCGGCACAACGAGCTGATCCCCGAGCTCACCCACCTCACCCACCAGCACCCGCACCACGAGGGCCTGCACGCCCAGGCCATGGTCGCGCTCTACCGGGCCGGCCGGCAGACCAACGCCCTCACCGCCTACCGCCACCTGCGGCACCGGCTGACCACCGAACTCGGCATCCAGCCCTCCCCGCACCTCCAGCACCTGCACCACGCGATCCTCAACCTCGACCCCACCCTCAACACCCCGACCACGGCCCACCCGACCACCTACAACCTCTACTCGGCCTGAGGCCGAGCAGCACTCCGGCCACGGACCAGGGGCCGGAAACCCGAGCGCCCGTCCCGCCCTCTCCCAGAGGACCCGTCACCCACAGGACCCGCCATGACGACCGCACTCGAAAAGCCCCTCGCCCTGATCACCGGCGGCACCCGCGGAATCGGCCTCGCCATCGCCCGCGAACTCGGCAACCGTGGCCACCGCCTCTACATCTGCGCCCGCACCGCCCAGCACATCACCCAGGCGCTGGCCACCCTGCGCAGCGAGGGCCACGAGGCGGACGGCACCACCTGCGACGTGCGCGACCCCACCCAGGTCAGCGCGCTGATCCGGCGCGCGGTCGGCGAGCACGGCCCGATCACGGTGCTGGTCAACAACGCCGGCCGCACCGGCGGCGGGCCGACCGCCACCACCACGGACGACCTCTGGTACGACGTCATCGACACCAACCTGAACGCCGTCTTCCTGGTCACCCGGGAGACCCTCAAGCACGGGCGCATCACCAGCACCACCCACCCGAGGATCATCAACATCGCGTCCACGGCCGGGAAGCAGGCCGTCACCTTCGGCGCCCCGTACACCGCGAGCAAGCACGCCGTCATCGGCTTCACCAAGGCCCTCGCCAAGGAGCTCGCACCGACCGGCACCACCGTCAACGCCATCTGCCCGGGCTACGTGCACACCCCGCACACCACCCGGATCCACCACGAGTACGCGACCGCGTACAACACCACCCCGGAGACCATCCACCAGCACTTCCAGGCCCACATCCCGCTCGGCCGCTACACCACTCCCGAGGAGGTCGCCTCGCTGGCCGGCTACCTCACCACGCCGACCGCCGCCAGCATCACCGCGCAGGCACTGAACGTCTGCGGCGGCCTCGCCACCCAGTAGCGCTCCCCCCACCCTTACGACTCCCGCAGCTCCCATCGCCTCCGGCGCAGCCCCTGGCCGGCTCACGGGAAGGAACCGGGCTCCGGTGCCCGCTGATCAGCAATGACCAATCGTCGGTTCTCCAGCGCGCCCGTCACCCTGGTGGTGGCCGGCGCCACCCCGCCCGCGCCGTGCCTGCCCGCCAACCGTCCGCCGAGAAGGCTCGACGCGGGGGCCGTCAACGCCGCGCTGACCCGCGGCACGACCGGCCGCCGCCGGGTGACCCGGACCCCGCTGACCGAGAACCCGCAGCCGGACCGGGACCGACCGTCCGCAGAGGCCCAATCGCCCGGCCCGCTCCCGGAGTTCCTGCTGGTCGAGCTGCACCGGGTGTACGAGGCCGGGGTGCTGCGCGCCGCGCTGCGCACCGTCGCACCGGAGGCCGGGGCCGACGCCCTGTGGGAACGCACGGTGGACGGGCCGGACGGGCTCGACCGTCTCCTGGCCGAGCTCGGGCGGAGCCTGACCACGGGATCCCGGATGCGGGCGCTGCTGGTCGACGACCGCCGGGGCGGCCCGCGGCGGCTGTTCCTGGGGATCGCCGCCGGCCCCTCCGCCCGGGCCGTCCGCCTGGTGGCGGAGCTGCGCGAGGCGCTGGCCCAGCCCCCGGAGCCCGTCACGGTGCCGACCAGCGCGCTCCAGCGGGAGATGCTGCGCCAGGTGATCGGGCGCTCCGACCACGCCGGGCGGCACGTCGAGCAGCTGTCCTGGAACTGGCACGGGCCGCTGGACACCGAACGCTTCACCGCCGCCTGGCAGTCCGTGTTCGACCACGAGACGGTACTGCGCGCGGCCTTCGACTGGGACGAGCACGAGGGCGGCGACCCCTGGCTGGTGCTGCACGAGCACGCGGCCCCCGAGGTCGTCCGGCACCCGCACGGCACGGTCGGCTGGGACGAGCTCCTGGAGGCCGACCGGCTGCGCGGCTTCGACCTGCGCCGCCCGGCCCTGCTGCGCGCCACCCTGCTCGACTCCGGCCCGCACGACGACCCGGCCGACGACTCGGCCGACGGCCCGTCCGAGGGCCCGCACGACGGCGAGCAGACCGGCGCAGCGGACGACAGCCCCGCCACCCGGGTGCTGCTCACCTACCACCACGCCATGCTGGACGGCTGGAGCGTCCGGCTGCTGCTCCAGTCCTTCTACCGCGCCTACCTGACCGGCGGCGTGCTGCCCGGCGGCGAGCGCCGGCCCGACGTGCGCGACCACGCGCGCTGGCTGGACACCCAGGACCCGGAGGCCGCCCGGCAGTTCTGGGCCACCCGGGCCGCCGCCACCGCCGTCCTGCCGCTCACCCCGGACCCGGCCCGGCACGGCAGCGGCCGGGCCCGGCGCCGGCTCACCCCGTACGAGGCCGTCCGGCTGCGCGGCTGGGCGGCGGCCTGGGGCGCGGGCGAGAGCAGCGCGTTGCAGGCCGCCTGGGCCCTGCTGCTGTACCGCTCCGCGCTCTCCCGCGAGCAGCGCCGCCCGGCCCGGGCCGTGCGGGTCGGCTTCGCGGTGACCGTCTCCGGCCGGGGCATCCCGCTGGACGGCATCGGCCGGCTGCCCGGCGCGCTGCGCAACCCGCTGCCGATCACCGTCCGGGTGCACCCGAGCACGACCGTCCCGCAGCTGCTCGCGGCGCTGCGCGACGGGGTGCTCGACCTCGCCTCGTACGAGTGGGTCTCGCCCGGGCAGGCGCACCGCTGGAACGCCACCCCGCGCGGGCAGCGGCCGCACAGCCTGATCGTGCTGGAGCACCAGCCCTCCGCCCCGCACCACCTGCGGCTGGAGACCGACCTGGCCGCGCACGGCATCCACGTCGAGAGCCCCGTCCCGAACGGCACCTTCACCTCGTACCCGATCACCCTGGCCGCGCACTACGACGCGACGGGCGGGCTGGTGCTCACCACCACCCACGACCGCGCGCTGCTCGCCGACCGGGACGCCGCCGAACTGCTCAGCCAGAGCGCCCACCTGCTGCGCAGCTTCCCCGACCTGCCGAGCGGCCTGACCACCACCGAGGTGCTCCGCACCACCCTGGCCGGCCAGCCGGCGCCGGGCACCCCGGTGTCCGGCGGGGCAGCGGGCGACCCCGCCGACGCACCGGCGGTCCGGCTGGACGTGCTGCGCCGCGCCACCCGGCCGGGCGCCGGCTGGGTGCTGCTGCTGCCCCCGCCCGGCGCCCCGCACACCCGCTACCCCACCGCCGCGGACGCCTGGCCCGGCCCGCAGGCCCTCGCCGTCCTGCGCCCGGTCCTCGGCGACCCTCCGCCGGTCGCCTACCGCCCGCTGCTCACCCCGCTGCTGGAGTCCCGCACCCCGGTCGCCCTGGTCGCCCCGCCCGGCACCGGCCTCACCGCCTTCGAGATCGCCCGCCTCGGCTCACCCGCCCCGCCTCCCCTGGTGGTCCTCCTCCCGGACACCCCCGACCTCTCCACCCCCGACCTCTCCACCCTCGGCCACCTGCTCGCCCCCCACCTCGACCGCCCCTGACCCCCGGTCACCCGGCCGGGCCGGCGCCCGGTTCCGACGGTCGCGGTCTGCGCAGGACGTTGACGGGGCCCTGGCGAGGCGGTGAAATGGCACATGTCACCCGTCACTCGGCCTGCGCCGGGACGGGTGTCGGCCGTGCGCGGGGTCGTCCGAGTACCCATGCGGCGTCAACCGCCTTACCCCACGGAGGCGTTGGTGCCGTCCGGGTGAATCGGCGGCTGCTCGCGCGCGGCGTTTTTGAACGTTCAAACCCCTGCTCGGCCCCACCACCCCGCCCGCCCCGCGACAGGAGAGCCCGCATGCCGTCCACCCGTGCCCCGCGCCGCCGACCGCTGCGCGTCCTGCCCCCGGGGCTCGCCGTCCTGGCCGTCCTCGCCGTCCAGGTGTCCGGCACGCTCCCGGCCCGGGCGGCCGACCGGGCGGCCCTGACCGACGGCGGCAGTTACGTTCTCGGCTCGGCCCTGGACGGCAGCTGCCTGAGCCCGCGGTACGCCGCGACGCCCGCCGGCACCCCGGTCGTGCGGGCCGCCTGCCAGGGCCTGCTCAGCCAGCGCTGGCAGCTGCAAAGGGTCTCCGCCGACCCGGCCGCCGGCTACCGGCTGGTGGGCGCCGCGAGCGGACGCTGCCTCACCCTCACCCCGGCGAAGGGCCCGGCCCTCGCCGACTGCGGCGCCGCCCCCGACGACGAGCGGTTCGCCCTCTCCCCCGCGCCCGGCGGCACCTACACCCTCACGGCGCTGGGCACCGGCGCCTGCCTGACCGGCCGGCCCCAAGCGGACGCCACCGCCCTCGGCCGAGAGCACTGCTCCGCCCGGCCGGGCAACCGCTGGACGCTCACCCGCACCGAACCCCTGGTGTTCGCCAACCCCGGCTTCGAGCAGGGCACGGACGGCTGGACCCTCTCCCCGCACACCGGCGTCGCCGACAACTACCCGCACGGCGGCGCCCGCCTCGCCTACCTGGACGCGGGCCCGGGCTACCGGGTGAGCCAGCAGGTCACCGCCGTCACCGCCGGGAGCTACGACCTGTCCGCCTGGATCGCCACCGGCGGCGCCGGCGCCACCTTCTCGATCGCCGTCAACGGCACCGAGGCCGGTTCGCTGACCCTGCCCGAGCAGCCCGTGTACGCGAAGTACACGCTGCCCCGGGTGCGCGTCGCGGCCGGCGACCGGCTCACCGTCACCATCGGCTCCTCGCCCACCGGCTGGGTGAACGTGGACGACCTCGCCGTGGCGCCGTCCGCCCCGCGCAACCCGGTGATCAGCTCCTCCGACCCCGAAGTGGTCGCCCTCTTCGACTGGGCGAAGACCAAGGCCAACAGCTGGGTGCAGCAGGCCGGCAGCACCGGCGTGCTCGACATGGACGAGAACCACCCCGGCGGCAGCGGCACCACCACCTACGACACCACCTACTGGGCGGGCTACCCGTTCCGCTCCGCCTTCTACAGCCGCGACTTCGCCCACCAGCTGGTCGGCGCCCACCTGTTGGGCCTGGACGCCGAGAACAAGACCATGCTGCGCGGCTTCGCCGCCTCCGCCACCGAGGTGAACCGGCTCTACCCGGTCTGGGCGCTCAACTTCGACGCCCGCAGCTACGGCAGCATCGACTACCGCGGCCCGGCCAGCTTCGTCCGGGAGCTGCCCGCACCGTTCGAGCTGGTCGAGAAGGCCGGCGAGGCCTACCGGTGGACCGGCGACCGCGACTACGCCGACGACCCGGTGCTGAGCGGCTACGTCCGCAACACCCTGGGCCCGTTCATCGCCGGACACCCCGGCCCGGTGGACAACGGCGGCCTCCCGATCCCGCAGGCGACCAGCCGCAACATCTTCGCCGGGACGGCCAGTTACGCCGAGAACGCCACCAGCACCTACGCCGAGGCCGGGGACGCGCTCGGCGCGCAGTACCAGGCGTACCTGTCCGCCGCGACGCTGGCCGACGCCCGCGGCGACGGCGCCTCGGCGGCCGGCTACCGGCGGGCCGCCGAGGCGCTGCGCCAGTACGTCAACACCACCTGGAGCGTGGACCGGCAGCAACCCGGCGAGGTCGTGCACGGCTACGACACCACCGGCCGTCCGGTCACCGGCTGGGGCTACGAGTCGACCGTGCTGATGCCGGTCAAGCGCCTGCTGGACCCGGGCCCCAGCCGGGACGGCCTGCTCGCCGCCGTCGACGCCGCCGACGAAGGCCCGCAGCGCTCGGCGAACCTGGAGGCCTACACCTACCTGCCGGACGCGTTCTTCGCCAACCAGGACGGCGACACCGCGTGGAAATGGATGCGGCGGATCCACCAGGGCGTCGACCAGGTCCACGTGAGCGGGGCGATGCTGAACGGCGACTACCCCGAGGTGCCGTTCACCCTGCTCGCCCAGACCGTCCAGGGCCTGCTCGGCGTCGAGCCGGACGCCGCCGCGGGCGCGCTGACGACGGCCTCCCGGCTGCCCTCCTCGATGGACTGGCTCCAGGTCGCCGACATCCCGGTGGGCGCCGGTTCGGTGACCGTCCGGCACGACGGCCACCGCGCCAGCACGCTGACCAACACCGGCCGGGCGCCGCTGCGTTGGGAGGCCCGCTTCACCGGTGCGCACGCCGGGATCACCGTCGACGGCCACCCCCTGCCCGCCGTCGTCCGGACGGTCGACGGCACCACCTACACCTGCGCCACCGTCACGGTCGCCCCCGGCCGGACCGCCTCCGTCGCCGTCACCGGCTGACCCCCGCACGCCCGCGGTCGGCCGGCCCCCCAGCCGGCCGACCCGGGACGCACCACCCCTCCGTCCCCGGCCGGCCCGGCCAGCCCGACCGGCCGGGGACGACGCACCACCACAACTCCATCCCCCCACACCCTCAGGAGCGCACGTGCGCCTCTCCCCCCACCGCCTCGCGGCACCCCTGCTCGCGCTGGCCCTGACCGCCACCGGTCTCGGCGCCCTCACCCTGGGCACGGCCGCCCCCGCCGCCGCCCTGGGCAACGGCACCGCCCTCACCCCGCCGATGGGCTGGAACTCCTGGAACTCCCTCGGCACCGAGGTCACCGAGGAGCAGGTCGTCCAGACCATCGACTTCATGGCGGCCAACGGCCTGGTCGCCGCCGGCTACGACACCGTCACCATCGACGACGGCTGGTCGCTCTGGCACCGCGACGGCCAGAGCAGCGACATCGTCCGCACCCCGTCCGGTTCGATCCAGCTCTACGACGCCGCCGGCACCCCGGTCAGCGGCACCGACGGCACCGGCAACGACCCCACCTCGGGCCACCTGATCCCGCGTCCCGACCACTTCCCCGACCAGAGCGTCGACGGCCGGACCGTCAACGGCATCCAGTACCTGGCCTGGTACGCCCACCGCAAGGGCCTGAAGTTCGGCCTGTACGCCACCGACACCTACCTCACCTGCCAGATGCACCCCGGCAGCCTCGGCCACGAGAGCACCGACGCGGGCGACTTCGTCTCCTGGGGCGTGGACTTCGTCAAGTACGACGACTGCCCGTACGGCCCGCCGATCACCGGCCCGGACGGGCACGGCTACGGCACCCAGGGCGTCGGCAAGGAGCTCACCCGGTCCGTCTACGCCCGGGTGCAGACCTTCCAGCGCGCGCTGGACGCCGCCTCCGCCGCCCAGGGCCGCCCGCGGGTCACCGTCAGCGTCTCCGCGCAGCCCGTCCACACCGGCGTGCCGTACCTGCTGGACGCCGCCGACCCGGCCCGCACCGACCCGGTGATCCGGGCCACCCCGCCGGTGCCCTTCCAGGCTCCCGGCTACGCGCCGACCGGCGTTTGGTGCGGGCAGGTCGCCAACCTGTGCCGGATCGGCGGCGACCGGGACAGCGAGCTGGACGGGGTGCTCTGGAATGGGCAGTTGCAGACCGCGCTGCAGTACCCCGGCAACGTCCGCCCGGGCAGCTGGAACGACCTGGACATGATGTTCACCGGGTGGAAGGACGTCTACGGCGACTGGGGCAGCACCGACACCTGCGTCTGCCACAAGCCGTTCACCGACGACGAGTCCCGCACCGAGACCTCGGTCCTGGCGATGCTCGCCGCCCCGCTGATCTCCGGCGCCGACCTGCGCACCGCCGCGCAGTCCCAGCACACGGCGGACGGCCACAGCTGGTCCACCGGGATCAGCGCCGCGAGCCTGGCGGTCCTGAAGAACGCGGACGTCATCGCCGTCGACCAGGACTCGCTGGCCAGGCCCGCCACCCTGGTCGGCAGCCGGCCCGCGAGCGGCACCGCGCCGGTCGTCCTCAAGCGGCAGCTGGCCAACGGCGACACCGCCGTACTGCTGGTCAACCAGGACCCGTCCGCGAGCCGGACGATCGGCACCAGCCTGGCCGAACTCGGCCTGACCGGGCCCGGTTACACCGCCAAGGAGCTGTGGACCGGCGCCGGCTCCACCGTCACCGGCCCGCTGAGCGCCACGGTCGCCCCGCACGGCGTGGCGCTCTACCGGCTCACCGCCCGGCCGACCACCGTCCCGGCGGCGGTGGTCGACGACGGCCGCTACCACGCGCTGACCGCCGGCGGAACGGGCGGCCTGGTGCTGGAGGTCTCCGGCACCTGTAGCTCACCGCTCGGCTCGGTGGCGGACATCAACACCTGGTGGCCCACCCACACCTCCGAGCAGTGGACCTTCACCACCAACCCGGACGGCACCGTGCGGATCAGCGACAACTGCAACACGCCGACCCACGTGCACACCGTGCTGGCCGCCGGCACCTCGCCCGGCAACAGCGCCTACCTGCTGAACTACGCACCGGGCAACCCGTGGCAGGAGTGGCGGGTGGTGCAGAACTCCGCGACCGGCGCGCTGGTCGTCACCAACGTGGCGACCGGCCTGGTGCTCAACGCCGCTAGCGGAACAGCGGGTTCGGTGGTGACCACGGACGCCGCGAACGGCGCGGCGGCCGGACAAGGCTGGAGCGTCGCCTCCTGACGGAGCGTCAGATACATGCCTCTCCTGACGCCTAGTCAGTGAATCGGCCCCCGGCCCCTCCTCGACCGCCACGCCCACGCCCGGGCAGTGGCGGGCGAGGTCGGCGAAGAAGCGCTCCGGGTCGATGCCGGTCTCCGGCGGGTGGACGCCCGGCCCGCAGCCACCGCCGTCCAGCAGCTGGGCCAGGCCGAGCGCGGCCGGCACGCCGGTGCCCTCGGCCAGGTCGCCCAGCAGCGCCTCGGCACCGGTGAGCCGGGCGAGCACGGCGGTCGGCCGGCCGTCCCGGCTGCCGGTGGCGGCGGCGAAGAAGCCCGGGAGCGTCCCGGGGGCGCGGAACCGGGCGGCCCGGGCGCCGGCCCGCAGGATGCGGCGCAGCGTCGGGCGGTCGAGGTCGACGGCGGCGGTCTCGTTGCCGAGGCGGCCGGCGTCGAGGTCCTCGCGCAGCACGTCCAGGTAGGCGGCGGTGCCGGCGGTGACGACCATCAGGTTGGCGGCGTCGCCGCCGGGCCGCAGGCTGCGGTGGAGGGTGACCGGTTCGGGGTGGCCGACGGTGCAGCCGGTGCCGCGGTGGCCGCCGGGCAGGTCGAGGGTGACCGGCCGGAGCGGCGGGCGCCGCACGATCCGCCCGTTCTCGACCACCGCGACCGTGCCGCTGATCTGCTGCATCCAGTGCACGGCGGCGGCCGGCGGGGCGCCGCCCGGGTCGAGCCGAGCCAACGCCCCGGCACGCCACGGCTGTTCGACGCCTACGCGGACGTCGTCACGGCCGTCGGCGGAGGCGGCCGAGGAATCCCGGGAGCGCGTCACGCCCTGATCTGCTAGATCGGACCGACCGCCGCACCCGCCGCCTGCGCCCGGATGTCGGTCGGCAGTGGCAAGGTGGGAGGCATGTGCGGCCGTTTCGTCTCCACCACCACGCCCCAGGACCTCGTCAGCCTGCTCGGGGAGCTCCGCTGGGATCCCGCCGAGGCCCTCGCCCCGAGCTGGAACGTCGCCCCCACCGACCCGGTGCCCGCCGTCCTGGAACGGGTCGACCACGAGACCGGCGAGCTGCTGCGCCAGCTGCGTCCGCTGCGCTGGGGCCTGGTGCCGTCCTGGTCCAAGGACCCTTCGGGCGGCGCGCGCATGATCAACGCCCGCTCGGAGACCGTCCACCAGAAGCCCGCCTTCCGCAAGGCCTTCACCGCGCGCCGCTGCGTCATCCCGGCCGACGGCTACTTCGAGTGGCGCGAGGTCCCCGCCACGGCGGACCGGAAGAAGTACAAGCAGCCGTACTTCCTGAGCACCGGCTCGGTGATGCTGATGGCCGGGCTCTACGAGTTCTGGCGCGACCGCACCCGGCCCGAGGACGACCCCGCCGCCTGGCTCGCCACCGCCACGATCATCACCACCGACGCCACCGACAGCGCCGGCCGCGTCCACGACCGGATGCCGCTCACCATCGCCCCCGACGACCTCGCCACCTGGCTCGCCCCCGACCTCGGCGACGCCGACGAACTGCACCACCTGCTGCGCCGGCCCGCCGACGGCGAGCTGCGGGTGCGCGCCGTCTCCCCCACCGTCAACAGCGTGCGCGCCCCCAACGGGCCCGAACTCCTGGAGCCCGCACCGGATCCGCTGGGCATCGCCGACTGACGGACCCGTCGGACGCAACACCGGAGCCGACAGTCCGTCAGATTTCGGTGACACGGCGCCCGCGCACCACTACCGTGGTCGGGCAGAGCCGAACGCGGGGGTCATGAACTGCTGGGGATTGATGTTGTTTTGGTGCACATAAGTGTCCACGAGCGTCTTTTCGATCACGTCCCGTTGGGTAGATGGGACGACTGTCGGTGGCGTGTGTGAGGGTGGTGGCGCTGGCTGGGAGGGGGATGACGTGACCGGGTCGAAGAAGGAGCTCCGGCGGATCGACGCGCCGTTCGTTTCTCTTGGCCCGTCGGGTGTGACGGTCCGGGACCGGCTCAAGGGCCTCACGCCCGAGGATGAGAAGGTACTGCGGCTGGTCGGTGCGCATCTGGGGGCTCTGGCGTCGAAGGACCTGAAGGCGCGCTGCGCGGACGGCCTGGACCACGGCAACCAGACGTGGGCGGCGCGCAAACGTGACCTGACCGTGGAGTCTTCGTCGCGCTGGGCCGGGAGCATCACCAAGGCCACGCACGACCAGTGGGCGCTGTCGCGTCGCGGGCAGGCCGCACACCTGGACTCGTTGGACGCGGGCATCCGGATGCTGCGGCACCGCCTGTCACTGCCAGTCGGAGAGAAGGGCACCGAGCGCGGACCGGGTGGCTACCGCTCCCAGCGGGAGTGGTTCGTCAAGTCCCGCCGCCTGGTGGCGCTTGAGGAGCGTCGGGCGCAGGTCGCCGCCGACCGTGACGCCGGCCACGTGCACGTCGTACGTGGCGGGAGGAGGTTGCTGAACACCCGGCACAATCTGGTGGCGGCGAACCTGTCCGAGGATGACTGGCGAGCGCGGTGGGAGGCGTCGCGCTGGTTCCTGTCCGCGGACGGGGAGTCGGGGAAGCGGTTCGGGAACGAGACGATCCGGGTCACCCCTGGCGGTGAGGTGTCGATCAAGTTGCCCGCCCCGCTCGCTGATCTGGCGAACGCCGGGAATGGCCGGTACGTCCTGGCCGCGAGGGTGGTGTTCGCGCACCGGGGCACCGAGTGGGCCGACCGGATCGCAGGCAACCGGGCGGTGGCCTACCGCATCCACCTGGACGTGGACCGGGGCCGCTGGTACCTGGACGCCGCATGGACCCGGCCGGTGGTGCGGACGATGCCGCTGGAGGCGGCCCGCGCAGCCGGGGTGGTCGGTGTGGACACGAATGCCGACCACTTTGCGTGCTGGCACCTCGATGCGCACGGCAACCCGGTCGGCGAGCCTCGCCGGTTCCGCTACGACCTGTCGGGCACCGCCACCCACCGGGACGCGCAGATTCGGCACGCCATCAGCCGGTTGCTGCACTGGGCGAAGCGGTGCGGCGTGACGGCGATCGGCCTGGAGAACCTGGACTTCACCGCGGAGACCACCCGTGAGAAGCACGGCCACCGCAAGCGGTTCCGGCAGCTCGTCTCCGGCATCCCCACCGGGAAGCTCCGTGCCCGGCTGGTGTCCATGGCCGCCGGGCTGGACATGGTCATCGTCGCGGTGGACCCCGCCTACACCTCCCAATGGGGCGCGCAGCACTGGCAGAAGCCACTGACGACGCCCACCCGCACCACCACCCGGCACGACAGCGCCGCTGTCGCGATCGGACGACGCGCCCTCGGACACCCGATCCGGCGACATGGGGGTCCCCCCGGCCGGAGGCTGGGGGAGACACCGCCCCACGACGACCAGAGCGATCGCCGTGGGCATCGGACCGCCCAGGCCCCATCGGGCATCCGGGGGCGTAAGGAAACCCGCCACCCCGCCACGGACCGCGCACACGATGCACGCAGCCGAACGGGGACAACGAGAACGCGGGCGACCAGCGCACCCAAGACCGTTCGGGATGCGCGCAGCAACAGGACGTGGACTCAATGTTCACTCCTGGACACTGTCTAGGAATGGTGAGGGCAGCGAAGTGTTGATGTCCACGACGACGCACGCCCGCGCCGAGGGCGGCCTGCCCGAGCACGAGACCTTCGAGCAGCGGCGGCGCCCCGCCTCGCCCGCCACCGCGGCCGGCAACCCGCACACCGAACAGCGCACGGTGGTGCTCCCCGCCGACGCTGCGCACGCCGCGCTGACCGTCGAGCCCGCCGCGCCGATCGTCCAGCTGCCGCCCCGCGCGGCGGACGAACTCGTCGGCCGCGACGGCGCGTTGCGGGCGATCGCCGAGGCCCTGTCCGACGGCGACGGCAGCGGGCTGGTCACCCAGGCCACCACGCTGCACGGCCTCGGCGGGGTCGGCAAGACCACCCTCGCGCTGCACTACGCCTACGCCGCAGCCGAGACCTCCAGCGGCACCGACAACACCGACGGCTACCGGCTGATCTGGTGGATCACCGCCGAGTCCGAGGAGCAGCTCGCCGAGGCCTTCGCCGACCTCGCCGTCCAGCTCCACCCCGCCTGGGCGCTCACCGCCCCGCCCGGCCAGCAGGTCGAATGGGCCCTCGCCTGGCTGCGCGCCCACGACCGGTGGCTGCTCGTCTACGACAACGCCGAGGACCCGGTCCACCTCACCCCCTACCTCGGCCGCCTGCTCGGCTGCGGCCACCAGCTCGTCACCAGCCGCCGCGCGGGCGGCTGGCACCCGGGCATCCGCCCGGTCCGCCTCGACGTCCTCCACGCGCCCGAGTCCGCCCGGCTGCTCTGCGACACCGCCTACCCCGGCGCCCGCGTCGACCCGGCCGAACAGGCCGAGGCTCGCGCCCTCGCCGAGGAACTCGGCCACCTCCCGCTCGCCCTCGCCCAGGCCGGCGCCTACGTCCAGCAGGCCCGCACCACCTTCGCCGCCCTCCGCGCCCGGCTGCGCACCACCGGCCCGGCCGCCCCCGGCTCCACGCCCGACGCCGCCCCCGGCCCGGTCGACACCGTCTCCCGGCTCTGGCGCACCACCCTGCGCACCGTCCAGGACACCGCCCCGTTCGCCGTCGAGCTGCTGCGCACCCTCGCCTGGTACGCCCCCGAGGCGCTGCCGCGCGAGGCCCTGACCCCCTTCGGCGGGCGGCGCCCGGCCGAGGTGGACGCCGCCCTCGGGCTGCTCGCCGACTACAACCTGATCACCCTCGGCGAGACCACCGTCGCCCTGCACCGGCTGTTGCAGAGGGTGCTGCGCGCCTCCGACAGCGGGCGCCGACTGCGGGTGCGCGCCGAGCACCGGCTCGCCGAGGCGGCCGCCCGGCTCTGGCCCGAGGCCGGGCCCCGGGTCCGCCGGGCGCTGCTGCCGCACATCCGCGAACTCGCCGCCACCGGACCGTCCGAACGGCCCACCGCGCAGACCGTCCGGCTCTACGGGCTGGCCGCCGGGGAGCTCACCGACAAGGCGCAGCGGGTCTTCGCGATCCCGCTGGTCACCGCGATGGCCGACGGCCAGGCCCGGCTGCTCGGCGCCGACCACCCGGACACCCTGACCACCCGGGGCCGGCTCGCCGAACTGCACGCCCGCGCGGGCGATCCGGCCCTGGCCGTCGCGCTGAGCTCGGCGGTGGTGACCGACCGCTCGCGGCTCCAGGGCCGCGACGCCCCTGCCACCCTGGCCGACCGCAACACGCTCGCGCACGCCTACCGCAAGGCCGGTGAACACCAGCGTGCCGTCGAGGAGTTCCGCTCGGTGGTGGCCGACCGGGAGCGGGTGCTGGGCGCCGGCGACCCGGCCACGATGTCCAGCCAAGCAGGTCTGGCGTACGCGCTTCAGGTGGCCGGCGAACACCAGGCGGCGGTCCGGGAGTTCGAGCGGCTGCTGGCCGACGCGGCCCGGGTGCTGGACCCGGACGACCCCGACATCCTGGCCCACCGCAACGGCCTCGCCTACGCCCAACTCACCGCCGGACACCACCGGTTGGCCGTCACCCTGTACGAGCAGGCGGTCGCCGACCGGGCCCGGGTGCTGGGCGCCGACCACCCCGACACACTCACCAGCCGCGGCTGGCTGGCCGCCGCCCACGCGGTCGCCGGTGACCACCGGGCGGCGGTGGCCGC
The DNA here is from genome assembly GCF_040302625.1 of Kitasatospora sp. NPDC097643. Taxonomy (NCBI): domain Bacteria; kingdom Bacillati; phylum Actinomycetota; class Actinomycetes; order Kitasatosporales; family Streptomycetaceae; genus Kitasatospora; species Kitasatospora sp. NPDC097643. The sequence continues at coordinate 54,856 of NZ_JBEOSA010000044.1, read as the reverse complement.
GCACGAGGCGGTGGTCGCCGACCGCACCCGGGTGCAGGGCGCCGACCACCCGCAGACCCTGGCCGCCCGCGCCCGGCTGGCGGTGGCCCGCGGCGAGGCCGGCCGACCGGCCGTCGCGGTCACCGAATTCGCCTCCGTGACGGCCGACTTCACTCGGGTCCTCGGCCCGGACCACCCCGACACCCTGGACGCCCGCAACGGCCTCGCCTGCGCCCACCGCGACGCGGGTGAACACCGGGTCGCGGTGGAGCAGCACCGCGCCCTGGTCCGCGACCGCGCGCAGGTCCAGGGGCCGGACCACCCCGCCACCCTGGAGGAGCGCAGCGACCTCTGCTACGCGCTGCGCCTGGCCGGCCTCCCGGACCGCGAAGTCGCCGAACTCGAACGGCTGGTGGCCGACCGGATCCGCGTCCAGGGCCCCGACCACCCGCACACCCTGGACGAACGGGCCGGCCTGGCCCGGGCCCTGCAACTCGCCGGACACCCCCGGGAGGCCCTGGCCGAGCGCGAACGGCTCCTCGCCGACCACCGACGCATCCACGGCCCCGACCACTTCGAGACCTTCGACGCCCGGCTCAGCCTCGCCCGGGCCCACGGCGACGCGGGCGACCACCGCCGCGGGGTCGAGCTGTGCGACCGGCTCGTCGCCGACCGGCAGCGGGTACTCGGCCCCGACCACCCGCACACCCTCACCACCCGGGCCTGGCAGGCCTGGCTGTACGGGGAGGCGGGCGAGCACCGCCGGGCAGTGGAGCTGCGCGCGGCCCTGCTGGCGGACCGCACCCGCGTCCAGGGCCCCGACCACCCGGACACGCTCGACAGCCGCGCGGGCCTCGCCTGGGCCCTCCAGGTCGCCGGGCGCCCCCGGGAGGCCGTCACCATCCGCGAACGACTGGTCGCCGACCTCGAACGGGTGCTCGGCGCGGACCACTTCAACACCCTGGACGCTCGGATCAGCCTCGCCCGGGCGCACGGCGACGCGGGCGACCACCGCCGGGCGGTGGAGCTGTGCGAGCTGCTGGTGGCCCACCGGGAGCACCTGCTCGGCGCCGACCACCCCGACACCCTGATCGCCCGGTTCTGGCTCGCCTCTGCTCACGGGGACGCCGGCGTGCCCCGCCGGGCGGCCGAGCTGTACGCGGACCTGGTGGCCGACCGGAGCCGGGTCTCCGGGCCCGAGCACCCGCAGACCCTCAACACCCGCTACTGGCTCGCCGACGCCCACCGCGAGGCGGGCGAGTACCCGCGGGCGACAGCCGAGTTCGAGGGCCTCGCCGCCGACCGGGCCCGGATCAACGGGCCGGAGCACGGCGAGACCCTCGCCGCCCGACGCGCCCTGGCCTGTGCCCTCTCGGCCGCCGGCGACCACCGCCGCGCGACGGAACTGCACCGGGCACTGGTGGCCGAACGGACCAGGATCCACGGTCCCGGGCACTCCTACACCCTGGTCGCCCGCTGGTGGCACGCGGCCGCCCACCGGGACGCGGGCGACCACCGCCGCGCCGCCGAACTGTTCGACGAGCACCTGGCCGCGTCGACCCGGTACCGCGGGCCCGACCACCCCCAGACCCTCGACGCCCGGTGGTGGCAGGCGAACGGCCACCAACGCGCGGGCGAACACCGGTACGCGGTGGGCCTGTTCGAGACCCTGGTGACCGACTGCAGCCGACTCCGGGGCCCGGACCACCCACAGACCCTCGCCGCCCGCAGCGGCCTGGCCTGGGCCACCTCCGCCGCGGGCGACCACCCCACGGCCATCACCCGCCACGAGGCGCTGGTTACCGACCGGGCCCGGGTCCTGGGCGCCGACCACCCGCTGACCTTCGACGCCCGGGACTCCCTGGCCTGGGCCTGCGACACCGCCGAACAACACCGCCGCGCGGTCGGACTCTACGTGGACGTGGTAGCCGACCGGACCCGGGTCCAGGGCCCCGACCACCCCAAGACCCTCGCCTCCCGACGCCTACAGGCCCGCTCCCAGGGCGCGGCGGGCGATCACCGGGACGCGCTCGACCAGTACCGTCTCCTGGTCGCGGACTACCACCGGGTGCTGGGCGCCGACCACCCCGCCACCCTGGAGACCCGGTTCGGCCAGGCCCGGGCCCACCGCGACGCGGGCGACCACGGCCGGGCCGTCGAGCTGTTCCGGGTGCTGCTCGACGACCTGCTCCGGATCTGCGGTCCGGACCACCAGGACACCTTCGAGGCCCGGATCAGCCTCGCCCGGTCCCTGGTGGCAGCCGGGGACCACCTCGCCGCCGTCGCCCTGTACACGGACCTCGCCACCGATCAGACCCGGGTCCGCGGCGCCGACCACCCCCAGACCCTCGACGCCCGATGGTGGCACGCCGCGGCCTACCGGGAGGCCGACGACCACCGCCGCGCGGCCGAACTGCACGAAGCCGTCGCCGCCGACCGGGCCCGGGCCCTCGGGGCCGACCACCCGGACACCCTCAACGACCGGTGGTGGCAGATCACCTCGTACCGCGCGGCGGGCTACCACCGGCGCGCCGTCGAGCTGTCCGCAGCCCTGGTCGCCGACTGCGCGCGGGTCTTCGGCCCGGACCACCCCAGAACCCTCAGCGCCCGCTTCCTCCAGGCCTGGTCGCACCGCAGCGCCGGCGAGCACCTGCTCGCCGCCGAGCTGAACGAGGCCGTCCTCCGGGACCGGATCCGGGTCCAGGGCCCCGAGCACCCGCACACGCTCAGCGCACGCGCCAACCTCGCCAACGACCGGCAGACCACCGGACGCCTCCTCCAGACCGTGGCCGAACGCGAGGCACTGGTCGCCGACCGGGCCCGGGTCCTGGGCGCCGACCACCCCAACACCCTCGGGCAGCGCTCCCGGCTGGCCTGGAACGTCTACGAGACCGGCGAACTCGACCGTGCCGCCGGGCTGTTCACCGGGCTGATCGCCGACCGCACCCGGGCTCAAGGCGCCGGCCACCCCGACACCCTGGACGAGCGGACCGGACCGGCCATGATCCGGCGCGCCACCGGACGACACCGACAGGAGGTCGCCGAGCGGGAGGCGCTGCTCGCCGACCACGAACGCGTCCAGGGCCCCGGCCACCCCAACACCCTGACCGCCCGTGCGCGGCTGGCCGACGCCCACCGCCTCCGCTGGGACCACGACCGCGCCGACGCCCTGTACCAGGCCGTCCTGACCGCCCGCACCCAGGTGCTCGGCGCCGACCACCCCGACACCATCGGCACCCGCGACGCCATCGCACTCAACCTCTTCCAGGCCGGGCAGTACGCCGAGTCCGCCGCCCGCTACCGGAAGGCGCTGACCGTCACCGTCGAGGCCTTCGGCCCCGGCCACCCGCTCGCCCGGCAACTCTCGCGGGGCCTCGCGGACGCCCTCCTGCTCGCCGGGGACCACCGGGGCGCCCTCGCCGTACTCTCCCCGCTGGCGGCGGACTGGCACCGGCTCACCGGCCCCGGCCTGCCCGACCTGCTCCACGCCGGCTGCTCCCTCGCCCTCGCCCACCACCTCCACGGCGAGCACCAGACGGCGGTGCGCCTGGCCGACGCCCTGATCGCCGCCGCCGACGGCCCCCTCGGCCGCTCGGACGACGCGACCCTGGCCGTCCGGCAGACCCACGCGCTGCTGCTGGCCCGCGGCCCCCGGCCGCTGCGCGCCGTCGTCCGGCTGGAGGAGCTCGCCGAGGAGTGCGCCGCCGGCCACGGCCCGCGCAACGCCCTCACCCTGAGCCTGCGGCAGAGCCTCGCCTACGCTCGACTGCGGGCCGGCGACCCGGCCGGGGCGATCGAGGTGTACGGGGGCATCGTCGCGGACCGGATCCCGCTCGCGGACGGCGCCCCGGCCGAGGCGCTGCTCGCCGGGCACCGCGACGCCGAGGAGACCGCGCTCTCCCTCGGCGCCCTGCGCCCCCGGGGCCTGCCGGTCTTCCCCACCCTCGTCGTCGGCCTGGCCCGTGCCCTCGCCGCCAACGGGCGGCGCGCGGAGGCCCGGGAGCTGCTGGCGGCCGTCCGCGCCGGGCGGGAGGCCGTCATGGCATCCGGCCATCCGCTGGCCGTGGAGAGCCGGACGGCGTCGGCCCGGCTGGCGGACGGCGAGCCGGGACCGCTCCCGGCGGTGCCCGTCCGCCCGGCCCGCGCCGAGCTGGAACAGGGCGCCGGCGAGCCGGCGCCGCTGCTGCGCCGGTCCCGCGGGTCCCTGCGCCGCGCCGCCGCGCCGGAACCCCCGCGCCCCGCCTGGCACCCCCGGCTCACCCTGCTCGACGAGCCCGCCGTGGGCACCGGCGTCCGACTGGAACTGCGGCTGGAACCGGGAGCGGACACGCCGCACGCCGATCCGGCCGAGCTGCCGGACCTGCGGCTGGTGGCGGCCGTCGACTCGGACGCCGTGCTCGACCCGCCCGTCGCCGACTACACCCCGGCCGGGGAGCCCGCCCGGTTCACCCTCACCCCGGCGGTGCCCGGGCTCCACCCGGTCCGGATCACCGTATTCGACCACGGGCACGGCGCCGTCCTCCAGGACCTCGCCGTCGTCGTCGACGTCCCGCCGGCCGACCCCGCCCTCACGGCCCGCGAGAACCCCGCTTTCCTCACCGCCGCCGTCGTTCTCGGCGTCGCCGCTTTCGTCGACACCCGACGCACCCTCAGCATCCCCGCCGCCCCCGACGCCCAGGAGCAGGAGTAAACGAGTGCCCCGGGACCTCCCCGTCGACGTCCGGCACAACCCGTCGGCCGACTACACCCGGCTGCCCCGCCAGGGCCGCCAGGGCCGCCCGTACGACCCCTCGGACGCCCAGCCGCTCAAGGAACCGGCCCCGCTGGACCTCGTGGTGACGCTCCGCAACCACCGCGGCCAGCTGCACATGTCCGCCGACCAGCCGGGCGTGCGCACCCCGCGCACCCGCCAGCACCACGCCTGGCTGCGCACCTCCGCCACCGACCTCCTCGCCGGTGCCGCCCGGCTGCGCGCCGCCTGGCGCGACCGCCTGCTCGCCTACGAGCCCGAGGAGTCGATCGGGTACCTCCCCTTCACCCACACCATCGACTTCCGGCCGCTGGCCCCGGTCGCCGACCGCCGGATCGCCGAACTCGCCGAACGGGGACGGTACTTCCTGGAGATGATGCTCGACGGCCCGGACCGGGAGCTCACCATCTTCCGCACCCACCTCCTCCAGGTCCTCACCGAGCAGGGCTCGCTGCGGATCAGCTTCGACTCCGATCTCCACCTGCCCTGGCCGATGCTCGCCGTCGACGGCGGCCACGGGGACCTCTGGACCGATTTCCTCGGCCACCGCCACCAGGTCGAGCAGACCGGCGCCGCCTACCCGCCCATCCAGCCGCCCTACCCGGCCCGCACCAGGCCCGTCACCAGCCTGAACACCGACGACCAGCTCGAAGGCGTCGGCCGGGCGCCGGAGGTCCGCAAGCTGCTGGAGGACCGCTCCCAGCTGACCGTCCGCAACAAGTCGGACCTGCTGCTGGAGGCGCTGTCCCGCGCGGTGCTCGACGAGGACGTCATGTACTTCTGGTGCCACGGCCAGTTCGTCAGCAACGACTCCCCGTACGAGCAGCTCGCCGTCCGGCTCACCGACGACCTCCAGATCGACGCCGACCTGGTCCGCCAGCACCGCCGCCGGCACCGCGACGCGCAGAATGCCATGTTCCGGCCGTTCGTGCTGCTCAACGCCTGCCACGCCGGGCAGTCGGCGGCCGCCGAACTGGAGCACCTGGGCCGGGCGTTGGTCGACCTCGGCGCCAACGGCGTGCTCGGCCCGCAGCTCCAGATCCCGCAGGTGTTCGCCGCCGAGTACGCCTTCGCCTTCCTCGACCTCTACCTGACCGGCGAGTTCACCGCGGGCGAGATCACCCAGCAGCTCGTCCGCTGGTTCGCCCGCGAGTACCGCAACCCGCTCGCCCTCACCTACTCGCTGCACTGCGGCATCGACAGCATCCTGGAGCTCACCCCGTGACGGCACGCACCCGCCCCGGCCCCGCCGCCCCGCTGGTCCGGCCGGCCACCGTCGACCTCGACGAGGACGGCCGCCTCCTCGTCCCCGGCACCCGCACGCCCGTCCCCGAGACCCGGGTCGCCGAGCACCTCGCCCGGCACCTGCCCATCCCCGAACGGGCCACCGACATCTACGTGTACGTCCACGGCTGGCAGACCGGCGCCGACGCCGCCAACCGCGCCGCCGCCACCCTCATCGGCCGGGCCGCCGCCCTGCACCGGGCCTCCCCCGCCGCGTACCCGGGGCTGACCGGCGGGTACCGGCCGTGGTGCGTGGTGGTGCGCTGGCCCTCCTCCAGCCTCCCCTCCCTCGGCGGCTACCGCCGCATCCGCGCCCGGGCCCACGCCATGAGCGCCCCCGGCCAGGGCCAGGCCGGACGCGTCCTCGGCCACCTGCTCGGCTACCTCGACACCGACCGCGGCCACCCCACCGCCCCGCGCGTCCTCGCCAACCGCAACGGCCAGTACCTGCACCTGCTCGGGCACTCCTTCGGCGGCCGTTTCCTCTGCGAGGCCGTCCAGTTCGCCGCCGACCGGCCCGCCGGACCACCCGTCCTCGGCTGGAGCCGCCCCGGCGACCCGGCCCGGCCGTTCACCGTCGACAGCGCGCTGATCTTCCAGATGGCCGCCCCCCGCGACGCCTTCGACCACCTCTTCCCCCGCCTCTTCCTCGGCCCCGGCCGCCCCGGCGCACCCCTGCGCGGCCCCCTCGTCCTCACCCACTCCCGCTGGGACCGCGCCACCGGCTTCTGGCACCTGCGCGCCGAGGGCCGCCCGGGCATCGGCCACTCCGGCGTCGGCGTGGCCCCCGTCCCCCAGTTCAGCACCCTCCTGCGCCCCACCGGCTCCGCCTACCCCCACGCCGAACTCGACCACCCCATCGTCAACATCGACGCCGGCCACATCTACCGCGGCAGCCTCACCACCCGCCTCAACCCGGCCGGCGCCCACTCCGACTTCCAACACCCCGAATCCGCCCACCTCCTCCTCACCCTGACGGCCCACTCCCGCTGACCGGAAGCGGGACCGTGAACGTCAAGACCTACTTCTCCCGGTAGTCCGCCCGCGCGGGGCCCTCGGCCGGGGTGGTCGGGCGGCCGAGGGGGAGGAGGTACTGGAGGGGTTGGTCGAGGTCGTCGAGGGCGAGGAGTTCGTGGGCGAGGTCGTCGTGGAGGCCGCCCATGGGGGTGGTGGCGAGGTTGAAGGCGGCCGCGGTGAGGAGGAGGGTCTGGGCGAGGTGGCCGGCTTCGAGGAGGCCGAGGCGTAGGGCGCGCAGGCCGTAGCGGCTGCGGAGCAGGCCGAGGTCGAGGTAGACGGCGAGGACGGCGGGGGCCTGGTCGATGCCGATGGCGTCCGGGTCGTCGGCGGGGCGGGAGAAGTAGGAGGTGAGGGCCTTGAGGTCGTCGACGGTGGGGGCGGGGCCGATCGGGCGCAGGGTGCGGCGTTCGGGCAGGCACTGGTAGGTGCCGGCGGGCAGGCCGTCCACGGCGAGGGCGGCCAGTCGTACCCGGACGCTGTAGAGGGCGCCGGCGCTGGGGTACGGGCGGTGGTGCTGGGTGCGGGTGGTGCCGTCGGCGAGGGGCCGGGTGGTGGTGTGGCTCTTTGCGACGGCGTGCCACAGGACGCCGCCGAGGGTGGCGGCGGTGAGCGGGCCGGTGAGCGGGCCGCGGGTGCTGTGGCGGGCGCGCAGGGTGTCGGCCAGAGTGAGCGCGGGCAGCGGGTCGGCGGGGAGCGGGAGGTCGCCGGGCCTTTCCTGCGGGGCCGGGCGGGGCGGTACGTCGCGCAGGGTGGTGTCCTCGACGCGGCCGATCTGGAACTTGCTGCGTTCCAGGTACTGGTAGTCGGGGGCGCGGTGGTCGGCGGGGAAGAAGGTGAAGGGTTCGTCGGTCTCCAGCAGGGTGCGGGCGGCGAGCCGGCAGACCGCGCGTTCCTCGTCGGGGCTGACGCCGAGCCGGTTGAACAGCATGTGGAGTTGGGAGGCCCAGACCCAGGCGAGGCGTTCGGCCTCGGCGGTGGCGGGCGCCGTGTCGGGGGCCGTGTCGGGGGCCGCCGCCCGCATCCGGGCCGCCGCGGCCGTCACCTGGCGGGCCCAGTCGGTGAGCCAGGGCGCGGCGGTGCCCGCGTCCAGGGCCTCGCGCAGGGCCCGGGCGCGCCGGGCGAGGCCGTTCCGCTGCTGGGCGAACACGGTGTTGACCTTGGCGTGGACGGCGGCGCCGGGCAGCGGTTCGAACTCCGTGACCCAGCGCCAGGAGGCGGCGTGGCGGCGCAGCCAGCGCGCGCCGGCGAACTCGTCGAGGCCGAGCGCGTGCACGGTGGTGTGGGCGAAGTCGAGGGCGAGCGGGAGGCGGTGGGCCCGGTCGGGGGCGGCGCGCAGCGCCTGGACGGCCGTCCGGGTGGAGTGGACGAAGACCTCTTCGGCGATCGGGAGCAGGGCCGGTCCGCCGTAGCGTTCGGTCTCGGGCTGGTAGGGCACGGCCGTCACCTCGCCGTGGCGGGGCGCCCAGGGGCCGTCGAGCGGGGTGTGCCGGGCCGCGCGGCGGGTGAGTTCGGCGGCGAGGGCGGGGGCCCGGTCGTCCGCGTGCGGGCCGTGGAAGCGGATCCGCAGGTGGGGGCCGCCTTCGCCGTAGCGGATGAAGAACCAGTCCGGGTCGTCCGTCGAGTCGTCGAACAGCGGGGCGAGTTCGTCGGTGACGAAGGTGTCGGCGTCCTGGCCGGTGAGGGGCAGGGCGAGGTGCAGGCTGTGCCAGCGGGGCATCGGGTTCCTCGGGTTCATCGGTCCGCCCCGGGCGGGGTGCGGTGCGGTTCGGTGCGGTACGGGGACCTACGGCGGTCGGTGGGGCTGCGGGAACGGCTACGGGAACGGGTGCGGGTGCAGGGCCAGGTCGGCGTGCCGCAGTGGGCGCGGGGTGCGGCCGAGCCGGTGCGGGACCTCCAGCAGACGGGGCAGGCCGAGGGTGCGGCGGTTGACGTGGCCGAAGGTCATCGGCAGCGTGCCGGGCACGAGGACCTTGACGGCGTGCAGACCGAGCCGGTCGCGGACGCCCGGTTCGTCCTGGGCGACGGTGACGACCTCCAGGCCTTCGGCGGCGAGCCGGTCCACCGTCCGCCGCAGCAGCGCGGTGAGGTCGGTGACCTGTTCGGGCGCGCCGGGCCAGCGGTCCCGCCAGGGCACCGGGGGCGGGCCGGCGAACAGGAAGTCCAGGCGGGGCTGGGCCTCGGGCAGGGTGTTGAGGCCGACGTGGTCGTCCAGGCCGACCACCAGCTCGGGCTCGTCCAGCATCCGCCGCAGCCGCCGCGGGTCGCGCGGCCCGTCCGGGTCGGCGGACCGGTAGGCGGCCTCCTGCACGTAGGTCACCACCTCGGCGACGGCCGAGCGGATCGCCGCCCGCGGGTCGTGGTGGGCGCCGGCGGCCAGGAAGGTGCGCGGGGCGTCGGGGTGGGCGCCCTGGTAGCGGCAGAGGGCGATGACGGCGGGGATGCCGAGGTCGTTGGTGGCGTCCAGCAGGGTGAGCCGGTAGCCGAGCAGCCGGGCGCGGTCGGCGAGGGCGCAGGTCTCGGGGTCTTCGTCGGGCACGGTGACGCCCGGCAGCGGGGTGCGGGCGTACCAGGCCATCAGGAACGCGTCGCGCTCGGCGACCTCGAACAGCCCGTACAGCGCGGCTTCCTGGGGGCTGTTGCCGAGGCCGCAGCCGTTCGAGGACTCGTAGACGACCCGGGGCCGGTCGCGGTCCGGGACCTCCCAGTAGGCGACGTGCTCGGGGACGGCGAGCGGGCGGTCGTGGGTGAGCGACCAGCCGTGGACCCAGTCGAGGACGAGGTCCGGTGTGTACGGGACGGTGGCTCTGCGCGGGTGGTCCCGGTACGCCGGGTCGGGCAGGCCGAGCCGGGCCGGGTCGAGCGCGGTGTCCGGCCCGAGCTCGGCGAAGGAGGCGCGCAGGACGGTCCGGCGGGCGAGCGGGCGCATGCCGGCGAACCGTTCCACGCTCTCGAACAGGGCGACCCGCTCGCTGGCGCGGAAGTCCGCCGCCCGGCCGTACCCGCCGCTGTCGACGAGCCGGCCGTCCGTCACCCAGGCGGTGGTGAGCGCGAACGCCGAGTCCTCGGTGCGGAACAGGCGGCGCACCGGGCCGAAGCGTTCGTCGTGGAGCTCGGCGCGCAGCCGGTCCAGGCCGGTGCGGTCGTTGGCGCCGCGCAGGACGGCCGGGTCCGGCAGCGGGCACGGCGTCGCGGGCAGCCGGGCGGCGGCGGGCGAGTCGGCGGGCAGCGGGCGGCAGACCGGGCAGCCGCCGACCGGGCGGACCTGGTGGGTGGACCAGGTGGCGCGGTCGCCGTGCAGGAGGTGGACGGTGGCGTCGGTATCGGTATCGGTATCGGTATCGGTGTCGGCGGGGGCGGGGGCGGGCGGATCGGCCGCGGCCAGTTCGGCTGCGAGCCGGGTGACCGCGTCGGTGAAGGCCGGTGTGCCGGTGCCGGCGAGCGCCAGGGCCGGACTCTGCCAGGGCACTCGGCCACCCGCCGTGGCCAGGCGCTGGTACTCGGTGCACCGCAGGCAGGCCGCGGCCCCCGGGTGCAGCACCGGCCCGATCAGGGTCAGCGCGCCGTCCTCCCGGATCGGCACGAACCGGACGGGGTGGGCGAGCGCGTGGCGGCTGAGCTCCTCGGCCAGGCCGAGCGTCCAGGCGGTGAGGTGGACGGCGGCGGTGCCGGAGGTGGTCGCCAGCGCCTGCTCGGGCGTGAGGACCGGGAGGGTGGGGAGGACCGGGAGGGCGGGGAGGGAGGTAACGGCGGGGCGGACGGTCATCGGGGTCCCTCCGTGGGCACCAGGGCGGTGAAGCCGCAGCCCTGGAGGGCGTTCGCCAGTGAGCGGGCGGCGGGGGCGACGGGGTGCCAGACGGCGACCCGCAGTCCGGTGGTGTGGAGAAGTGCGGCCTGTAGCTCGGGTTCGCGGGCGGCGAGGGCGGTCAGCCAACGGTCCGTCCAGCCCTCGTCCGTCCACGCCGCCGGTCGCAGGCCCGCTGCGGCGAGCGGGGCGGCGGCGCCGGACAGGGTGGTGTGGTGGGCGGCGGCCAGCCCGTGGGCGGCGGCGGTACGGCGGGTGAGCGCGGCCAGCGCGGCGACCGCCACCGCATCGGCGGGCGTCGCCTCGACGGCGCGGCCGAGCACGACGGGCGGGGTTCCGGCAGCCGGGCTCGGCAGGCGTAGGACAGCCATGAAGGCTTGCCCGGCGACGAGTTGACTGATCGTCAGGTCAGGTGCGGTGCCGAGGCTCCGGGTCAGGGTGGTCCACCAGTGCGCGGCTTGCGGGTGGTCCCGCCAGCCGGCCGCACCGGGTCCGACCGGCACCGCCGGAAGGGCGTGTGCCGCGCGGCGCAGGGCACGGCCGAGGGCGTGGTCAGGGTCGGCGCCGACCACCGGGGCGGCCAACTCCGTGTCGGCCAACTCCGTGTCGGCCAGGTGGAGTTCGACGGAGCGGCAGGCGGCCGCCAGCCGGGCCAGGTCCGTCCGGACGGCGCCCGCCACCAGCGTGCCGGACGGGGTCCGACAGGACACCAGCGGGACGGGCAGTTGCGACAGGGCGCCGGGCGCCGGCGCGTCGATCACCCCGAGCCGGGGGTCCCCGAGGGCCGTGATCCGCCGCAGCGCCTCGGCCAGGTGCTCGGGCGGGGCGGCCACGGGCCCGGGGGCGGCGGCCCAGGGGTGGTGGTCGGCGCGCAACGGGTGGGCCTCGGCGACCAGTACGGCGGGGCGGCCGGCGAGCAGGCGCGGATCGCCGGGCGGCGCGTCGCTGGGCGGTACACCCTCAGCAGCGGTCGGCGCATCGGCCGGAGCTCCCACCGGATCGACTGGATCAGCCGGGTCCGGCAGGCCGGCGACCGCGCAGAGCAGCCGGTGGGCAGCCGCGCCCGCGAGCAGCGCGGTAAGGGCCGGAGGCGGCGGCGTCGAGCTGGTTCCGAGGCTCGCCGCGAGGGTGGTGGCGTCCGCACGGGTGCGGGCCGGGTCGGCGGGTGCCGTGACGAAGCCCCCGTCCGCGTCGCCCTGCACGGCCACGGCCACCGTGCCGTCCGCCACCAGCACCAGCCCGGCGGCCAGGCCCGGTTCGGCGACGACCGTCGGCGTCGCCCCCGCCCGGCGCAGCGCGCGTGCCACGGCCTCGGCCAGCGGCAGCCCGTCGGGGTCGGCGGCGGCCACCACCGGGCGGGCGGCCGCCAGCTCGGCTGCCGCCTGCGCGGGCCGGTCGGCCACCGAGCCGGGCCACGGCGGGAGTTCGACGCCGTCGGGGTGGTCGACCAGCAGGTCGTACTCGCGCAGCCGCGCGGTCACCGTCGCCAGTGCCGCCGCCACGCGCTCCCCCGTCGGCTCGCCCACCGGCTCCGGTTCGGGGTCCGGGCCCAGCCGGGGTGCCAGCAGCTGCCACAGCGCCGGGAGCGCCCGGCTGCCTTCCAGGGTGAGGCTGGTGCCGCGCCCGCGCACGTGCAGCCCGGCCCGAAGCGGGGTCACCGCAACGCCCGGACGCAGGCGCGGCCGAGGACGCGACGGCGACGCACCGCCGACGGGGCCCGATGCCGACGCACCGTCGACGCCTGCCCCCGGACGCGGCACCGACGTGCCGTCCAGCTCGGCCGTCATGCCGCCCCCTCGACCGCGGCGATCACTTCGTCGACCCGCGTCTGCCACCGGTGCCCGGTCAGCTCCGGCACGCTGCGCACCACCAGGTGGGCGGCCAGGTAGCGTTCCACCGGCCGGACGTCGCAGATCGCGAACAGCCGGTACAGGCCGTTGGTGCAGGCCCGGTAGATCAGGTAGTCGGAGCGGGTCCACATGGTGCCCCGGGGGTCCGATCGGTGCAGCAGCTGATGGAACTCGCTGTAGCGGGTGCGCAGTTCGTGGTCCCAGCGCTCGGCGGTGGCCCGGTCACCCAGGGCGGCGGCGCGTGCCCGGTACTCGGCGCGGTCGCCGCCGAGGTCGGCCCCCGCCGCGAGCCGCTCCGCCGTCCGGCTCCAGGCCGTGGCCGACCAGTGCGCCCAGTCCTGTTCCCAGCCCTCCGCCCCGCCGTCCGCGATCCGGCCGACCAGTGCGGTGACGGCACCGCGGCTGCTCTCCCAGCGTCGTTCGAAGGCCGCCCGCAGACCACCGTCCGGGTCCTCGTGGACCAGGAAGTCCTCCAGGTGCGAGACGAACGAGTAGTGGCCGCCGACCAGCCCGTCCGGGTGGGCGAGCGCGTGCGCGGCCAGCGCCGCCACCACCAGCTGGACCCGGGCCGCCGCCGCGTCGCCGTGTGCCCCGAGGAAGTCGCAGCCCGAGGCGACGGCGGGCAGGCCGAGCCGCAGCAACTCGTCGCGCAGCGCCACCGCGTCGGCTCCCAGCAGCGCGTGCAGGGAGCGTACGGCGTCCGGCTCGACGGGCTCGACCCGGACGGTGTTGTCGGGCACCAGCGGCCCGTACGGCGGCGCGACGAGCTCCACCCGGCCGGCCACCTCGGCCTCCGCCAGCAGCTGCGCGTCCGTCCGGTCCGCCACCGACGGGTGCTGCTCCACCCACGCCCGCAGCCCCTCGGCGGTGCGTTCCGCCACCTCGGCCACCCGCCCGGCCGGGCCGTTCAGCCGCAGCCGCAGGTGCGGGCCGAACCGCCAGTGCCGCTCCAGGTGCACGGTCAGCCCCTCCCCCGCCGCCTGCCGTGCCAGCGGCAGCACGGCCTCGCGCAGGGCCTGGGCCTTGGTGGGCCGGTAGTAGTAAAGGACCACATCGCAGCTACCGACGGCTGATCCACTCATCGCGCGCCTCCTCGACACTCGCACCCGGACATCTGCACAACAACCCTTACCGACACCACTGTTGGAGGTCGACCGGTCACCGCCCCACCACCTGCCGCGCGGGCCGGTAGGTCTCGACGACCAGCTCGACGGTGTGGGTCGGGTCGGGCTGCCCGGCGCCGGCGGGGAGGGCCTCTTCGAGGATGACGCCGCCCGGGTGCCGGGTGAGCCATTTCGACAGGCAGTGCAGGTGGAGGGGGTTGCCGAGGTCGACGGGCTGGGGTTTGGGCGCGCGCAGCCGCGCGACGAATTCGTCGGCCACCTCGCCTGCCGACGGCTCCGGCACGGGGTGCAGGAAGAGCTGCTCGGGCAGCTGGAGCAGGGCGCGCCAGCGGGCGACGGCGGTGCACGGGAGCCCGGCCGGGCCGGCGTCGGCGGCGAGGTCGGCGCGCAGGGCGTCGAGGACGGCGGCCGGGAGGTGCCAGCGGCGGCGGGCGAGGACGACGTGGCGGTGCCGCAGCCGTGGGGTGTGGGTGACGCGGCCGCCCGGCGCGGGGAGGGTGCTGCGGGTCAGCAGGGAGCGGAAGTTGACGACGCCACTGGGGTGGTCGGCGAGGAGCGGGGCGATGCGCTGGGGCAGCATGATCGGGGCGAGGAAGCCGAGGTAGAGCACGTCCAGCAGTTCGCCGGTCGACCGCAGCCGGAAGCGGAGTTGGTCGGTGGCCTGGTCGTGGACGAGGTCGAGGTCGGGCTCGGCGAGGCTGGTCCAGCGGTGGTCGGGGCCGATCTCGTCGGCGAGCAGCCGGGGGTGGAGGTTGGCGTTGAACCCGCCGACCGGGCGGATCTGGACGGCGCGGGCGGCGGCACCGAGGCCGTCGCGGATCTGCCGGGCGACGGCGTCGGCGGCGGGCCGCGACACGGCGGCGGCGAACCCGTCGAGGGCGTCGAGGAACCGGCTGGTGAACCGCCCCCAGCCGCCGTAGACGTGGTTGACGCACAACAGGCCGTCGACGTGGTCGTGTTGGACGAACCAGGAGTAGCTGAGCGGCCGGGCGGCGGTCCAGTCGGGCAGCCGGGCGGCCAGCGCCCGGATCCGGTCGGCGGGCAGTACCAGTTCCCCGTCGACCACCGGCGTGGCACGCAACTCCTCGCGCAGAGCGGCCAGTTCGGCCAGCTCGCGGGGCAGCTCGGCGGAGTCGGCGGGGAGGGCGGCGTACCGCCCGGCCTCGGCCCAGGCTTCGGCGGTGTCGGCGCCGAACTCCCACGGGGTGCGGCAGACCCCGCCCGGCCCGTAGCGGGCGACGAAGCGGTCGCGGGCGGCCCGCCGCATCAGATGGCCGAGGTCGAACAGCTCGGCCAGGGCGGTGAGTTCGGAGAGCACGGCCCGATCGGCGTCCTGGAGCTCGCCACGCGGGCCCCCTGCCGCGACGACGTCCTCGGTGAGCACGGTGAGCGACGCGGCGTCGGCCGGGACGGGCCGGCCCGCTTCGGCGAGCACCTGACGCCAGTCGTCGGCGAGAGCGGCCAGCAGCGCCGGACGGTCCGCCGCCGGCGCCTCCACGAACTCCTCGGTACGACAGGCGAGTTGCTGCACCCTGTCGGCCAGCTCGGCGTCCTCGGGCCAGTGCCGGAGCCAGTCGGCGAGGCTCCTGAGCGGGGTCGGGTCCTGCGGGTCGACCGGGTCCGTGGGCACCAGCAGCCCGGCGTCGAGGAGTCGCCCGACGTACCGCTGGACCGCCGCGTCGCCACCGGGGCGGCCGAGCGCGGCGGCGAGGCGTTCCGCGAGGCGGGCGGGGGTGCCTTCGCAAGCGCTCGACGGAACGTCCTCAGGGGTGTCCGCGAGCGCCGCGAGGGTGGCCAGTTCGGGCCGGGCGGCGAGTTCGACCCGCTCCTCGCGGGTGACCAGGTAGCGGCCGCCCGTGAAGACGACCTGCTCCCGGCCGTAGTGCGCGCGCCCGTCCTCGATCCGGGCGGCGCTGGTCATCCGGTGCGGCAAGGTGCGGCTGCGCCGGGGTTCGTCGAGCAGGGCCTGGACGAGGGCGCCGACGAGCGTCCGACTCTCCTGGACGACGGCACGCAGCCGCCCCTCCCCGCCCGGTACGTGCCCCTGCCCCGCCCAGCCGACGGCGGTGAACCAGGAGAGCGGGCTGGTCTTGGCGGTGGCCCGCAGGGCGTGCCGCAGAACGGCGGCCTCCTGCTTACGGGCCCGCCCGCGCCCCACCCCGACCGCGCCGCCATCACCGCCACGCGCAACGGTACCGACCGCGCGCAGCAGGTCGGCGCCGGTCAGGGCGACGGCACGGGCGAAGGCCGGTTCGCGGCAGAGTTCGGCGAGCGCGGCCCGTTCGGCGGCCAGTGCAGATGGCACGGCGTCGGCGAGGGCATCGAGCAGACGGGCGCGCCGGGCGCGCAGCTCCAGCCAGGCGGCGAGTGCGGGGAGTCGGTCGGGGAGGTCGGCGAGCCGGTCGAGCAGCGCGGCGCGCGGCGGGCGGCCGTTGTGCAGGTCCCGGCGCAGCGGCAGGACCACCTGACGGTGGAACTCCTCGCCGTGGCCGGCGCGGCTGGCGTACAGGTCGTCGCAGAGGGTGGGCCGGAGGGCGGCGTCGGCGGCCTCGACGGCGGTGAGCCCGGCCAGCAGTTCGCGCACGGCGGCGGAGCGGGCGGACTGCGCGGGCCGGGCGAGCACGGTGGCGCGGACCAGGGCGTACGGCGCGGTACGGGCCGGCGGCTGCGCCGGCGTTGGCACCGGCTGCAACACGGGCGGCGTCGTCGGCACGGCCTGGGGCAGGGCGACGCGGTTTGTCATGACGGGCTCCTCCTGGCGGGCCGACGGCCGGGCGATGCGCCCGCGTGTAAGGACCCGGTGCGTGCCACCGGGGCCGGTGCCTGTCGGCGCCGGCCCCGGCGGCTGGTACCGGTCGGTGTCAGTACGGCAGGACCGGCGGGTGCGGAACCGCACAGGAGGACGATCCGCAGGAGGTGGAGCTGGGCCCGCCGGAGGCTCCCGTCTCCGGCAGCGCGACGGTGTCGCGCAGCGCGGTGACGGTCAGCTCACCGAGGTCCAGGTCGTCGAGCGCGAGGGCATCCTCGAACTGGTCGGACATGGCGGTCTCCCGAGGCTCTACTGGTAGGGACGTGCCGATGCGTTGGATCCGGACTTGCTCAGGGCGCGAGGAACTACATGTCCTGCGGCTCGGAGCAGGAGGACGAGGCCGTGCAGGAGCAGGAACCGCCCCCGGAGGCGCCGTTCTCGGGCAGCGCGACGGTGTCGCGCAGCGCGGTGACGGTCAGCTCGCTGAGGTCCAGGTCCTGGAGGTCGAGCTCGGCGAAGACGTCGGACATTGCAGACTCCTCTGGTGTGGTGGACGAGGCCGTGATCCGCCCGGTGGGCGGCGTGGCCGGATTCCGCGCAGAGCGCGCGGTGGACGTGCCGGACGTACTGCGGAGCCGTAGCGTCCCGCCGCCCGTCGGCGAGCGTAAGGGCCGACGCCGAGCCATGCACACGACTCCTCCCCACTTTGGCCGATTCCCCTCCACAACAGGCTCAAGATCATCTCTTGCCCCAGCCGCGCTCGAGCAGAACGTCGGAGTCCCGCCGCGCCCGGAAAGGTCCCACTCAGCCCTGCGATGTGACCGAGGCCAGATAGGCCGCCGCCTTCGCCGGGTCGAAGTACCACTCCTCCAGGTCACCGGGGTTGTTGAAGGCGTTGGCGAACCGGTCGGCCACGGGCTGGAGTTGTTGCGCGGCGACGATCAGCTCCAGGACGTGGTCCGGCGGCGGGGCCAGCATCACATTGGTCCACGCGGTGCCGGGCCGCGCGTCCTCCCAGAACCGGTCGAAGGCGGCCTGCATGAAGTCGCGGTCGAACGGCCGGTCGCCGTGGGCGAGGATCGCCTCCAGGTAGCCGGTCGCGCACTTGGCGGCGTTGTTGGAGCCCTGGCCGGTGAGCGGGTCGTTGGAGACGACGACGTCGGCGACGCCCAGCACCGCGCCGCCGCCCGGCAGTTCGCCGACGGGGCGACGGACCACCGGGGTGAGGCGCCCGGCGAGGGTGGCGCCGGCGTCGGTGAGTTCGACCCCGCCCCGGGTGCGGTCGTACTCCCAGGGGGTGAAGGTCCTCATCAGCTCCAGCGTGACCCGCAGGTGTTCGGCCGGGTCCCGGATCTCCGCGAAGACGTCCAGCGGACCGCCCGGGACGGCCTCCCACAGCACGATGTCGCACGGGCCGGCCTCGGTGAGCGCCGGGATGACGAACCCCTCGCCGACGCCCGGCACGACGTTGCACCGCAGGCCGGGGAAGTCGTGCTCGGGCCGTGGCGCGAGCCCGTGCACATAGCTGACGGCGAGCGCGCGCTGCGGCCGGTCGAACGCGGACCTCTCCTCGTCGCGCTCGAAGAGGGAGCCGAGCGCACCCTTGCCGGAGGCGACCAGCACCAGGTCGTACGAGCGGGCGAGGTGGTCGAGGTCGGCGGCGCTCACCTGCCGGACGACGACCCGGCCGCCGCGGGCGGCGAAGGTCTCCAGCCAGGTGGACATCTTCATCCGCTGGTCGACGGACTGCGCGGGGCGGTCCAGCCGCCCGACCCAGTCGATCACCCGCGCGGACTCCGGGCCGGTGACGGACACCCCGATCCCCTCGATCTGCGGGGCCCGGTCCGCCCACAGGTCCAGGCCGAGGTCGCGTTCGGTCCGCAGCGCGGCGTCGTACATGCACTGGGTGGAGAGCACCCGGCCGCCGCGGATCGCGTCCGCGTCCCGGTCGGTCATCACGGTCACGTCGTAGTCGTGGGACTGGAGCCCGAGGGCCAACTGGAGGCCGGCCTGGCCGGCACCGATGATCAGAACTCTGCGCATCGCTCCTGAATACCAGTCAGTAACCGCGTGGTCCATGGTACGGACAGAGGTGCACAGAGGGCCGGCACCCTCCGTCACTGTGCGGAACCGACTCCCGGCGAGCGAGCGATTTGAAAAATTCTTCAAGTTCATACATGCTGTCGTGCCGGCCGCCGCCCCCTGCACCGATAGGACGACCTGAGCACATGAGCGACAACCTGCCCCCGTGCCCGAAGTGCTCCAGCGAGTACACGTACGAGATGGACGCCCTGATGGTCTGCCCGGAGTGCGGCCACGAGTGGGCGCCCGCCGAGGGCGACGCGGAGGGCGCGGCCGGCGCGGGCGAGCGCGTGATCAAGGACGCGGTCGGCAACGTCCTCCAGGACGGCGACACGGTGACCGTCATCAAGGCCCTCAAGGTCAAGGGCAGCGTCTCGGGCATCAAGGCCGGCACCAAGGTCCGCAACATCCGCCTGGTCGACGGCGTCGACGGCCACGACATCGACTGCCGCATCGAGGGCTTCGGCGCCATGCAGCTCAAGTCCAGCGTGGTCAAGAAGGCCTGACCCGCCCCGGAACACCCACGGAACGGCCCGTACGAGCGGTGGCTCGTACGGGCCGTTCCGTCGCGTCCCGTCCCGGCTCCCGGCCCTGCTCGGCAGGAGGCGTCCGGCACGACGCCCAACGGGTGACGTTCATGCGGGTCACCGGCCGCCGGGGCCGGTGCCCGGGCGCTCACGGCCGATAGTGCCGACATGAAACCCACCCGCTCCACCTCCCTGCTGCGCCTCGCCGCGCTCACCGCGGTGACCTCCCTCGTCGCGCTCGGCACCCCGGTCACCACCGCCGCCGCTGCGGCGAGCACCGGAGGCCACCACCGACCCTGCGTCGGTTCGCGGCTGCCCGACCACGGCCCCGCCCGTGACGTCCTGCGGATCGCCGAGCAGGCCAAGGCGGAGCTGGACCTCAAGTCCGTCATCCTGCGGGTCACCGTCGACGGTCACGAGCTCGTCACCACCGCGCTCGGCGAGTCGATGACAGGGGTCCCGGCCGAGCCCGCCATGCACTTCCGCAACGGCAACGTGGCGATCAGCTACCTGGGCACCGCGCTCCTGCGGCTGGTCGACCAGGGCAGGGTCGGGCTCGACGACACCGTCGAGCGCTGGCTGCCCGACCTGCCGCACGCCGACCGGATCACCCTGCGGATGCTCGGCGCCTCCACCACCGGTCTCATCGACTACGTCCGGGCCCCCGGTTTCGGCGCGGCCGTCTACGCGGACCCGTTCCGGCAGTGGTCGGCCGACGAGCTGGTCGCCATCTCGACGCACGCCGACCGCCTCTACGAGCCACCGGGTACCAACTGGAACTACTCCCACGCCAACTTCGTCCTCCTCGGGGCCGCCCTGGAGAAGATCACCAACACCCGGCTGGACGTCCTGCTCCAGCAGGAGGTCCTGGAGCCGCTCGGGCTGCACGAGACCAGCAACAGCTTCACGCCCGACATCCCGACCCCCGTCCTGCACGCCTTCACCGCCGAACGCGGGACGTACGAGGAGTCCACCTTCTGGAACCCCTCGTGGACCACCGCCCCCGGCGCGGTGGAGACCACCGACATCTGCGACCTGGCCCGCTCGGCCGTCGGCATCGGCGCGGGCGAGCTGCTCTCCCCCGCCGGGTACCAGCAGCTGCTGAACCCGGGGACGGTGGGCCTAGGCCACGCGACCGACACGTGCCCGGAAGACGTCTGCATCGCGCAGACCGAGGCCACCCACTACGGGATGGGCCTGCTCGTCCTCGACGACTGGGTCTCCCAGCACCCACTGTTCTTCGGCTACTCGGCCTCCCAGGACTACCTCCCCTGCGAGCACCTGGCCATCGCCGTCTCGACCACCAACGGACCGAACGCCCCGGCGAGCCACAACGCGCATGTGATCGCCCAGCGGATCGCGGCCGCGCTCGCCCCCGACCACCCGATCCCCGACTTCGGCTGAGCCGGCCCACGCGGGGCCCTCAGCCGCTCACCAGGCGGCGGCCGGTGAGCTCCTGGGGGCGGATGCGGACCCAGTACGGGCGGTCGCCGCCGGCCCAGGGGGTGGAGCCGGGGAGGGCGGCGAGGCGGCTCAGCTCGGCGGGGTCGTCCACGTGGTGGGCCGGCCCGAGGGCGAGGACGCTCCAGCCGCGGCCGAGGTACTCGTCGATGTGGTCGACCTGGAAGGAGACGGCCGTGCCCTCGGCCGGGGCGGCGGAGCCGGACTCGGCGGTGCGGTAGGCGAAGGTCCCGGCGTCGACCACGTAGTTGACCGGGTAGACGACCGGCCCGGGCTGGACGGGCAGACCGATCCGGCCGACTCCGTGGGTGCCGACGAGCTCCCAGCACTCGGCCTCGGTGAGGCTCTGGAGCAGCGGGTGGGGGCCCGCACCGCCCTGTCCGGGCGGGGCGTCGGGGCGGCCTTCGAGGAGCGCGTCCCGGGTGGTGCCGAGCGCGGCGGCGATCCGCAGGAAGCCGCCGGGGTCGAAGGCGGGGCCCGCTTCGAGCAGGTGGCGCAGGTAGCGGGGGGCCATGGCCGCCTGGCGCGCCAGGGCCTCCTCGTCCAGGCCGAGTTGTTCGCGGCGCTCGGTGATCCGGCGGGCCACGGCAGCGGGTTCGGTCCGGTGGACGGCGTCCGGGTCGGGGGTGTCGTTCACGGTGGCGGCTCCTCGGCTGTGCCGGTGCCCGGGGTCGCGTCCGGCGGTGGTGACCAGGCCGGACCCATCCAAGCGCCCGGTCTCCGGTAAGTCGAGCAACGGCGGGGCGGCGTGCGTGTCGGCGCCGTGCACAGCCACGCCGGTACCGACCACGCGCCCGACCAGGGGTGTTAAGGAGCCGTCAGGAGATCGCCGCACGCGTCTGTCGGTCCCCGGGCGCCGCGCGCATACTGTGCAGCGCGGCTCGCACCCGAGCGACGGGGCCCACTCCGGGCCCGGCCCGGCTGCGCCGCGACGGGGAAAGGTCGAACGAACGTGGCAATTCTCGTGATCGTCGCCGTGCTGGTGCTGTTCTGGCTGCTCACCGGCCTGCGGGTGGTGCAGCAGTACGAGCGCGGCGTGGTGTTCCGGGTCGGCCGGGTGCGCGGGCAGGTCCGCGAGCCCGGCGTGACCCTGCTGATCCCGGTGCTGGACCGGATGCGCAAGGTCAACATCCAGGTGATCACCATGCCGGTGCCCGCACAGGAGGGCATCACCAGGGACAACGTCTCGGTGAGCGTCGACGCGGTGCTGTACTTCCGGGTCGTCGAACCGATCAAGGCCACCGTGGACGTGCAGAACTACTCCTTCGCCATGCTCCAGGTCGCCCAGACCTCGCTGCGCTCGATCATCGGCAAGAGCGAGCTGGACGACCTGCTCTCCGGCCGGGAGAACCTGCACCAGGGCCTGGAGATCATGCTGGAGAGCCCGGCCGCCGGGTGGGGCGTGCACATCGACCGGGTGGAGATCAAGGACGTCAGCCTGCCGGACTCGATGAAGCGCTCGATGGCCCGTCAGGCCGAGGCCGACCGGGAGCGCCGGGCCCGGATCATCACCGCCGACGGCGAGTTCCAGGCCGCGGCCAAGCTCGCCGAGGCCGCCGCCAAGATGACCGAGACGCCGGCGGCGATGCAGCTGCGGCTGCTCCAGACGGTGGTGGAGGTGGCCGCGGAGAAGAACTCGACGCTGGTGCTGCCGTTCCCGGTGGAGCTGCTGCGGTTCTTCGAGGCCTCGGCCGCCCGGGTCTCCGAGGGTGGCGCCGCCGCGGCGTCCCCCGCCGTCCCCGCCGTGCCCGGTCAGGCCGCGGCCGACGGCAGCTGACGGTCCGTCCGTCTCCGGCGCCGTGCGGGTGGGAGTGGGGACGTCTCCACTTCCCCCGCCCGGCCGTCCCACTCCCCAGCTCACCGGCCGGAGACGGCACTGGGACGACTCCGGACGGCCCTGGGACGGCCCAGCGGCCGCCGGTACGGATCGGCATTCCGCAAACTGATGGTCCGTCGGATCGTGGCGGCAAGGCATCAACCACCGCGCATCGACGTCAATCTGACCGACCCTCAACTGCGGAGGACCACCCGTGAGTAGATCGCTTCCCGCCCGGCGCCGGATATCGCTGGGCCTGAGCCTGGCGGCCGTGCTCACCGGCGTCGGCGCGTTCACCGCGACCGCCACCGGCACCGCTTCGGCCGCGACCGCGCCACCCGTCGGCAGCCCGGTCAGCATCCAGTCGCCCGCCTGCCCGACCTACCTCCAGCAGGGCGAGACCGACGGCTGCGTCACCCAGCTCCAGATGGAGCTCGACCTGACCGGCGCCAAGCTCGGCGCCGACGGGCAGTTCGGCCCGGCCACCTACAACGCCGTCCGTACCTTCCAGTCCGCACACGGCCTCGACGTCGACGGCATCGCGGGCCCGGCCACCAAGAACGCGCTGGACACCGCGGCCGCCACCGCCTCGGGCGACGTCGACCTGAACACCTCCTGCTCGACCATGTCGCTGGGATCGAGCGGCGCCTGCGTGGCGACGCTCCAGCGCCTGCTCAACGCCCACGGCGCGGGCCTGGAGCCGGACGGCAAGTTCGGTCCCGCGACCGACGCCGCCGTGCGCACCTTCCAGTCCGCGCACGGCCTGGTCTCGGACGGCATCGTCGGCCCGGCCACCAAGGGCGCGCTGTACGGCACGAGCGGCGGCGGTTCCGACCTCAACCTGCTCAGCGACTGCGGCCAGCTCCAGCAGGGCGGCCAGGGCGGCTGCGTCACCACGCTCCAGCAGCTGCTCAACCGTTTCGGCGCCGGCATCGGCGTGGACGGCCAGTTCGGCCCGGCCACCGACACCGCCGTCCGCAACTTCCAGTCCGCGCACGGCCTCGCCGTGGACGGCATCGTCGGCCCGGCCACCAAGAACGCCCTGTACGGCCTCGGTTCGGGCGGTGGCTCCGGCAGCGGCACCGCCACCAACCTGGACCTGCGCACCCAGTGCGGCAACCTGCAGAGCGGCACGACCGGCAGCTGCGTCGCCACCCTCCAGGCGATCCTCAACAACTCGGGCGCCGGGATCGGCGTGGACGGCCAGTTCGGCCCGGCCACCGACACCGCCGTCCGCAACTTCCAGCGCTCGCACGGCCTGACCGCGGACGGCATCGTCGGCCCGGCCACCAAGAACGCCCTGTACGGCGGCGGCTCCGGCCCGGGCTCCACCGGCACCCCGCCGCCCGGTGGCCCGATCGACTCCAACAAGGTCCTGAGCGCCACGAAGACCTTCCTCGGCTACCCGTACGTGTGGGGCGGCGGCCACTCGCTGCGGGGTGAGGGCCCCGGCCCGTCCCTGGGCACCTGCGACGGCTACACCGGCTCGATCCAGCCGTGCCCGGCCAACTCCACCGTCGGCCTGGACTGCTCGGGCCTGGTGCGCGCCGCGTACTGGTTCGGCGCCGGGATCGACCTCGGCAACGGCGGCAACACCAACGACCAGACCTGGGACCGGCGGACCCTGCCGATCTCCGAGTCGCAGCGCCAGCCCGGTGACATCGAGTTCTTCGGCTCCGGCCCGCACAACACGCACCACGTCGTCATCTACGCCGGCACCGACCCGTCCACGGGCGCGGACATGATGTTCGAGGCGCAGCAGACCGGCACCGACGTGCACTACGTCGGCCTGCGCACCGGCGGCTACTGGTACCACGTGGTGGCCTGACCCACCCGGTAGTGCCCCCGGACCGGCCGGGGCGGGACCGCCGCACGCGTTCCCGCCCCGGCCATAGGTCCGTTCTATGACCCCATAGGTCCGCCCCTCCTACACCGCCCCGCCCCGGCCGGGTTGGCTGCGAGCATCCCGTTCGCCTCCCCACCGCGCCCGCCCGGAGGAACGCCCACGATGCCCAGCTCCACCAGCACCGCACCGGCCCGCCCGATCAGGGTCGCGATCGTCGGCGCCGGCCCCGCCGGCATCTACGCCGCGGACGCCCTGCTGAAGTCCGACGCCGCCCAGGACCCCGGTGTCTCGATCGACCTGTTCGAGCGGATGCCCGCGCCGTTCGGCCTGATCCGCTACGGCGTGGCGCCGGACCACCCGCGGATCAAGGGCATCGTCACCGCGCTGCACCAGGTGCTCGACAAGCCGCAGGTCCGCCTCTTCGGCAACGTGGACTACCCGTCCGACCTCGGCCTGGACGACCTGCACCGCTTCTACGACGCGGTGGTCTTCGCCACCGGCGCGACGGCCGACCGCCCGCTCGGCATCCCCGGCACCGGGCTGGACGGCTCCCACGGCGCGGCCGACTTCGTCTCCTGGTACGACGGCCACCCGGACGTGCCGCGCGACTGGCCGCTGGAGGCGGAGCAGGTCGCGGTCCTCGGCGTCGGCAACGTCGCCCTGGACGTCGCCCGGATCCTCGCCAAGACCGCCGAGGAGCTGCTGCCCACCGAGATCCCGCCGAACGTCCACGCCGGCCTCCGGCGCAACCGGGCCCGCGAGGTGCACGTCTTCGGCCGCCGCGGCCCGGCCCAGGCCAAGTTCAGCCCGATGGAGCTGCGCGAGCTCGACCACTCGCCGACCATCGAGGTGATCGTCGACCCCGAGGACATCGAGTACGACGCCGGGTCGGTGGCCGAGCGGCGGGCCGTCAAGCACGTCGACCTGGTCGCGGCCACCCTGGAGAACTGGGCGATCCGTGACGTCGGCGACCGCCCGCACCGGATCCACCTGCACTTCTTCGAGTCCCCGGTGGAGATCCTCGGCGCGGACGGCCGGGTCGTCGGGCTGCGCACCGAGCGCACCGAGCTGGACGGCACCGGCAACGTGCGCGGCACCGGCCGGTTCACCGACTGGGACGTCCAGGCCGTCTACCGGGCCGTCGGCTACTACTCCGACGAGCTGCCGAAGCTGCCGTTCGACCCGGTCTCCGGCACCGTCCCGCACCGGGCGGGCCGTGTGCTGGACGGCGACGGCGCGCACCGGACCGCGACGTACGTCACCGGCTGGATCAAGCGCGGGCCGGTCGGCCTGATCGGCCACACCAAGGGCGACGCCAACGAGACCGTCGCCTGCCTGCTGGACGACCACGCGGCCGGCCGGCTGCCCGGCGCGGCCGAACCCGACCCGGCGGCCGTCGTCGAGCACCTGCGCCGCCGGGCCGTCCGGCACACCACCTGGCAGGGCTGGCAGCTGCTGGACGCGTACGAGCGGGCGCTGGGCGAGGCCGAGGGGCGCGAGCGGGTGAAGGTGGTCGAGCGGGAGGAGATGCTGCGCCACAGCGGCGCGTAGGGCGTGTCGTTCGGATCACGTCGGGCCGGCGCCCGGGGGGTCAGGCGCGGACGATCGGCAGCAGCACCTCGTCGACGATCTCCTCGGGGTCGAGCCGGACCGCGGCGCCGCCGCACATCTTGATCCGGTACAGCATGAGCGCCGGGACGACGTCGGTGACCAGCGGGGTGACCGATCCCGGGCGGACCTCGCCGCGGCCGGCGCCCCGGGCCAGCACCTCGCCCAGCAGCCGGGTGGTCGGCTCGACCACCCGCTCCAGCACGATCTCCAGGAACGCGTGGGCCCGCTGGTGGTCGAGCTCGCTCATGATCGCGCGCACCGCGGCGCCCGGTTCGCTGAACATCGCCGTGCGCAGCCTGGCCACCACCGCCAGCAGGTCCCCGCGCAGGGCACCGGTGTCGGGCGCCGGGCCGGCCTGCGGCAGGCAGGCCCGCAGGGCGTCCTTCACCAGCTCCTCCTTGGAGGGCCAGCGCCGGTAGAGCGCGGCCTTGCCGGTCTGGGCGGCGGCGGCGACGCCCTCCATGGTGAGCCGGGCGTAGCCGTCGCTGGTCAGCTGCTGGAGGGTCGCCTCGAAGATGGCGCTCTCCAGCGCCTCGCCGCGCCGCCGCGGCGGGCCGGCCGTCGCCGCTCCGCGGGTGGTCCCAAGTTCAGCGGCCATGGCTGCGCACCTTCTCCGGCGTCCTCGTCCCCCGGTTCTCCCGGTTCCCCCGGTTCCCCCGGTTCTCCCGGTCTTCGTCCAGGGACACTGTCGATGTTAGTGAACGAACTCGTTCCCTCCCAAACATCCGGCCCCGGCCGCGCGCGCGTCGCGCCCACCGGCCCTCCGAACGAGTGGACTCGCTCGGACCCGCGCCCGCGCGGGGCCGCCGCGCCCGGGCTCCGGTGGTGAGGTTGCACGTCCGATCCCGTGCCGTGACCTGGAAGAGGCGCCCCGACGTGCGACGTACCCACCACCGCCGACTGTTCGCCGCGACGCTGTTCGTGATGTCCGTACTGGCCCCGGTGACGGCGGCCCCCGCCGCGACCGTCCACGCCCAGACCGTCCGTGCCACGACCGTCCGTGCCGCGGTCGCCGACCGCTCCCACCGCGACGACTGTCCGTCGGACGGTCTCGACCCCGCGCTGACCGCCCGGCTGGACCAGGCGATCGCGGACGTCCGCCGACAGGCCGGCATCCCCGGCGTCGTCGTCGGGTTCTGGCAGCCCGGCAAGGGGTGCTACGTCCGCGCGACCGGCGTCGCCGACACCACCACCGGCGCGCCGATGACCACCGACTCCTTCTTCCGGATCGGCAGCGAGACCAAGACCTTCACCGTCACCGCCCTGCTGGAGCTCGTCGACGAGCACCGGA
Source organism: Kitasatospora sp. NPDC097643 (assembly GCF_040302625.1). Taxonomy (NCBI): domain Bacteria; kingdom Bacillati; phylum Actinomycetota; class Actinomycetes; order Kitasatosporales; family Streptomycetaceae; genus Kitasatospora; species Kitasatospora sp. NPDC097643. Next base: position 27,667 of record NZ_JBEOSA010000044.1, on the reverse strand, counting down.
TCGGACTGGACGACCCGATCTCCGACTACGTCGACGGCGTGCCGTGCGGCCGCCGGATCACACTGCGTCAGCTCGCCGAGATGCGCAGCGGCCTGTTCCCGTACACCTTGGACGCGGACTTCCAGCACGACCTGCTGAGCGACCCGACGCGGTACTTCACCCCGCAGGAGGCGCTCGCGTACGGCTACCGGCACCAGAACACCTTCGGTCCGGGCGAGCGGTTCCAGTACTCCAACTCCAACCTCGTCCTGCTCGGCCTGGTGGTCGAGAAGGTGACCGGCCGGCCACTGGCCGAGGTCCTCCGGGAGCGGGTGCTGCGCCCGGCCCACCTGCGCCACACGCTGCTCCCGCACGGCCCCGAGTTCCCGCAGCCGCATCCGCGCGGCTACACCGACCAGACGCTGAGCGGCGCGACCGAGGACGCCACGGACTGGAACCCCAGCTGGGCCTGGGCGGCCGGGGCGATGATCTCCGACCTGCACGACCTGCGGCACTGGGCGGAGGTCGTCGCCACCGGGCGGCTGCTCAGCCCCGAGACCCAGGCGCAGCGGCTCATGACGCTGCCGACCGGCTTCCCCGGGACCAGCTACGGCCTCGGCATCTTCGAGACCAACGGGTGGATCGGGCACAACGGCTCCATCCCGGGCTACGAGACCGTGACCGTCTACCTGCCCGAGCAGCAGGCCACCCTGGTCATCGAGATCAACACGGATTCCAGCAGCCAGGGCCAGGAGCCGTCCACGCTCCTCGCCCGGGCGATCACCGCGATCGTCACCCCGGACCACGTCTACGACGGCTCGGCCTCCACGAAGTAGTAGCGGCAAGGGAGTTGACCGCGCGGCCGCGGTCGGCGGCGCTCCGGTCCGACCGGGTGTCAGCCGCTGTGGGACGCCTCGGCGTCGCGGTCAATTGGAGCGCTTTGTCCGAAAACTGGCTGTTTGGAGTATGGGCGAAGTCACACCGGGCTGGGGCGCCGCCGCCAAAACCGGCCCCCACCTGGCGTTTTGGTTAGGAGGACGGCCGCACCGGGGCCGGAACGATCGGGCACGGAGCTTGCGATCTCGGCCCGGTCTCGCGCAGGCTCCTCGACCATGCAGGTCCCGGCCCCTTCCCACAGAGGGGCCGGGGACTGCCGGTCCGAGGGGGGAACGAAAGGGTCCTCCCCACCATGCCCAGACATCCGAAGCACCGACGCGCCAAGTCGGCCGCCCGCCGGCGGATCGCGGCCCTCGGGCTCGCCGTCGCCGCCGTCGGGGGCGCCGCCGCAGCCTTCGCCGCCCCGGCCGACGCCGCCGAGCTCGTGACCGTGGACACCCTGGCGCTCTCCCCCACCGTGCCGAGCACCGGCAGCCCCGTCTCGGCGGTCGCCACCCTCCACGCGGCGCAGCACCTGACCGTCCGCTCCCTGGCGATCGCGGTGCGGTCCGCCAACGGCGGCAACTACGACTTCCCGGGCGCCACCCGGTCCGTCCTCGGCACCACCGAGACCACCTTCCAAGCGGGCAGCCGGACCTTCCCGGCCGGCAGCTACCAGTACTACGTCGCGTACCGGACGAGCGGCGGCTGGCACAAGCTGAGCCCGGTCCGCACCTTCACCTCGGACGGCGCCACGGTCACCCCAACCGGCACCCCGAGCCCGACGGCCTCCCCGACGGCCACGCCGTCGCCCGCCGCGACCGCGACCGCGACGCCGACCGCAACGCCGTCGCCGACGTCGAGCCCCACGGCCACGGCCTCCGCAACGCCGAGCGCGACCAGTTCGCCCACCGCGACCCCGACCGCCACCGCCACGGCCACGCCCACTGCAACGGCCACGCCCACGGCCAGCACCTCGCCGTTCGCCTCCCCGACGGCCACCCCCTCCGCCACCGCGTCGCCCACCGCGTCGCCCACCGCGACCGGCACCCCGTCCCCGACCGCGACGGCCCAGCCCTCCGGCACCGGCCCGATCGGCATCGCCGGCACCTGGAACCAGGTCTTCGACGACGAGTTCAACGGCGGCAGCCTGGACACCTCGAAGTGGGGCACCAAGTTCCCGTGGGCCAACGCGGGCAGCTGCACCCGCCCGGCCAACACCTACGAGACGGCCGGCTACGCCCCGTCCCAGGTGTCCGTCTCCGGCGGCGCGCTGCACCTGGCCGCCACCAAGCAGTCCTGCACCGCCGAAGGCGTGACCTACCCGTACACCTCCGGCATGGTCCAGTCCGACTCGCACTTCAACGCGACGTACGGCGCGTTCGAGGCCCGGATCTACCTGCCGGCCCAGCCGACCGGGCAGATCGCCAACTGGCCCGCGTTCTGGACGGTCGGTCAGAACTGGCCCGCGGACGGCGAGATGGACGTGATGGAGGGCATGAGCGGCACCGCCTGCTACCACTTCCACTCCCCGGCGGGCGGCCCGGGTGACTGCGCCAGCGGCGACTACTCCGGCTGGCACACCTACGGCGCCCAGTGGTCGCCCGGCTCGGTGACGTACTACTACGACGGCAAGCAGGTCGGCCAGATCACCACCGGGATCACCAGTGCGCCGATGTACCTGGTGCTGAACAACGCCGTCGGCGGCTACGGCGGCACCACCGTCGCCCCGGCGGACATGCAGGTCGACTACGTGCGCGTCTGGCAGCACTGACCCGCGGCACCCCCGGCCGGGCCGCTCCCCACCACCGAGGTGGGGAACGGCCCGGTCGGCGTTCGTGCGCCCGGGGCTCTCCGACTTCTCCCATAATGAACGGTTGTGTTCCCTATGTTCCGGGGATACCGTCGGTGTTAGTGAACGAACCCGTCCAGCCCCAGCGTTCACTCCCAAGCCATTGGGGGACCTGCCATGGCCACCTCGCGCGCCCTGGCCCCGGCTCCGCCCGCGCCCGCGCGACGGGGCCAGCACCCAGGGATAGCCCTCACCGTCATCGCCACCACCCAGCTCATGATCGTGCTCGACATCACGATCGTGAACATCGCCCTGCCGCACATCCAGCAGGCGCTGGGTTTCTCCACCACCGACCTGTCCTGGGTCATCAACGCCTACACGCTCACCTTCGGCGGGCTGCTGCTGCTCGGCGGGCGGATGGGCGACATCCTCGGCCGGCGTCGGGTGTTCATCGTCGGCGTACTGGTCTTCGCCCTCGCCTCGCTGCTCGGCGGGGTGGCGCAGTCCTCCGCGTGGCTGCTCGCCGCCCGGTCGCTCCAGGGCCTGGGCGGCGCCATCGCCTCGCCGACCGCGCTCGCCCTGATCGCGACCAACTTCAAGGAGGGGCCGGAGCGCAACCGCGCGTTCGGCGTGTTCTCCGCCGTCGCCGGTGCGGGCGGCGCGATCGGCCTGCTGCTCGGCGGCATGCTCACCTCCTGGCTGTCCTGGCGGTGGGTGTTCTTCGTCAACGTGCCCATCGGCATCGCGCTCGCCCTGCTGGCACCGCTCTACATCAACGAGTCCGAGAAGCACCCCGGCCGGTTCGACCTGACCGGCGCCTTCACCGCGACGGCGGGCATGGTCTCGCTGGTCTACGGGTTCATCCGTGCCTCCGAGCACGGCTGGACGGACTCCGTGACGCTGCTCGCGTTCAGCCTCGCCCTCGTCCTGCTGACCGCGTTCCTGCTCAACGAGCGGCGGGTGCCCCAGCCGATCACCCCGCTGCACCTGTTCCGCGACCGCAACCGCTCGGGCGCGTACGGGCTGATGCTGTGCGTGGCCGCGGCGATGTTCAGCATCTTCTTCTTCATCACCCTGTTCGTGCAGAACATCCTGGGGTTCAGCCCGCTGCGGGCCGGCTTCGCCTTCCTGCCGATCAGCGCCGCGATCATCGCCGCCGCCCAGTTCGCCGCCCGCAACCAGCTGCGGTGGGGCCCGAAGCCCTTCCTGGTCACCGGCTCCCTGCTGGTCCTGAGCGGCGTCTTCTGGGCGACCCAGATCGACATCAACACCACCTACGTCGGCGGGGTCCTCGGCCCGACCCTGCTGTTCGGCTTCGGCATGGGTTCGATCTTCGTCCCGGTGATGCTGACCGCCGTCTCGCACGTCGCCCCGCACGAGACCGGCGCGGCCACCGGCATGCTCAACACCACCCAGCAGGTCGGCGGCTCGCTGGGCCTGTCGATCCTGATCACGGTCTACGGCACCGCCAGCCGCAACGAGGCCCGCCAGCAGGTCGGGGCCTTCCTCCGGCAGGCCACCCCGCAGCAGGTCGCCGAGTTCAAGGCCACCGGGAGGCTTCCCGCGCCGTACTCCTCCGAGGTGCTGGTGCACGGCATCGCCAGCGCCTTCCAGATGGGCCTGGTGTTCGCCGCGCTGGCGGCGGTGATCGCCGTGTTCGTCATCAAGGTCAGACGGCCGGAGGCGGCGAGCGCCACTCCTTCGGGGGAGGCTCCTTGACAGGGCGTCATGGCGTCCGCGACAGTCTTAGGGGAAATGGTTTTCATCTCCAACAGACTTCGCCGTTCGCAAGGAGCCCCGCCATGTCGCTCGACGTCTCCCCCGCCCTCCTCGCCCAGGCCGAGCAGGGCGAGGTCAACCAGGCCGACTTCGTGGACACCGTCCGCGCCTCGCTGCCCTACGCCTACCAGGTCGTCGCCGGGCTCAGCGCCGAACTCGCCGCCGGTGACGGCGAGTTCGTCAACGACAACACCACCCCCAGCGACGAGGAGCGGGCCCAGCTGCTGCGCGCCCTCGCCAGCAACGCCATCCGCGGCAGCCTGGAGGACCACTTCGGGGTGAAGCTCGCCTTCGTCAACTGCCACCGGGTCGGCGCCTTCCGGCCCGGCGCCGAACAGAGCGACGCCTACCGCGAGTTCACCTCCCTGCACAACCAGATCCGGAACCAGAGCCCGGAGCTGCGCAGCTGCTGACCTGCCGCGTTCCCATTCGGGTGGTGCCGCTTCGGCGGCGCCACCCGCTCGACGTTGAGCGGGTGTTGCGCCGCGTTGCGCGTCGATGGCGATCCGGCGGGCGCGCTTGTCCGGTGGTCGTACGCGTGCCTAGGTTCGACGGGCACCCCGACCCCGGCCCTCCTCACACCCCCGCGGAGCCACCCATGCCGCCGACCCCACGACCGCTGCGCAAGCTGGGCTTCCTCACCATCGGCCTGTTCGACGAGGCCGACCCCCGCCAGGGCCACGAGTCCACCCTCGACCTCATCACCCTCGGTGAACGGCTCGGCTACGACAGCGCCTGGCTCCGCCACCGCCACCTCCAGTACGGCATCTCCTCCCCCGTCGCCGTCCTCGCCGCCGCCTCCCAACGCACCAGCCGCATCCACCTCGGCACCGCCGTCACCCCGCTCGGCTGGGAGAACCCGCTGCGGCTCGCCGAAGACCTCGCCACCGTCGACCTGCTCTCCGGCGGGCGCCTCGAAGCGGGCTTCAGCGTCGGCCGGCCCACCCACTGGGAGCAGGTCAAGGCGGCGCTCTACCCCGACACCGGCGAGCACGAGGACTTCACCCACACCCGCGCCGAACGCCTGCTCGCCCTCGTCCGCGGCGAGGCGGCCTCCGACTTCGTGGGCACCGAGGGCATCGAGGTGTACTCCCCGCGCGTCCAGCCGCACTCCCCCGGGCTGGCCTCCCGACTCTGGTACGGCGCCGGCAGCCTGCGCTCGGCCCGCTGGGCCGGCCGGAACGGCCTCAACCTGCTCGTCAGCAGCGTCGTCCGGGCCGAGGAGTCCGAGGACTTCGCCGAGATCCAGCTCTCGCACATCCGCACCTTCCGCGCCCACCACCCCGACGGCGACGACGCACGCGTCTCCCAGGGCCTCGTGGTCATCCCCACCGACAGCGCCACCGCCGAACAGCGCGCCCGCTACCAGGCCTACGCCGCCGCCCGCACCCCCCGCACCCGCGCCCCGCAGGGCCCCTCCCGCACGGTCTTCGCCCCCGACCTCGTCGGCCCCTCCGAGCAGATCGCCGAGCGCCTCCACGCCCACCCCGCCCACCGCGAGATCGACGAGGTCGCCTTCGCCCTCCCGTTCACCTTCGCCCACGAGGACTACGTCCAGATCCTCACCGACATCGCCACCCACCTCGCCCCCGCCCTCGGCTGGCAACCGTCCGCGTAGGGCTTTTCAGAACTCCCCGGTGGCCAAATCGAGTTCGAACGGAACCGGCAGCCGCAGCGAGAAGGACCGAACGGTCTGGGCCGGTTGCCCTGGTCAGATGAATAAGCGCTTGCTTAGAATCGGGCGTCCAGTGGAGCACTGCCGTCGCCAGGAGGCGTCATGACCGGAGCCAATCGCCAGATCCGCCTTGCCCGTCGGCCGGTCGGGGAGGTGCGGGCGGAGGACTGGGAGCACGCCGTGGAGGCGGTGGGGGTGGCCGGGGACGGGGAGTTCGTCGGCCGGACGCGGTACGTGTCGCTGGATCCGGCGATGCGCGGGTGGCTGGACGACCGGCCCTCGTACCTGCCGCCGGTGGGGCTGGGCGAGGTGATGCGGGCGGGAACCGTGGTCGAGGTCGTCGAGTCCCGGCACCCGCGGTTCCAGGTCGGCGACCACGTCACCGGGGCGTTCGGCGTCCAGGAGTACGTGGTCTCGGACGGCAAGGGCGCGCTGAAGGTGGACCCGGCGCTCGCGCCGCTGTCGACGTACCTCGGCGCCCTCGGCATGTCCGGGATGACCGCCTACTTCGGGCTGCTGGAGGTCGGGGCGCTCAAGGAGGGCGAGACCGTGGTGGTCTCCGGCGCCGCCGGGGCCGTCGGCACCATGGTCGGGCAGATCGCCAAGGTGAAGGGCTGCCGGGTGGTCGGCATCGCGGGTGGCCCCGAGAAGTGCGCGCTGCTGACCGACGAGCTCGGCTTCGACGCGGCGATCGACTACCGCACCGAGGACGTCCGCAAGGCGCTGCGCACGCACGCCCCGGACGGCATCGACGTCTACTTCGACAACGTCGGCGGCGAGATCCTGGACGCCGCGCTGACCCGGCTGGCGATGCACGCCCGGGTGGTGGTCTGCGGGGCGATCAGCCAGTACAACAACGAGACCGCCGTGCAGGGCCCGTCCAACTACCTGTCGCTGCTGGTGCGCCGGGCCCGGATGGAGGGCTTCGTGGTCTTCGACTACGCCCGCCGGTACGCCGAGGCGGCCCGGGAGATCGCGGGCTGGATCGGCGAGGGCCGGATCACGGTCAAGGAGCACGTGGTGGAGGGCGGGATCGCCGACTTCCCCGAGGTGTTCGGGATGCTGTTCCGCGGCGAGAACACCGGCAAGCTGGTGCTGCGGCTGACGTGAAACCACTGACGTGAGACGGCTGACCTGAAACAGCCGCGGGGTGGCGGCCAGGCCTGCCGCCACCCCGCGACCCGCTTCGTCAGAACGGGAGGGCGCCGAGCTGACGAAGCTGCGTGAGGACGTCGACGACGCCCCGGATCTCGGTGATCCGCCCGTCGACGACGCGGAGGATGAAGATCTCCTGGTAGCTGACGGTCTTTCCGGTGGGCAGCAGCCCCTGGTACTCGCCCCGGTGGGTGCCGGTCACCCGGTTCCGGGAGACGATCCGGTCGCCCTCGGTGATCGTCTCCTCGACGGCGACGTGGATGTCGGGAAAGGCGCCCAGCAGCACCCCCCACACCCGCTTCAGGGCCTCCCGGCCCGTCGCGCCCATCGGCACCGGCGCGTCGAAGCGCACGTCCGGGGCGACGAACTCGTCCATGGCCTTCGCGACGACCTCCGGGTCGCCGCTGTTCACGGCGGAGTGGAAGCGTTCGAGCATCGCGACGAGGTCTGCGGTCCCGGTTGTCGACATGGGGTGTCTCTCCTCTGTTCCGGGTCGGTCGGTGTCTGTCAGACCTTGAGACGGCACAGCGGCCCGGGATGTGACACGACCCGCGGAACTCCCTGCGTCACCCGGAGCCCCACCTCCCACTTGTGCTCCGAGGAAACGTTCTTCCGCTGTACGTCTGGTCGTCGGCCACCGCGCACGGTAGGCATCGGGTGGCGCTGCTACAACCTCAGCGCCCGGATTTTCCCGGCCACTTGTTCCCAGGGAGGAAGCCTCATGCGGAGAACCGAACGTGTCCGGCACAGGGCCTTGGCGGGCGCGTCCGCCGCAGCCGTCGTGGCGGCGCTGCTGGCGCTGCCCGCCGGTGTCGCGCAGGCGGCGTCACCCGACGTCGTGATCAGCCAGGTGTTCGGCGGCGGCGGCAACTCCGGCGCCCCGTACACCAACGACTTCGTCGAGCTGTACAACCGGGGCACGACCGCGGTGTCCGTCACCGGCTGGACGGTGCAGTACTCCTCGGCGGGCGGCTCCACCTGGTCGCGCACCACGCTGAGCGGCACGATCGCCCCGGGCCACTACTTCCTGGTGCAGGAGGCGGCCGGCAACGGTGCGGGCGCGGCGCTGCCGACGCCGGACGCGACCGGCACGATCGCCATGAGCGCCAGCTCCGGCAAGGTCGCGCTGGTCACCAACGGCACCGCGCTGACCTGTAGTTCGGGCTGCGCGACGCTGCCCGCCGTGAAGGACTTCGTCGGCTACGGGTCGAGCGCCAGCTCGGCCGAGGGCTCCCCGACCGGCAACCTGTCCAACACCTCGGCCGCCCTGCGCGCCGGCGGCGGCGCCACCGACACCGACAACAACGCGGCGGACTTCGCGGTCGCCGCGCCCACCCCGCGCAACTCCTCGTCCACCGGCGGGGGCGGCACCGGCGGCACCCGAATACACGACATCCAGGGCGCGGCCCGCACCTCCCCGCTGGCCGGCGGCGCGGTCAGCGCGGTGCCCGGTGTGGTCACCGCGGTCGGCCCGAGCGGGTTCTGGTACCAGGACCCGCAGCCCGACAGCGACCCCGGCACCAGCGAGGGCATCTACGTCTACACGGCCGGCGCGCCCTCCGTCGCGGTCGGCGACTCGGTCACCGTGAGCGCCACCGTCAGCCAGTACCGGCCGGGCGGGACGGGCGGCACGACCAACCTGTCGATCACCGAGCTGACCGCGCCCACCGTCACGGTGCTCGCCCACAACGCGCCGCTGCCCGCCGCCACCCTGGTCGGCGCCGGTGGCCGGGTGCCCCCGTCCGCGGTGATCTCCAGCGTCACCTCCGGCGACGTCGAGACCGCCGGCGGCTACCACCCGGCCACCGACGGCCTGGACTTCTGGGAGTCGCTGGAGGGCATGCGGGTCGAGATCGACAACGCGGCCGTGGTCGGCCCGACCAACAAGTACGGCGACGTCCCGGTCGTCCCGCAGGGCAGCACCACCCGGACCAACCGGGGCGGCATCCTGCTCCAGGCCGCCGACGGCAACCCCGAACGGGTGACCCTGGCGAACGCGCTGGCGCCGACCCCGACCGCCGACGTCGGCGACACCCTGACCGGCGCCACGGTCGGCGTGCTCGACTACTCCTTCGGCAACTTCAAGCTCCAGGTGACCGCGACCCCGGCGGTCTCCTCCGGCGGCATCGCGCCCGAGGTCACCGCCGCGCCGACGGCCGGTCAGCTCTCCGCCGCCACCTTCAACGTGGAGAACCTCTCCCCCGGCGACCCGCAGAGCAAGTTCGACGGCCTGGCGGCGGGCATCGTCACCAACCTGCGCGCGCCCGACCTGGTCGCCCTGGAGGAGATCCAGGACAACAGCGGCGCCACCGACGACGGCACCACCGCCGCCGACGAGACCCTGGCCAAGCTCACCGCCGCGATCTCCGCGGCCGGCGGCCCGGCCTACACCTACCGGGAGATCGACCCGGTGGACGACCAGGACGGCGGGCAGCCGGGCGGCAACATCCGCCAGGTGTTCCTGTTCCGCACCGACCGCGGCCTGAGCTTCACCGACCGGCCCGGGGCGGGCTCCACCACCGCCGACTCGGTGGTCAACAACGGCGGCACGCCGCAGCTCGCGTACTCGCCCGGCCGGATCGACCCGAACAACTCGGCGTTCAACGCCAGCCGCAAGCCACTGGCCGGCGAGTTCCGCTGGAACGGCAAGCCGGTCTTCGTGATCGCCAACCACTTCAACTCCAAGGGCGGGGACCAGCCGCTGTTCGGCCGCTACCAGCCGCCGGCGCACCCGTCCGAGACCCAGCGGCACAACCAGGCCACCGTGGTGAAGACCTTCACCGACCAGATCCTCGCGGTGGACCCGAACGCCTCGGTGATCGTGCTCGGCGACCTCAACGACTTCGAGTTCTCGCAGACCGCCGACATCCTCACCGCGGGCGGCTCGCTCACCGACCTGCCGCGCACCCTGCCGCTCGCCGAGCGCTACACCTACGTGTACGAGGGCAACTCGCAGGTGCTGGACCACATCCTGATCTCCGGCGCGCTGGCGGCCAAGGCCTACAGCTACGACATCGTGCACATCAACAGCGAGTTCAGCACGCAGCTGAGCGACCACGACCCGCAGGTCGTGCGCATCCCGCTGCCCTGAACCGTCGTCGCCCTGTCCTCACCGGCCCGGCCCGCCCGTCAGGCCGGGCCGGTGAGGTGGCGCAGGTAGGCGTCCGGGCGCTCCAGGTAGCGGCGCCAGTGGTCGACCAGCTCCAGGTCCTGCCAGCGGACGGCGCGCACACCGTGCTCGCCCACCTCCAGGACGGCAGCGCCCGGCACCGAGGCCAGCAGCGGCGAATGGGTGGCGCAGACCACCTGGGCGCCGGTGCGGCCGAGGTCGTGCAGCAGGGCGACCAGGCGCAGCGTGGAGGTGAAGGAGAGCGCCGCCTCCGGCTCGTCCAGCACGTAGAGGCCCGGCTCGCGGAACATCGACTCGAAGACCGTCAGGAACCGCTCGCCGTGGCTCATCAGGTCGGTCCGGTCCGCCCAGTAGCCGGACCGGCCCTGGTTCTCGTCGATCATCCGCATCGCGGTCTCGGCCCGCAGGAAGAAGCCGCGCCGCCGGGAGCGGGGGCCGGCGGCCATCGCGCGGCCGCGGTCCGAGTACTCCAGGCGCAGCCGGGCGCCGACGGTGCCCGGCTCGCGCGGGCCCGCGTAGCGCGTGCCGGCCCGGCCGCCGTAGGAGTCCACCCCGAAGGCCTCGGCCAGCGCCTCGACCAGGGTCGACTTGCCGGAACCGTTCTCGCCGACCAGGAAGGTGACCGGGGCGGGGAAGGCGATGCCGGGGCCGACCAGGGCCCGGACGCAGGGGACCGTCCACGGCCAGCGGGTCAGCTGGTCCTCGGGGAACGTCTCCCGGTACACCCGCATCCGCTCGACGATCACGGACGGCCTCCTGTGGTTCGGTTCGTGTGCCGAGGCCCACGATAGGAGCGGCCACCGACACGCGGCGCGGGGCGCTCCCCCGGCCCCGTCAGTCCAGCAGCCGCACCATGTGCAGCTTCACCACCGCCCGCCGGCCCACCAACACCGCCCTCGGCTCACGCCCCCAGACCTCGAAACCGCAGGAGGTGTAGAGCCGGACGGCCGGCTCGTTGCCCGCCGAGACGGTCAGCAGCACCTGCCGCAGCCGGCGGTCCTCCTCCGCGGTGCGCAGCGCCCGTTCCACCAGGGCCCGGCCGATGCCGCGGCCGGCCGTCGCGCGGGCCACGGCCATCCCGTACAGCGTCGCCTTGTGCCGTTCCTGGCGCCGCTCCGGCACGCTCAGCCCGGCCGTGCCGAGCAGTGCGCCGTCCTCGCCGAAGGCCCCCAGCAGCGCGCCCGGGCCCTCCTCGGCCCCGGCCAGGCGCCGCAGGGTCGCCGCCATCGGCCGGGCGCGCTCCTCCTCGTAGCTGGAGGTGAACGCGGTCGGGGCCGCCCGCAGCGCGGCCAGCCGGAACGCCCGGTAGCGCTCGGCGTCCGCGACGCCGAGGCGGCGGATCACCACCGGGCGCGGCTCAGGTGCGGCGGTCGGCTCAGCCGCGGCGGACACGGGTGCACCGGGTCAGGTACGGCATGGCGATCCCGTCCCGGCCCGCCAGGTCGGGGTGGGTGGCCAGCAGTTCCTCGACGTCCGCGAGCAGCCGCGCCCGCTCGGCCTCCGGCAGCGCGATGACGTAGCTGCGCGAGGCCACCAGGTCGACGATGCCGGCCCGCGTGGTGGCGTGCTCCCAGCGGATCTCCAGCCGCTCGGCCTCGCCGAACGGCGCGGGCAGCACCGGCCGGGTGTCGATCTCCTGCCGCGCCGAACGGTGCATCAGCGCCCCGAGCTCGGCGGCCCACGGCTCCGACTCGTCCCGCACGTTCCACACCAGCGCGAGCGTCCCGCCGGGCGCCAGCACCCGGGCGATCTCCGGCACCGCGACCGCCGGGTCGAACCAGTGCCAGGCCTGCGCGACCACCACCGCGTCCACACTGCCGTCCGGCAGCGGGATGCGCTCCGCCCAACCCTCCCGCACGGCCGCCTTCGGCACCGCCGCCGCCAGCTGCGCCCGCATCGCCCCGTCCGGCTCGACCGCCACCACCTCCAGCCCGGCCTCCACCAGCAGCCGCGTCAACTTCCCGGTGCCCGCGCCCAGATCGAGCACCCGCCGGGCCTCCCTCGGCACCGCCGAGCCGATCAGCGCCTGCGGGTACCCCGGGCGCCCGTGCTGGTACGACTCCGCCGCCACCCCGAACGACCGCGCCCGCAACCGCCCGGCCCACCGCCGGGTCGCCCCCTGCCGGGTCATCCCGCAGGCCTGCCCGATCTCCTCCCAGGTCGCCACCCGCCCCCGCCGCAGCTCCTCCACCACCCCGGTCCGCCGCTCCTCCAACTCCGCGATCACCCCGGACAACCGCCGCAACCCCGCCAACCCACCGTCCCCCACCACATCCGCCGCCACCCGCCGCCCAAGATCATCGATAGTCACGCCCGGCAATCTAGGGGGCCCTCCGATCATCCGTCAACAGCCATTGCCCCGTGGAGCAACATCCGTTGCCTGCATCGCTGGGCCAGGCCCCGGCCGCAATCCGGCCGGAGCCCGGCCCGGGCTCCCTTCCCTCACATCGGCCGAATCGTGACGGCGAATTGAGGTAGGGCGAGGAGCAGCAGGACGGTTCCCGCCTCGATCCATCGGTACTTCGCCCGGATGATCGCGCTCGTCCCGGCCAGGGCGGACAGCAATGGGCCGGCCGGGTCGCGCCCTGCACGCTCGAAGGATCGTCTCAGCCGTTCCGGACCCGCGTTCGGACCGATGTGCTCGAAGTAGCCAGGGCCTGTGGCGGCCTGACGCCGCCCCTTGCGGTGACGCGGCGCGAGGGCCGAGACCAGGCAGCCCGCAGCCAGCAGGGCACTCGCGACCGCACTCCACCAGAGGACCTGAAGAGCTCCGGATTCGATGCCGTCGTTCCTGGTCAGGGGAATGAAGGTGCCGAGCGCGGCTCCGGTGAATCCCAGCAGGACTGCGGCCTTGGTGTCCGCGCGGATGAGCTCCGAACTGTTGGCGGCCAGCAGGCGTTCCATCGCGGACACGGTCAGCGGGTCGGACACGCCCCCTGCGGTCGCGTTCGACCGGCCGGGCCGACGCACCGACCGCGACCGTGGCCTGCGACGGGCCAGGCGGGCCGTTCCGGTCGCATCATGTGGCGCCGACCGCACCCCCCGGCGGCGCAGCGTCGTCCGCGTCACGCCGGCCTCCCGTTCGCCACGCCGTTGTGCCAGCCGTTGGCGCGGGCCCGAGTCTTCCCGAGGTCCGTTCCCGGGCCCTGTGGCGCAGCGCCCGTCCCGGGACCGGGTACCCGTCGGCCGAGAGCGACCAGCCGCTCGCGCAGCACGTGGGAGAGCTCCTGTTGTTCCTGCCCCGTCAGTCTGCCCAGCAGGACGGCCATCTGGTCCTGCCAGGTGGTCTCGCCCCGGAGCAGCTCAGCGTGGTCAACGGACCAGTCCAGCACCTGCCGGACCTCGTCCGGGTGCCTGGCCAGCCAGAGTGCGGCGAGTGCGACGGGGCCGTCCTGGACGGCACGCCGGCAGAACGCGTACTCGTCCTGGCTCCGTTCCGACCATGCGTACGGCAGATCGGCACCGTCGGGTTCCCCCAGTCTCAGTTCCCCGCCGTTCTCCCGCGCCGAGACGTCCGCGACCCGGTAGCCGAGGCCGCAGTTCGGCATCAGATGGGGCGCCGCGAGGTACTGCATCAGCTCATTGGCGCCCAGGCCGACACCTGCGGCGGCGCACTGCTCCTTGAGGTGGCGCAGTCGTTGGTCGAGGTCCTTGCGGACCGCCAGCCACCCCCGCACGGTCCTGGTGCGCACCACCTGCGCGGCGTCGTGCACCCACCACAGGACGTGCAGTTCCATCGACTCCATCCCGTAGGACGTCGGTAAGCCCACGCCCCGGCTCCCCTGGCGTTCGTCCAGCTCGACGAGGTACGCGCGGTCGAAGCCTCGCAGCCCGAGGCGGGCGACCCGTGGCCGCCCCGCCTCCGGGCCGAACTCCTCCCCGGACGTGCCGTGGTGAGCGCGGTCCCCCAGCAGGTGGTAGAGCCCGTCGCGATCCCGCAGGACGAGGGCGCGGTCGCGCCGCCCCGACCAACGATGACGCAGGATCTCCCGCCACGGGGCGTGTGCGGCGCGGAGGTAGACGGGCTGGTCGGTCTCGGCGGTCATCGGGCTTCTCCGTACGCGTGGGTCGGTTGGTGCGGCTGCGACTCGCCCCGGCGCCAGGCCTGCAAGGCCTGGCGCGCGATGGGCCGCCCGGCCAGATCGCGGTCCTCGTTGCGGTCGATCTCGACGAACAGTCGTAGTTCGCCGTGGCGCATCTCCTGGGCGAGCGCGCTGAGCAGCGTCTCCACGGCGGCTCGGCGCCACTCGTCCGCAAGGGCCAGACGGCACCAGCCGATCAGCACGTGGCAGGTCGCGTCGAACGACCGGTCGTCGTTGAGGGTCCGGCGCACGAGGTGGACGACGGTCTCGGTGAACTCACCGACGGTGAGCAGCTGTTCCTGGAACCATGTGGGGTCCTGCCACAGCACCCTGGGGAAGACCTGGAGCGCGAGGTCGGCGTCCGGGCCCTCGCGGTCGGCCCAGTCGGCGAGTTGACGAAGGACGGCCGGCTGATTGCCTGCCGCGATCAGCGCCCGGAGGGAGTGCTGGACGGCCTTGGCCACATGGCGCTCGTCGCCGTCGTCTCCCCGGTGGCAGCGTCGCAGCAGCGCCAGGGCGAGCTCCGGCCGGGCTGCCCCGAAGTCGGTCCCGCAGGCTTCGGCGACGGTGGACCGGGTCCGCCAGCTCCCCCTACCGCTCCAGTCGTTGAGCAGGTACTTGATCTCGCCGGCCAGGACGGGGTCGTTGGCCGCGATGCCCAGCGCGAACGCGGCGGTACTGCGGCTCTGCGCACGCTCGGACGTGGCCAGCTGGCGGATGTGCCACAGCGCACGGCGTCCGCCGCCCCAGCTGGCGGCCATCCCCATGACGCGGCCGACGGGCTCGGCGAGTTCACGCTCCGTACCGGGGACGGTGTCCATCCACTCGGTCAGCAGCGCGGAGAGCTCGCCGTACTGCCGCCACACGTGTCGCAGTACGGCTTCGGCCTGTCGGTGCCGGGTGAAGCGCACCGCCTCCACGGTGTAGCTGTAGACGGTGTTCGCCAGGACCACCGGGGGCGCGCACTCGGCACGGATGGTGTGCAGCAGGTCGTCCAACGAGCGCCGGAAGACGAACCGCGGGTTCGGCCGGGGGCCTTCGCGTCGCCCCGGCCCTCCATCGTCGCCGCTCTCGGGCAGGGCGGAGTCCAGCCGGCCGTCGGCGAGGCCGCGAAGCCGGTCCGCCTCCTCGCGGACGACCCGGTGGTCAAGCCCCTCGAAGACGCTGGTCGCCAGGAGGAACGCCAGCCCGTCCGGGTCGTCCCGGAGTCTGCTCAGCAGGTCCGGTACCTCTCCTTCGGCGAGAAAGCTGAGGCGCTCACGAAGATCGGAGAGGTCCGGTCCGTCCTCGTCGGCCCGGCTCACCGTCGTCACCAGCTCGGCGACCTGCGCGGGGACCAGTTCCGGCGTCAGCAGTTCGTCCAACAGGCCCGCATCCAGGCGCTCCAGTAGCCGCGCCCGCCGGTTCGCCTCGGGTACGGCGGCCGTCAGTCGGGCCTCGAAGACCGCGCGGGGCGCCGGGGGCTGGCACCGGACCGGGGAGACGTGCAG
Organism: Kitasatospora sp. NPDC097643; assembly: GCF_040302625.1. Lineage (NCBI taxonomy): Bacteria > Bacillati > Actinomycetota > Actinomycetes > Kitasatosporales > Streptomycetaceae > Kitasatospora > Kitasatospora sp. NPDC097643. Next base: position 11,709 of record NZ_JBEOSA010000044.1, on the reverse strand, counting down.
ATCACGGGAGAGCCGACGAAGGTGCTCCGGGTCGTACGGCAGGACGATCACCATACGGGCGCCGGCCTCGCTCAGCAGACGGCGGAGGTTGGCGATCACAGCCGGTCCGAGCGGTCGTGTGGGTAGCAGGCCGTGGACGAGGTACCCGCGTGCCCCGGTGTGGGTGGGGCGCCAGCGTGACAGATCCTCGTCGCCGTCGAGCGCCCGCAGGTTCATGCTGTGGCCGCTGTGACGGTACAGCAGGTTCAGGGCCGCGGTGCGCCGCCCGGTACCGGGCTCGCCGACCAGGAAGAGCAGACCGCTGTCCAGCTCCGCCAGCGCGGTGGGAAGCCACTCGGGCTCCGCGAAGCCCGCCTGGGCATCCAGGAGCTCCAGCGCGGAGATCGGACCCTCGTGCGCCTCCACCCGCGGGCTGTCGCGTGCGGTACGGCCGTCCGCGTTCTCCACGTGCTGGTCCCCGTGCACGGAGCCGGTGTTGATGTTGCCGTGCGGGGCGTAGATGACGTACGGACGACCCGCACCCGCCGGCCCACCGGACAGGTCGAGGAAATCCTCGTCGAACTCGATGAAGGCGTCGGCCTCGTCGGGGTCCTCGCTCCCCCCGGCGTCATGAGTGGCCGGGCCAGGGGGCCGTTCCTCGACGGGGGGGAGCTCGGCGGCGCTCACCGGCGGCGCCCGTTCCGCTTGCCGTGGACGGTGTCGCCCTGGTTGCCCTGGACCGTTCCGGCCTTGTGTCCCGCAACGTAGTCACCGCCGAAGGAGTCCCCCCGGACGAAGTCCCGGCCCGCGTGGTCGCCGCGCACATTGGTCACGTTCTGGTCGCCGTTCACCGTACCGGCGTTGATGTTCCCCCGGTCGGCCTGTTGCCGCACGGACACGCGTGGCGCCGGAGTGCCCTGGGCGGCCCCGGCCGACGTCCGTCCCACCGTGTCGGCCTGCCCTCGCCGGGCCGTCTGCTCCTCGACCACGTGGTCGCCCAGGATGCGGCGGTCGTAGAGATTGCCCGACGGAACGGGCACGTACAGCCAGGCCCGCTGGTCGAATCGCTTCCCCTCCACCGTCGCCGGCACCTCGATGAAGTGGTCGGGGTGCCGCCCGGTGTAGCCGCTCACCACGGCGTCCTGGTAGCAGCGGTCGGACAGGATCGCGGCCACCTGGGTGATGCTCTCGTTGGAGGCGGCCAGCATGGCCTTGACGGGCCGGGAGTCCAGCAGCCGGTGGGTGTCGTTGCGCGGCGTGCCGTTGCCGTCGAACTCCTCGCCCGAATCGGGCAGCGGCCCGATGTGGAGGCTGACCCGCAGCCGGATCCGCACCGTCCCGATGGAGTGCACGTTGAACTCGGTGAGCACCTCCTGCAACGTGTGGAGCCAAGGATGGATCAGGAACGGCATCCAGGCCGGGTCGAACCCGAAGACGTACCCGTCCCCCGTGGACGCGGGGAACCTCCGGTCGTGCCACACCTCCGCGAGGTCGGCCCGCTCGAAGGACCGCTGCAACACGTGCGGGACGGCCTGGCTGATCGTGCCGTGCTCGATCGCCGGGTGGCCGGTGAAGTCCTTGGCGTCGACGGCCACGATCCCCCGGTACGGCGGGAGCTCCCTGCTCCGGCTGAAGGGCAGGGCACTGGTCTCGGGCAACGACTGGTCGAACTGCGGCATCAGGGCTCCTTGTTGTTCCGGTGCGACCTTCTGCCTCCAAGCATGGCCAGGACCCGTGCCGCGGTCCGCTCACTCAGTGCGATACTCCCGTGACGGGCATCACATCGCGGGGTGGCGGGTCAGCCACGCAGCGCGACGACCGCGCTCCGCAGGGCGGGAAGGTCACCGAGCACGATGTGCTTGCGCCCGGCGTGCACCTGGAAGGATCCGAGTTCGGCCAGGCCGGCCGTCACCGTGTTGCGCGACACGCCGAGGTACTGGGCCAGTTCGTCACGGGTCAGGGCGAGTTCGACGCCCTGCCGCGGCCCGCCCACCCGGCCTGCGGAGAGCTCGGCCAGGCCGACCAGGGCGGTCGCCAGCCTCGCCACGACGCCCCCGCCGCCCCGCGCGAGGTCGGACTCCCGCAACCTGCCGAGGGCGTAGCGCACCATGACCGGGAACAGGTCCTGGTCGGTGACGAACCGCAGGAACGCGTCCTTGGCGAGCACCGCGACCGAACAGTCCGAGATCGCCTGGACGCTCGCCGAGCGCACCCCGTCGTCCAGCACGGCGACCTCGCCCAGGAGTTCACCCGGTCCGCGGAACGCGAGCAGCGTCAGCTCCCCGCTCCGCTCCCGCCGGATGACCTTGGCCACGCCACCCAGCAGCGCGAGCACATGTGTACCAGGCTCTCCCTGGCGGAGCAGCGTGTCGCCCAACGCGTGCCGGCGCTCGAACGCCCCCGACAGCATGCCGTTCCAGACCGCGTCGCCCATGAGGTGGCGCAGTGTCCGGCCGAGTGAATCGGGAACCTCCCCGGCGTGACCGCTCATACGCCGACCTTAGGAGCCGAGGCGCCAGGTGCGCAGGTGGACCCGGACTTCGACGGCGCGTAAGCCGCGACGGGGGCCGGGGGCAGGGCACCACGCGGGGCGGGGGCCTCTTTTCGGGTAATCGGGGGGATCGGGGTTGACGGGTGGGGGTGGTAGCACGAACTCGTGGTCGGGGGTAGCGACTTGGGGTGGAAACCCTCCGGTCGGGGGAATCCGGGGCGGGTTGCGGGTGGGGGCGGGCCGGGGGGAGAAGGGTGGGGACGAGGGGTCGTGCGGCAGGGTTGCGACTGACGTGCGATTGGTCTGGCATGTCCGGTGAAATCGGGCTAAGTCGGCTCTGTGACAGTCTTTTTGAGTTTCCGTCAGGAATGTCCGGAACTTGGCTATGCTGCACCACCACGCCGCCCGAGCCGGCCGTCGCCAGCGCGGACTGCTCATGACCGTCTCCGTACTCTTTCGATCGTTTGAGGATGCTGAATGCTTCGAGCTGGATCGCCGCCCGCCAGACGACTCTCCGCGCCGCTGCTCGGTTGGCTGCTGCCCACCGCCGTGATGGCGGCCGCCGCGGTGGTCGCCGGGCTGCTGGTGTCCGCCGGGGCCCGCGCGGAGGTGCTCTGGTGCGGGGCCGCGGGGACCGTGCTGGTGGCCGTGGTGGCCGCGGAGTCGGCGCGCAGGGGGCGGGAGCTCGCCGGCCTGCGGTCGCAACAGAACCGGCAGATCGGCGAGTTGCAGCGGCGGCTGGCCGGTCAGGAGGCCGAGGCGATCCGGCTGGCCAAGGAGGAGCTGCCCCGGGTGGTGGCCCGGATCAAACACGGCGCCTCGGTGGAGACCGTGGCGCTGGAGTACCAGGTCCGCGACCCGCAGACCGCGCCGAAGTTCCGCGGCGCGCTGGAGTCCGTGGTGCGCAGCGTGGTCATCGCCGTGGACGACGAGGTGGGTCGGCGCGACGCCGCCGAGCGGGCCTTCGTCAACATCGCCCGCCGGGTGCAGGCGATCATCCACCGGCAGGCCATCGACCTGCGCGAGATGGAGGACCGGCACGGCAACGACCCGGCCGTCTTCGACGACCTGCTGCGCCTGGACCACGGCAACGCGCTGACCGGCCGGCTCGCCGACAGCATCGCGGTGCTGGCCGGTCAGCGGCCGGGCCGCCAGTGGAGCCGGCCGATCGCGCTGTACAGCGTGCTGCGCGGCGGCATGTCGCGGATCCTGGAGTACCGCCGGGTGGACCTGCACCCGGTGGCCCAGGTGTCGGTGGTCGGTCCGGCCGTCGAACCGCTGATCCACGCCGTCGCCGAGCTGCTCGACAACGCGACCCGCTACTCCCCTCCGCACACCCACGTGCACCTGAGCGCGGCCGAGGTGCAGACCGGGATAGCGATCGAGATCGAGGACGGCGGCCTCGGACTGACCGACGAGGCGCGGGCCCGCGCCGAGCGCAGCCTGCGGGAGGCGCAGGCCTCCAACGACCTGGACGACCTCGGCGAGTCCCCCCGGCTCGGCCTGGCCGTGGTCGGCCGGCTCTGCCAGGCGTACGGCTTCCAGCTGTCGCTGCGGCGGTCCGCGTACGGCGGGGTGCGTGCGGTGCTGGTGGTGCCGCAGGAGCTGATCACCAACGCGCCGCCGACCGGGCGGGCGCACGGGATCGGCAGCTTCTCCGGCCCGCGGCCGCTCCCGGCGAACCCGCCCAAGCCGGCCACCCCGTCCCGGCCCTGGGGCGTGCGGGCCGCGACCACGACGACGACCAGGGCCGTCGGCCCGTCCTTCGGCTCCGCGAACCCGTGGGGGCCCCCGGGGTCGGGCGGCGGCAAGGACGACGAGGTCGTGGTGACCGAGCGCACCGCGAACGGCCTGCCGCAGCGCCGCCGCCGCCCCCCGGCGGCCCGGGCGGGCGGCGCCGGCACCGGGCGGGCCGCCGGCCAGCCCCGGACCGGCGGGCAGCCCCGGGGCGCGGCCCCCGGACCGGCCAAGGAACCGGTGCAGCCCGGCCTGTGGCTGGAGGCGTTCACCAAGGGGATCAACGGCGAGGGGCCGTCATCGGGCCCGGCCGGCCAGAGCAGTGAAGAGACGGCAGGGAAAGGCGAGCAGTGATTCCGCACCGCAGCAACATGGACTGGATCCTCAAGGACCTCGCGCTGAGCGTCCCGTACGTCCGCCACGTCATCGTGCTGTCCTCGGACGGCCTGCGGATGGCGCAGTACGGCACCGAACCGGACACCGCCGACCGCCTCGCCGCCGCCTGCGCCGGCCTGCAGAGCCTGGCCGCCGCGGTGGGGCAGGAGTTCCCGCACGGCGACGGCTCGATGCGGCTGGTGGTGATCGAGGTCGACGGCGGCTACTTCTACCTGATGGCGGCCGGCTCCCGCGCCTACCTCGCGGTGCTCGCCGACGAGGGCGTGGACGCCGGGCTGGTCGGCCAGCAGATGCGCGACCTGGTGGCCCGGATCGGCGAGCACCTGTCCACGCCCCCGCGCAATCCCGAGCAGGTCGCGTGAGCGGGGCGGCGGCCGGCCGTACAGCGGCCGACCGTACCGCCAACCGCACGGCGGCCCACCGTGAAGCGGCCCGCCCCGGCACGGCGGCCCCGCCCGACGGGGCGGGCACATGACCAGGGCGGGCACATGAACGAGCACAGCGAGGCGAACGCATGACGGCAGCCGGCCAGGACGGCTGGGACGGCGGCGAACCCGAACGTCTCTACGTGATCACCCGGGGCCGCAGCGGTCCGGCCGGCCAGGGCGAGTTCGACCTGGTCACCCTGATCGTCGCCCACGCGGAGCCGACGCCCACCATGCAGCCCGAGCACGCGGCGATCCTGCGCCTGTGCGGCTCGCCGCTGTCGGTGGCGGAGATCTCCGCCTACCTCGAGCTACCCATGAGCGTGGTCACCGTGCTGTTGGCGGACCTGCTCGACGACGGGCGGATCGAGGCCCGCGCCGCCGTCCCCGCGGCGGAACTTCCCGACCGTGCCCTGTTGGAGGCGGTGATGCATGGACTTCAGAGGCTCTGACACGCTGGTGGGACCGGCGAGTGCGGACCTGTTGCCGGACTCGGTCGCGATGGCCGTCAAGGTGGTGATCGTCGGCGGCTTCGGTGTCGGCAAGACGACACTGGTCGGCTCGGTCAGCGAGATCCGTCCGCTGACCACCGAGGAGACGATGACCCAGGCCGGGGTCGGTGTGGACGACCCGACCGGGGTCGAGCGCAAGACCGAGACCACCGTGGCGATGGACTTCGGCCGGATCAGCATCAGCGAGCAGCTCGTGCTGTACGTCTTCGGTACCCCCGGGCAGGAGCGGTTCTGGTTCCTCTGGAACGGCCTGTTCGAGGGCGCCCTGGGCGCGGTGGTGCTGGTGGACACCCGCCGCCTGGAGGTCAGCTTCGAGGTGATCGGACGGCTGGAGGACCGGGGCGTGCCCTTCGTGGTGGCCGTCAACGGCTTCCCCGAGGCGCCCGGTTACCCGGTCGAGGAGCTGCGCGCGGCCCTCGACCTGCCGCCGGAGGTACCGATCGTGAACTGCGACGCGCGCAGCCGCTCGTCCAGCCGGGACACCCTGCTGGCGCTGATGCGCTACCTGTACGAGCTCGCGGCGCCGCCTGCCGGGTGAGCCCGCCGCACCCCCGTAAAACCCCCGCCCCCCGTGGCGCCCCGACCAGCCGACGACTCCGGAGACTCCGTGACGACCGCGTTCCCCGACGACGCCTCCTCCCCCACCCCGCCCCCGGGCTGCCCCGCCCACGGGCACGCCGTCGAACCGATCGGCCCCGGCGGCCTGCGGCGGCTCTTCGGGCCGGAGGCCGAGGCCGACCCGGCGGGCCTGTACGAGAAGCTGCGCGCCGAGCACGGCGAGGTGGCGCCGGTGCTGCTGCACGGTGACCTGCCGGCCTGGCTGATCCTCGGCCACGGCGCGAACATCACCGCGATGCGCACGCCCTCGCTCTTCTCCCGCGACTCCCGCCGCTGGTCGGCGTTCCGCGACGGCGACGTGCCCGCCGACTCCCCGCTGATGCCGGTGATCGCCTGGCAGCCGCTGTGCGTCTTCGCGGACGGCGAGGAGCACCGGCGGCTGCGCGGCGCGCTGCTGGACGGCCTCAACAGCTTCGACCGGCGCGGCGTCCGGCGGCACGTCCGGCGGTTCACCACCGAGCTGGTCCAGGTGTTCGGACCGACCGGCCATGCCGAGCTGATCACCCAGTTCGCCGAGCACCTGCCGATGCTGGTGATGACCCAGCTGCTCGGTATGCCGGACCAGTACGGTCCGCAACTGGTCAGTGCCGCCCGGGACTTGATGAAGGGCACCGAGACCGCCATCGCCAGCAACGAGTACGTGGTGGCCAGCCTGCGCCGGACCATGGCGACCAAGCGCGACGACCCCGGCGACGACCTGGTCAGCCGGCTGCTCGCCCACCCGGCCGGGCTGACCGACGACGAGGTCATGGAGCACCTGCGGGTGGTGCTGCTCGCGGCGAACGAGACGACGGTCAACCTGATCGCCGACACGCTGAAGATGGTGCTCACCGACCCGCGCTTCCGCGCCCACCTGTCGGGCGGCCAGATGACCCTGGGCGAGGCCCTGGACCAGGTGCTGTGGGACTCCCCGCCGATGTCCCTGGTGGCCGGCCGCTGGGCGACCGCCGACACCGTGCTCGGCGGGCAGCAGATCAGGGCCGGGGACATGCTGCTGCTCGGGCTCGCGGCCGGCAACCTCGACCCGGTGGTCCGGCCCGACCCGACCGCGCCGCTGCACGGCAACCGCTCCCACCTGTCGTTCGGCGCCGGCCCGCACGAGTGCCCCGGTCAGGACATCGGCCGGGCCGTCGCCGAGGCCGGCATCGACATCCTGCTGACCCTGCTGCCGGACCTCCGACTCGCCGTCGAGGAGGAGGAGTTGACCTGGACGTCGGCGTGGATCTCCCGGCACCTGGTGGAGCTGCCGGTGGAGTTCACCCCGCGCGTGGTCGAGCCGCACCCCGACTCCCGGCCGGTGCCGCCCCGACCCGCCGCGGCGCCGGTCGTCGCGGAGAGCAGCGATCCCGTCGAGAACGCCGAGAACGCCGAGACCGCCGAGCAGGTCACCCAGCCATTGGCCAAGCCCGTCATCCCGGCGCAGCGGCGCGGCTGGTGGAGCAGGCTGACCGGGCTGTTCCGTCCGTGACTACCGGTCGTGGGCGTCGCCGCGGCGGCGCTGGAGGGTGAAGGTGTCGACCGGGGTGAGGTCGCCGTACGGGCCGTCGAAGGTGTAGTAGGTGACCTTCATCCTGGTCAGCCCGCCGCGCCGGTCGCCGGGGTCGACCTCGAAGGCGGCGAAGCCGTGGGTGTGGGTGCGGTCCTGGACGGCGGCCCACGGGGCGTCCTCGGTGAGCCAGATCGACTCGCGGTACGGCGCGGGCGGGCGCGGCTTCTCCTCCAGGCCGATCACCACCCGGCCCTTGGGCGTCTCGAACAGGTCGTCCTGGGTGGTGGCGGCGTTGCCCCCGGCGCCGATGATCATGTGGACGGTGCCACGCCCGGTGTCGACCAGGTCGGTGCGGGTGTCGCTCGGCACCGGGGTGCGGGTGTCGTTGGGCAGGGTGCCGCGGACGGGGTGCGAGCGCTCGTAGTAGTGCTCGTGTCCGCAGACCACCAGGTCGACCCCGTAGGCGTCGAAGAGCGGCCCCCAGGCCTCCCGCACGCCGAGGTCGCTGCCGGCGCCGTGCTGGGAGCTGGAGATCATCGGGTGGTGCATGCAGACCACGATCCAGTCGATCGACCGGTCTCCCCGGGCGGTGCGCAACTCGCGCTCCAGCCAGCGCTGTTGGGCCCCGCCGGAGTAGCCGCGCAGATACGTGTCGCCGCTGTTCTGGATGGCCACGTCGTCGTTGGCGAGGCTGATGATGCGCACCGAGCCGGCCGTGAAGGCGTACCACATGCCGCGGGTCTCGGTGTCGGAGTCCGCCGCGGAGTCGGGCAGCGAGAAGTAGGTCTGGTAGCCGAGGGCGCCGATCGGGCCGTTGCCGCCCTCGTTCTCGTGGTTGCCGGCGCACGGCATCCAGGGGCGCAGCCGGGCCGAGCGGCTGTTGTTGATGAACCAGTCGGCCCAGGTGGCGGTGCGGCTCTGGCCGTGGCGGCCGCTGTAGGAGGAGTAGCAGAGGTCCCCGTTGACGAGGTTGAACAGCGGGGCGACCCGTTCGACGGCGGCGACGATGTCGGCGGAGGCCGCGGAGCCGACCTGGCTGCTGGTGAACACCGGGTACTTGCCGAGCGGTCCGGGGACGCCGTCGGGGAACTTCACCTGGCGGCGGAGGTTGGGGGTGGCCTGGTCGCCGAAGCTGGTGAAGGTGAAGGGGACGCGGCCGCGCGGGGCGGTGGTGAAGGTGCCCAGCTCGGGGTTGGCGCCGTCGTGTCCGGCGGTGTAGAGGTAGGTGGTGCCGGGGCGCAGGCCGGTGAGCCGGGCGTGGTGGACGTACACCTCCTCCTGGTTGAGCGCGTCGCGGTAGGTGCGGGTCTCGGCCTCGACGACGCGGCCGAGGCCGCCGTCGGGTGAGCCGAGCCGGACGTGCGGGCGGCGGACGCTCTGCGGGCTGATCCAGGAGACGGTCATCTCGCTGGCGGGGTCGGTGCCGAACTGGAGGTGCAACCCGCTGACGCTGGGCGCCCCGAGCCGGTGCGGGGTGCTCTGCAGCAGCGGGCCGGCCGCCGGGCCGCCGCCGGGGTCGGCGGCCCGGGCCGGCTGGGCGACCGCGCCGCCCGCGACCAGCGCGGCACCGGCCGCCGAGGAGCCCTTGAGGATGGACCTGCGCGCGATGGCCATGGCACTCCGCCTGTCGGGTGGGGGGTCGACCCGCAGCACTGTACCGACATGGGCATGCAAAGACGATCGCTTTTGACGGATCCTCAGTCCTCGCTCCTCGTCCGGCAGTTGCCGTCCCGCACCGACGAGGACGTCCCGCAGTTACCGCCCCGCACCGACGAGTGCGTCCCACTGGTCCCGGGTCGGGCCGTCGTGCGTGGGCGTGAAGTCCGGGCGGTCGGCCAGCCAGGCGGTGACGTGCCGGTCCACCTCCGCGCACCCGTAGGCCTCGGCGGCCGGTCGGACGAGGTGGCGCACCTGGGCCCGGGCGCGCATCACGACGGGGTCCTCGAAGGCGCAGGCGGCCAGGGCGGCGGCCCGCCGGTCCGCGGCCGGCGCGCTCTCGGTGAGGCGCTGCTCGTTGACGCGGTCGGCCGCCACCTGCTCGTCGAACACCGGTCGCAGGGCCCGGGCCGTCCAGACGTGGTAGTCGGCCGGGTCGGCGGCGATCCGGTCGGCGTGGGTGGCGAGGTACTGGGCGGCGAGCAGGCCGAGGGCCACGCCGTGGCCGAGGGTGGGGTTGGTGTGGACCAGGCTGTCCCCGGCGTTGACCAGGCCGGTGACGACCGGTCCCTCCTGGTCGGTGAGCGAGGTCCAGCGGTTGTCCAGGCCGGCCATCGCCAGGACGTCCGACTGCGGTTCGGGGGCCAGGTCGAGCCAGGCGGCGGTCGCGGGGAAGCGGCGGGCGACGGCCTCGAACACGGCGGGGTCGGTGAGCGCGCCGCGGCTCGGATCCCCCGTGGAGACCACCACGTTCACCGCGAAGGTGTCGTTGTCGGACGGGAAGACACCGGCGAGCGCGAACGGCGCGGCCGAGCCGTTCTGCACCCGCCCCGGGTCGCGCGGGCCGTCGGCGCGCAGCCGGTACCAGCGGCACAGGTAGGCGATCCCGGCGCGGTGGCTCTCGACCACGGGCGGGCGGCAGCCGGCCGCGACCAGCCAGGCGGGCACCGGCGAGCGACGGCCGGAGGTGTCGATCACGAGGTCCGCCGGGTGCGTTTCGGTGTCCACCCGCACGCCGGTGACCCGGGGCGGACGGCCCTCCTCGAACGCGAAGGTGAGGGCGCTCACCCGGTGGCCGCGCCGGACCTCGACGGCGGGCTCCCGCCGGACGGCCGCGGTCAGGGCGGCCTCCAGCACGATGCGGCGGGTGCGCAGGGTCACCAGTTCCTCGTCGCCGGCCCGGTGCGGCGGGCGCTCGTCGAACCAGTCGAAGTCGTGGTACTCCTGGGCTCCGCGGGCCAGCAGGTCCGCGTGGACGTCGGGGGCCTCGGCGCGCAGCACGGTGCGCACCGGCGCGAGGAACGAGTGGGGCTGGACGGCCTGCGGGACCTTGGGCCGGCCCCAGTGGTAGAAGTCCTGGTCCAGGTCGTCCCCGGCCTGCCGCGGGTCCTGTTCGAACAGGATGACCGAGTGGCCTCTCCGACCCAGCATGAGGGCCGTCCCCAGCCCGCTGATACCCCCGCCGATCACCGCAACCCGCGCCATCGAACTCCCTCTCGCGTCGTGTTGCGGGGTGAGCCTAGCGCCCGATGATCTTCGACCGGAAACCGGCCCTCCGTTCGGTACCCGAGCTTGGTACCCAACTCAACGCCGTTGTCCTAGGGTGCAGGGGCATGAGCAGCGAACGCGCAGTCCCCGCGCCGCAGCGGCGCCGGCGCCGACCGACCAAGCAGGGCGTCCTCCTGTCCCACGAGCTCATCGTCGACACGGCGTTGCGCCTGATCGGCCAGCACGGCGCCGAGGCGCTCACCGTCCGCCGCCTCGGTGCCGCGCTCGGCGCCGATCCGAGCACCGTCTACCGGTACTTCCGCAGCACCGACGACCTGCTGCTGGCCGTCGCCGACGAGCTGATCGGCCGCGCCCAGCACGGCTGGCGGGCCACCGGCGACTGGCGGGCCGACCTGCGCGCCATCGGGCTGCGGATCCACGCCGCCTACCAGGCCCACCCGCAGGCCGCCCTGCTCGCCGCGCACCGCACCACCGGGCGGGAGCACGAGACCGCCGCCGTCGAGGCCATCCTCGGCGTGCTGCGCCGGGCCGGCTTCCCCGATCCGGAGGCGGTCCGGATCTACCACGCCTTCGTCGACCAGAGCCTCGGCTTCGCCGCGCTCGACGCCGCCGCGCTCGCCCTGCCCGCCGCCGCCGCGCACGCCGACCTCCAGGTCTGGCAGGCCTCCTACGCCCGCCGCGGCGCCGACACCCATCCGCACATCGCCGCCACCGCCCACCTGCTGACCACCGACATGCGCCGCAGCGGCTACCCGTTCGCGCTGGAACTGCTCCTCGACGCGGCGGCGGCCCGGCTGCCGGCCTAGGGCCAATGCCGGTGACTTTGGCTTCCCGCTGTCGTTGGTTGTGGTGTGGCGAGGGTGGGGCAGGTCAAGTCGCCTGCGGGTGAGCGGTTGT